>NZ_JBMKIG010000004.1:0-465025 GCF_049238005.1 Enterobacter cloacae complex sp. IR5459
TAACGCCAACAGCCGTCCGACGGGGGACACCACCGGCTACCTGGCAAACCCGAAGGAGGTGTGAGATGGGAAGTGGATGGCATGAATGGCCGCTGGTGATCTTCACCGTTTTCGGGCAGTGCGTGGCCGGCGCGTTAATCGTGATGGGCTTCGTCTGGCTTAAGGAAAATGATGACAAGGCCAGAATGCGCATCGTGCGCAGCCTGTTTTTTCTCTGGCTGGTAATGGGTATTGGGTTTATGGCTTCGGTGCTGCATCTTGGCTCCCCGCTGCGTGCCTTCAACTCGCTTAACCGCGTGGGCGCGTCAGCGCTGAGTAATGAGATCGCGGCAGGTTCGATCTTCTTTGCCGTGGGCGGTTTCTGGTGGCTGGTGTCGGTTATCGGTAAAATGCCCCCAGCTTTGGGCAAAATCTGGCTGGTTGTCAGCCAGCTTCTGGGTATCGTTTTTGTCTGGGCGATGACCCGGGTCTATCAGATAGAGACTGTCCCGACCTGGTATACGGGTTACACCACGCTGAGCTTCTTCCTGACGATGGTCCTTGCTGGTCCTCTGCTGGCCGCGCTGCTGCTACGCGTCGCAAACGTGACATTCAAAGGTACTCTTGCCGCGTCTGTCAGCGTACTGGCAATTATCGTCTGCGTGGCGGTCGTCGTGTTGCAAAGCAATACGCTGGGGACGATACAGAGTTCCATCCAGCAGGCCAGCGCCCTGCTGCCAGATTATGGCTCGCTTCAGGTGTGGCGCATCGCGTTGCTGGCGGCGGGTTTAGGCTGCTGGATCTGCCCGCTTATTCGTCGTCAGGAGAAAAAAACGCTCGGCCTGTTTGCAGGTGTCGTTCTGGTGGTGCTGGGTGAACTGATTGGCCGTGGGCTATTTTATGGTCTGCATATGACCGCAGGGTTAGCAATTGCAGGTTAACACAGGTGCGCGGGGCTACCCGCGCGCAAGTAAGGAAAGTTGTAATGAATGATGTCTCACACCGCGAATCGTTCGCGTTCAGCGCCCGGGTACTGGGCGCGCTGTTTTATTTCGCCCCAGACAGCGAGCAGACCGCGCCGCTGGTGAGTGCCCTGACCGCAGGTGACTGGGTTCAGGACTGGCCGCTGGCGGAGGAAAACCTGCTGCCTGTCGCCAGTATGTTTAAGACCCCATCGGATGAAGCGTTGAAAGACGCCTGGCAGCGTCTGTTTATTGGCCCGTATGCCCTGCCCGCCCCCCCGTGGGGCTCGGTCTGGCTTGATCGCGAGTCAGTGCTGTTTGGCGATTCGACCCTCGCGTTGCGTCAGTGGATGCGTGAAAACCATATCGCCTTTGAGATGCAGCAGAATGAGCCTGAAGATCATTTCGGAACGTTGCTGATGCTGGCGGCATGGCTTGCCGAGAACGGTCGCGAAACAGAACGCGACCAGCTTCTGGCCTGGCATCTGCTGCCATGGAGCACGCGTTTCCTGACCGTATTCGTTGAAAACGCGGCTCATCCGTTCTACACCGCGCTGGGTAAACTTGCCCAGCTGACGCTGGCGGAATGGCAGTCCACTTTGCTGATCCCGATTGCCGAAAAAACGCTGTACCGATAACAGCGCCTGGCTTGTCCACCCGTTGTGCAGGCCAGGTTCGCACATTTTTGCTGCAACACAACGTCACAACTGTTATACTGTATATAATTACAGTATACGGGGGTGCGCAATGGCTGTTGAAACAAAATTTGTTGTCGTAAGAAAAGGTGAAGAAAAAATGACATTTGCCAGTAAGAAAGAGGCTGACGCTCACGACAAACTGCTCGATATGGCAGAAGCGTTTACCGACTGGCTGTTGCAAAGCGGAATGCAGATGGATGAAACGCAGGCGGAAAACCTTGGTCTGTATCTTGCCGAGCAGAAAGAGTCCGTGCAGCATATCCTGCGTACCAGCAAGCTTCCCGAGCGCAATGCTGCAACGGATAAAACAGCATCAGATGCGGATAGCAGCAAAAAAATCCTGGCCGTCAAAGCCGCCTGATCGTCAGAACGACTCATCACCTGTCATGCCGCCGCGGGCCGGAAACGGCTCGCGGCTTAATCATGCATTATGTCGATCTTCTCGAAAACAATGCGATTGAATATTTTAATCTGTTCTGGCGTAAAATTTGGTTACAGCATTTCCTCTCGTCAGACGTATGTTAAAAACACGTGAATCACACGTTCGGCGCCCCTGAATGGTGTGGTAAATTATCACATAACTCTTGCAACTCGTTGATCATCCTGGCTACATGGAAGCCATCACAAACAGAATGATGGACCTGAACGGCGAAAGGCAACAAGACTTTTTCATCCTGGTTATAGTATTTTCCAAACGTGAACATGGGCGCAAAAAAATTCCGCATGTTAGCGACGTTGACGTTAAAACTGCTAAAACTGACCCACGGAATATCAGATATGAAAAATATATTCTCCCGGGACTCTTCCTTAGGCCAGTAAGCAAGGATATTGCCATAGCGGGCAACATCTTCTGCATAAACGCGCTGAAAATGGTGAATATTTCCATCGTAATGACTCCACAACGATGAAAACGTCTCCGTTTCTTTATGGAAAAGGGTATAGCTTGGATGAACCTCATTCCATATTACAAGCTCATCATCCTTCATGGCCATACGGAATTCCGGATGCCGGTTTACGACGTGAGAAATAAGGGAAATAATCGCAGGATAAAATTTCCAGCCAACCTCTTTGATATGCTTTAGCAGCACGGTAATGTCCAGCTGAACCGTTTGGTTAAATGTAGATTGAGCAAAGCCCTGAAATACTTCAAAGTGTTCCTTTCTTGCCCAACGTGATAAGTCAACTACCGTATATTCTGGCGTTATTTTTGTCATTTCAGAGCCTTAGTTGAGCTGCGCTATATAAAATAGTAGCGTATCACAAACGCAGGGGCTGTATAGACCGTAGCGAAGAGGCACCCTAAATTTTCAGCGTATCAATCACCGCTCTCAGCGCCGGGGATACGTTGCGGTGTGGATAATAGAGGTACAGTCCGTCCATCCGCAGGCTGTAGCGCTGTAAGACGCGTATAAGCGTGCCACGCTCCAGATCGTCAGCCACCAGCTCAACCGGGACATAGGCCAGCCCGAGTCCCAGCCGGGCCGCTTCGGCCTCCATGTAGCTGTCGGAAAAGGCCCATTGCCCCTCCGGGCGGTGAGTCACTCGCTTCCCATCCTGCACAAGCTCCCATTGATAGTGGTTACCGTCGGCGAACTGGTAGGCAATGCAGGGATGAGCATCCAGATCGGCGGGCGTCTGCGGGAAACCATAGCGCCGAAAATGCGCCAGGGCGTCAACACAGCCATCTCCATATCGGGCGTGATGCACACGGCAATCATCCGGCCCCAGCCGGACGCCAGCGTCGAATGAAAACATTCACCCAAACTGTCCGCTGTGCTGCTATGCGAATCATTAAGTTTAGTTAAAACAATGGATTAGTAAGAAAGACGAAATCCTGACGCCCGCGTTTCGATGGTGACAACCTGGGATAAGACCTTCGCCGAGAGCGATAAAGTCGACCACCGCAAGGTGACGTTCGAGAGCCGATACGGGATCACCCTGGCTGGCGATCTGTACATTCCCAGGAACAGCGGCGACCAGATGCTGGCTTCTCTTCTCGTCGTTGTGAAATACACCTATGTCTACACTGAATCAAATCCCATCCCGCTCCAGCGAGCATGCATACTGGGCCGGTATTTATGCCCGCCAGTCTGCTCGCGTCATCAGCAATAAAGCATTATATTAACAAGGTTATTTTATTTAATTACAAAACCTCGCACTCCTCCCGTTGAAATAATAATTAAGCAATATCCTGGTCAGCCAGCGACATCGCTTTGTTAGCTTGAGCGTTCAGGCAAAGCTCAAACCGGAGGTATTCTTTGCTGATTAAATTAAAGAAAGAACGAACGCATCAGGAGGATCGTCGTCTTGCCTTCTGGCTGGCGACCTCCGCGGGACTGCTGAATGCCATTGCGCTGGGCGCGTTCGGCTTTTTTCCCTCGCATATGACGGGCAATACCTCGCAGCTATCCAGCGAAGTTTCCTCCACCGATCTCAGCGATATTCTTTTCTTCGGCACCATTATTCTTTCGTTTGTCTCAGGTGCCATCGCTGCGCGGATTATTGTTATCTGGGGGATTATCCATAACATCAGGCTGGTATTCAGCCAGGTTCTGTTTGTTGAAGGGCTATTACTGGCAGGGGTATCCCTGTACGAAATGTATTTTCACTCCTTTGCCACGAATCAGGAGATTATTATTTTCCTGTGCGGGTTGATGGGAATTCATAATTCCACCTCCACTCAGCTATCCGGTGGACGGGTAAGATCCACACACATCACCGGCACGCTGACCGATGCGGGCATTTCGCTGGCCTCCGTTATGGTCGCCATGATGCGCCGGGATTATTCCAAAGATACGGCCGCGCAAAAGAGTCAGCTCAAAACCCATTTAACTACCCTTTTCTCCTTTATCAGCGGAGGTATCGCGGGGCTGATCCTGTTCAGAGAGTTTGGATTCCACGCGATGCTGGCGCTGGGCCTGCTGCTGGTAGTCGTCGCCGCCTTCTCTATCGTCCGCATCTCGTGGCGGGTACGAAAAGTGCGCGCCGCGCTTAGTCGACAGGTTTAATCAGCACGCCTTACGTGACATTGTCACGTAAGGCGTGCTTCTTTAAGACTATTCTGCCTGCCCACTGACAGCCCTTATGCCATAAGGCTTCACCCAGGTTGTCACTAATTTCATAGGGTTACTGTTTTACCCCCTTCGCTGGAACCCTTCCGTTTCGCTTGCTATAGGTGAAGTACCCCTGCCGAAACATGGCATAACAACAGGCAACCGGTGGTTGCTATAACGCATGCGCACAGGGAGACACACCGCAATGCACCCATTACTTAAACGTTCGCTGCTTTTTGTCGGCGCGATTATCGTGGTTCTCGCTCTCCTCACCTGGGGAATTGGACTGGAGACGATTAAGGCGCGCCAGGTTGACCTGATCTACCTCGGGCAACAGCACCTGATTCTGGTCTTTTCATCAATGTTCTTTGCCCTGCTGGTGGGCATTCCAAGCGGTATTTTGCTGAGCCGTCCAGCCGCGCGTGGTATCGCCGAATATGTGATGCAAATCTTTAACGTGGGTAACACCCTGCCGCCGCTGGCCGTTCTGGCGCTGGCGATGGTGGTGATTGGCATCGGTGATAAACCGGCCATTATCGCCCTCTTTCTGGCCTCTCTGCTGCCGATTGTGCGTAACACCTATGCCGGGCTGTGCTCTGTTCCCGCGTCGTTGCTGGAGGCGGCAAACGGTATCGGCATGACCAAATGGCAGCGCCTGCGTCAGGTTGAGATCCCTAACGCGTGGCCGGTGATGCTTTCTGGTATTCGCATTGCCACTGCGATTAACGTCGGTACCGCACCGCTGGCATTCCTGATTGGCGCCAGCAGCTACGGCGAGCTGATTTTCCCTGGGATCTACCTGAATGACTTCCCGACGCTGATCCTGGGCGCGGCGGCCACCGCCCTGTTCGCCCTGATTCTGGATACGCTGCTGGCGGCACTGGGTCGACTACTGAGCCCGCATCTCGCGCGATAATTATAACAAGGAGCTTCTATGAGACTGTTTTCCGGCCTGACGGCGCTATGCGCCGCCGCGCTCTTCACCAGCCAGGCGCTCGCCGCGCCGCTGATCCTGGCAACCAAGAGCTTTACCGAGCAGCACATTCTCTCGGCCATGACCGTGCAGTATCTGCAAAAGAAAGGGTTTCAGGTGCAGCCGCAGACCAATATTGCAACGGTGATTTCCCGTAACGCGATGATCAACAAGCAGATTGATATGACCTGGGAGTACACCGGCACGTCGCTGATCATCTTCAACCACATCAACAAACGCATGTCGCCGCAGGAGTCATACGAGACGGTGAAACGCCTCGACGCGAAGCACGGTCTGGTGTGGCTTAAACCTGCCGATATGAACAATACCTATGCCTTTGCCATGCAGCGCAAGCGCGCCGAGGCTGAACATATCAATACCATGTCTGAGATGGTGGCAAAGATTGAGCAGATCCGTAAAACCGATCCGGATAACAACTGGCTGCTGGGCCTTGACCTGGAATTTGCCGGACGCAGCGACGGGATGAAACCGTTGCAGGCGGCCTACAAGATGGAGCTGGACCGCCCGCAGATCCGCCAGATGGATCCGGGCCTGGTCTATAACGCGGTGCGCGACGGGTTTGTCGATGCGGGGCTGATCTACACCACCGACGGGCGCGTAAAGGGCTTCGATCTTAAAGTGCTGGAAGACGATAAAGGCTTCTTCCCGAGTTATGCCGTGACGCCAGTTGTTCGAAAAGACACGCTGGAGGCTAACCCGGGGCTGGAGGAGGCGCTGAACACCCTCTCAGCCCAGCTCAATAACGACGTTATCACCGACCTGAATAAGAAGGTGGATATCGACCATCAGTCACCGCAGCAGGTCGCCCGTGATTTCCTGCGTAGCAAACAGTTGCTGTAGGAGGCGCTATGGAGACAATTCACTATATTCTCGACAACTGGGACTATCTCTTAACCCTGACGCTGCAACACCTGTGGCTGGTGGCACTCGCCGTCGGCCTGGCGATTATTATTGGCGTGCCGCTGGGCATTTTAATTGTCCGCCATAAATGGCTGGCAACGCCGGTGCTGGGGATTGCCACCATTGTGCTCACCATCCCGTCAATTGCGCTTTTCGGCCTGATGATCCCGCTCTTTTCGCTGATCGGTCAGGGCATTGGCGCCCTGCCCGCGATTACTGCGGTGTTCCTCTATTCGCTGCTGCCGATTGTGCGTAACACCCATACGGCGCTCGACAGCCTGCCCCCCGGCCTGCGAGAAGCGGGACGCGGCATCGGCATGACCTTCTGGCAGCGTCTGCGCTGGGTGGAGATCCCGATGGCGCTGCCGGTGATTTTTGGCGGTATCCGCACCGCCGTGGTGATGAACATTGGCGTCATGGCGATTGCCGCCGTGATCGGTGCGGGCGGGCTGGGCCTGCTGCTGCTTAACGGTATTGGCGGGAGTGATATTCGTATGTTGATTGCGGGCGCGCTGATGATTTGTCTTTTAGCGATTGTGCTCGACTGGTTGCTGCACCGTTTGCAGGTGGTACTGACTCCGAAGGGGATTCGATAATGATAAAACTGGAAAACCTCACCAAACAATTTTCACAGAAACACGGCCAGACGTTTAAGGCCGTCGACAACGTCAACCTGAACGTGCCTGAAGGGGAAATGTGCGTGCTGCTCGGCCCGTCCGGCTGCGGGAAAACCACTACACTGAAGATGATCAACCGTCTCATTACGCCAAGTAGCGGGACAATCCTGATTAACGGCGAAGACACCAGCGGAATGGACACCGTGACCCTGCGCCGCAACATTGGCTACGTGATCCAGCAGATTGGCCTGTTCCCGAACATGACCATCGAAGAGAACATTACCGTCGTGCCGCGCATGCTGGGCTGGGACAAGGCACGCTGTAAATCCCGTGCCGAAGAGCTGATGGATATGGTGGCAATGGATCCGCATAAATTCCTTCACCGCTATCCGCGTGAAATGTCCGGCGGCCAGCAGCAGCGCATCGGCGTCATCCGCGCGCTGGCAGCCGATCCTCCGGTCCTGCTGATGGATGAACCGTTCGGTGCAGTCGACCCGATCAACCGTGAGGTGATCCAGAACCAATTCCTTGAGATGCAGCGCAAGCTGAAAAAGACCGTGATGCTGGTGAGCCACGATATTGACGAAGCGCTGAAGCTGGGCGACCGTATTGCCGTCTTCCGTCAGGGGCGTATCGTGCAGTGCGCCAGCCCGGACGAGCTGCTGGCGAAACCCGCGAATGAGTTTGTTGGCTCGTTTGTTGGTCAGGACCGGACGTTGAAACGCCTGCTGCTGGTATCGGCGGGCGACGTCACCGACCAGCAGCCTACCATTACGGTACGCGAATCGACGCCGCTGCCGGAGGCCTTCGCCACCATGGATGACAACGATATTCGCGCCATTACCGTGGTTGATGAGCACGGCAAACCGCTCGGCTTTGTGAAGCGCCGTGAAGCGCGTAACGCCAGCGGCAGCTGCGGGGATATTCTGCATCCGTTCCGCATGACCGGTAAGGCCGAGGATAACCTGCGCGTGGTGCTTTCTCGCCTGTATGAGAGCAACACCAGCTGGATGCCGATTGTGGACGAGGACGGACGCTATAACGGCGAGATATCCCAGGATTATATTGCGGAGTATTTGAGTTCAGGGCGTACGCGCCGGGCGTTGAATATTCATAGCGAAACTTAACCATCAGGACCGAATCAAGGGCTATTAAAACATAATAGCCCTTCGTGCCGCGTAAACATTCTGGAAGGAAAAATAGTTAAGAACTTAAATTCCTCCTCCAGAGATCTGCAAGGTTGCATCATCTGAAACAAAATTTTTTCCGACTAACAATTCGAACCGAGGCGCCTGATTTTTGCTTAGATTATAAGCCCCAATAACACGCATAAACTCCTCTCGCTCTTTAGCCTTTAACCCTAAAATATCTACCATTTCATCTGCTTTTTCAGACGAGACTTCTATTTCGAAAAGTAAATCTTCCGTCTGTTTGCTGTAAATATCAATGGTATATATGTTCTTCATTTTTCTACCTTTCTGGACGGATCGGCAGGTTTCGTCTGTTCACTTGTTACGTTACTGAATACACCTACCAGCGAAGCTCTGACGTTGGCATGAAGGTTATAGACCTCACGCTATCCGCTACGTCATAGTTAATTTGCATACTGGTAGGAATATCGTAATCCTTTACCTCATAAAGGTCTGTCCAGCCATAATCCTTATTCATTACAGCGTAAGGCGGCGCACTTCGTAGAGGCTCACCAAGATTTTCATTAACCCATTTGCGTGACATAGACACCTGCAAAGGTGCTGGTAGTTCATTAGGAAATGTCCAACTGGACGCAGGTTCGTGCTGAATTCTGAGTGTGACAGATTTCAATATCCGCCCCTCCCGCCAGAAAGAAAGAAAAATTCCTTCCTGAGCCATTTCGAGATTAATGGTTGGCGTACCAGAAGCTCCTTTTGGTGGAGATTTATACGGAATTAAATCCTTATCAAGCATATATTGATAAGATTTACCAAGACTATTTATCAGCGCTTCAACGTTTACCGTCATTTGTACAACCTCGTTTCACTGTTTATTTTATGCATTTTTACCCTTGCTTCTTCGATCTGGATTTCAGTTGCTCCATGCTCTTTCAATGCCGGTTTTATGGCATCCAGATTGCGGTCAACTGCTGCCCTGAGGTTCCTCGAGTCAAGCTCAATTTGTGTAGGCGTATTACGTCCACCATATGTCTCGCTTATTTTTTGATGCATCTCTTTCGGGATCACGATGGCAGCAACTTTATCAGTGAGCGCAAGTATTTCATCATCGTCTAACAACGGATAATTAGCTCTCAGATATGCATCAACGGCAGCTCTTGACGGCATATGATCCGCCTCATAAATCCCCTGCCGCGAACGACGTTTAAAGTCACTGTATAACTCGACCTCCAGAAACTCCACCGGCGGTTTGCTCAGGTAGATATAAATTGGCGGCAGGTCAGGGAACGGCAGGATCAGTATGTAATCTGCGAAACTCTTTTCCTCAGGGGTAGGGCTGGTGGTCGCCGTTATACCGGTATTATCCGGCAGCGGGTCAACAACCACCGATTTCGGCAGCACTGGCCGTGTCTGGTTGCCGGTATTCCACGGCGTTTTCTCATCTGTCCGGTCAGGCGTCCAGACGATGGTGATGCGCGGGTCTTCCTCGGTGGTAAACGTGTACGCCTGCACCCTGCTGTCATATTCCATTTTTCTGACGCGCACACTATCCCGGCCAGGCGGTGTGTGCCAGCCATGCGGTACCGGGTTCCCCCTGCTGCCGTTTTCCCACGTATAGCGAACACGGCTTGGGGCTTCGTTCATCTGCTCCAGGCGCATACGGTCAATGAAGTCCTGTTCGCCGTCATTCAGCCTGCCGGGCATCATCCCCACCAGTAGACCTGCCACGGGTGCACCCGGTCCGGCAACAGCGCCACACACAGCCCACGTGCCGTAGGTCAGTGCCCGGCCACTTACCAGCTCCAGCAGGCTTGTGCCTGCCGTGGCCGCCTGCGCCCGTGCAGCTGATGCAGCAGCAGCAACGATGGCCTGATAATCCATTTCCTCATGGTTACCGTTCCACCATCGCCAGAGAGCGCTGCGCTTCTTCGGTCTGGAAATCTCTTCCGGCTTTTTCTTTATAGCAATCTGTGCGTGCTGCGGAGCATCTGAATCGGTTGCGGAGTCGCTGGCGGGCATGGCCTGAAAAAATGCCATATCGGCAAAATTAGTGTGGGGTTCGCGCTGGTCACCGGCATCATTGCAGCCATCGCCGCGCAGACAGGATTTTGCAAATACCCGGCTACGCTCCCTTTCCTCCTGCCTGCGTTTTTCTTCGGCCAGCTTTTCATCTGCCAGCTTTGCGGCGTGTTCTTCCCTGGCAACATCAACCGGGTCACGTCCACGTCCCAGCCACTGATCGGCCGGGGCAACCACCCTGTTCGAACCCGGTGGACAACCACAATGTACTTCTGACCCATGAACGGCTACGGGTACACCGTGAAAACTTACGCGTGGCTCACCTGTGACGATCACTCCCCGTATTCCGCATCTGGGACAGGGGGTCGTTTTATCACCTACCCTGAGAATTCTGCGGCCAAATTCAGTGCTGTCCGTGATGGAAGCAATACATCTGGCGCCGGTGGTTGTCTTGTCATTTTCCAGCGCCTGCCCCCGTCCATAATTATCGGTACGGTATCCCATCGGTATATATTCTCTATTCCTTGAAAAATAGATTCAATTCTACCACCTCCACATCAGTATAAAAACAATATATTTCAATATCTTACTCATTGAGAAAGCCTTAAGGTTAATCTGTATTTATTGAGGTAGTAACACTCCGATTTATTTCCTTCCGAATCCGCACGCATACCTTTTGCTAACCTCCCGATTTCCCGCCACAATATTGTATCGTCCCCGTTAAATCACGACTCCATGCAACGTCTTCACGCTTACCCCGACATCCGCGCGATGTTTCGCCGTCTCCTGATTGCTACCGTCACCGGCGTGCTGGCGGCGCTGGCCGTTGCGGTGTTCCGCCACAGCATGTATCTGCTGGAGTGGCTATTTCTCAGCAACGAAAGCGGAAGTCTGGTGAACGCCGCAGCCGCGTTATCGCCCTGGCGGCGGGCGCTGACGCCTGCGCTGGGTGGTCTGGCCGCGGGGATGCTGCTGTGGGGATGGCAGCGCATGACGGCACAACGTCCCCACGCCCCGACCGATTATATGGAAGCGCTTGAGACGGGTGACGGCCAGTTTGACTACGGCGCCAGCCTGGTGAAATCCCTCGCGTCGTTGCTGGTGGTCGCCAGCGGCAGCGCCATCGGCCGTGAAGGTGCCATGATCCTGCTCGCCGCCCTCGCCGCCTCCTTTTTTGCACAACGTTGTACGCCAAAATCCGAATGGAAACTGTGGATCGCCTGCGGTGCCGCCGCCGGGATGGCCAGCGCCTATCATGCGCCGCTGGCGGGCAGCCTGTTTATCGCAGAGATCCTGTTTGGCACGCTGATGCTGGCCTCCCTCGGCCCGGTGGTGATTGCCGCTGTAGTGGCCCTGCTGACCACCCGCCTGTTAAGTCCCGGCGCGAATACGCTATATGATGTCCATCTCAGCGAGATGCTTACGGCGGTGGATTATTTCCTGATCGTTGGCGTGGGCCTGCTGGCTGGCGTTTGCGGCCCGCTGCTGATGTGGCTGATGGCGGCCAGCCACAGGCTGTTTCTGCGTCTCAAACTCTCACCGCCGTGGCAGCTGGCGCTGGGTGGTCTGATCGTCGGGCTGCTGTCGCTGCTGACGCCGAAAGTATGGGGGAATGGCTATAGCGTGGTTCAGGCGTTTTTGCAGTCGCCGCCGCTGCTGTCGGTGATTGCCGGCGTCTTTATTTGCAAGCTGCTGGCGGTACTGGCAAGCAGCGGGTCCGGCGCGCCGGGAGGCGTGTTCACGCCAACCTTGTTCGTTGGTATGGCAACGGGAATGCTGTTTGCGCAGATCTTTGCGCTGTGGTTTCCTGGCTCTGAGACGGCGATCCTGCTTGGGCTGGCGGGAATGGCGACACTGCTCGCCGCCACAACGCATGCGCCAATCATGTCGGCCTTGATGGTCTGTGAGATGACCGGGCAGTATTTTTTACTTCCCGGTTTGCTGGTTGCCTGTGTTGTGGCATCGGTATTGTCGAGAACGCTACGCCACGACTCGATCTATGGCCAGCATACCGCCGAAAGCCGAGAGATCGATATAGTGCGCTAATTCGCGCTGCTCTGCGCGGGGCAGATAAGGCAGTTCGCCTACCAGCGGGCCAGGCAGCTTTTTGCTCAGCACGTCGATGATTTCAGCGTAGTGCGCAAGGCCCGGGTTAATACGATTCGCCACCCAACCAATCAGCGGCAGGCCGTCATTAGCGATAGCCTGCGCCGTCAGCAAGGCATGGTTGATGCACCCTTCCTGGATGCCCACGACCATAATCACCGGCAATTGCTCCTGCACCACCCATTCGGAAAGGGGACGTAAATCGTTCATCAGGCTGCGCCAGCCACCGGTCCCTTCAACGACAACGTGGTCAACCTTTTCACTCAGATTTGCCAGGCCATCAGAAAGCAGGCTGTAGTTGATAAGCCCACTGTGAGCGACGCTGCTTTCCTCTTCGCTTAACGCGATAGGATTGACGGCATCATAAGGCAGTTCCAGAGACGAGACGCTTTGCAGAACCAGGGCGTCCTTATTGCGCAGCCCTTCTGGCGTCTCTTTACTGCCTTTTGCAACCGGCTTGTATCCTGCAACGCGTTTACCGCTTGCCGCCAGGGCCTGGAGTAACGCGCGGGATACGACTGTCTTCCCGACAGACGTATCCGTACCAGTAATAAAGAAACGCTTAAGCATGACTCATTCCACCTCTTGGGTATGCTTCAAAATATAAACCAGGTAAATAATTCAGTGGGGAAAGTCTACGGGATGCGTGCGCTACCGGGCTTGAGATAGCGCAATTTTTCGTACATCTCTGGAAAAGAGTTAGCCCTGTAGCAAACGAATCAGTAACGAGCCGTTGTACATCGCATCTTTTACCAGCGCGGCGCCGGCCATGGTGCCCTGGTTGGAAAATTGCGTACTTTCGACCACGATGTTTTTACTGTACGCGGGAAGCGCCTGCTGATTGATGCAGGCGGAAATCGCCGGAAAGAGGATATCCGCCGCCTGGCTGAGCGGGGAGCCGATCAGTATTTTTTGCGGGTTAAACAGATTCACCATAATGGCCAGAATGCGCCCGACATTATTGCCCACGCCGGTAATAATGTCCTTCGCCAGCAGATCGCCCTGCCTTGCCGCAGCGCACAGTGCCTCGACGCTTAACGGTTGACCGTGCAGCGTGGAGCTCATCGACTGGCTGAGCCGCACTTGCGCCAGCTCCAGCACGCTTTCGACGCTGGCAATCGTCTCCAGACAGCCATGGTTACCGCAGTAGCAGCGTTTTCCGTACGGATCGACCTGCGTATGGCCGATCTCCACCAGGCTACTGCTGCCAGCATGCAACAGACGCCCGTCGGTAATCACACCAGCGCCAACGTTATGATCAATCACCACCTGAATCACGTCGCGCGCGCCCCGGGAAGCGCCAAACAACGCCTCCGCCATCGTCCAGGCGCTGATATCATGCTGAATGTAGACCGGTACACCGGTGTGGTTTTCCAGCACGTCGCCCAGCGGCATCTCTTTGACGTTTTCATAAAACGGCATGCGGTGCACAATGCCATTTTCGGTATCAATAATTCCCGGCAGGGTGATCGCAATCGCCGTTAAACGTTCAAGACGCTGCTGGTGACGAATAAAGAACTGGTCGATGTGGGTCAGAATGGCATCGAGAAGTGGTTGCTCTGCATTAAGCGGGAGTTCCAGCCGGTCTTCCACCACCAGCTTGCTGCTGAGGTCGCGCAGCGCGAGGAAGATTTCCCCGCGGCTAATCCGCAGCGACAGGTAGTGCCAGGCTTCCGTTTCCACCACCAGCCCTACCGCCGGACGGCCACGACTGCCCGGCTCCTGAATTTCTGTCTCCTGAACCAGATGGGCTTCCAGCATTTCGCGGACAATCTTGGTAATACTGGCGGGTGCCAGTTGTGCCAGGCGCGAAAGATCGATACGCGAAACCGGACCAAGCTGATCAATCAGGCGATAAACGGCACCCGCGTTGGTCTGCTTGATCTGATCGATATGCCCTGGCTGACTATCAGCAACCACCTCGTACTCCCTTATTTTCGAGCTTCGAAATAAACTGAGGGCTATGGTGAAGCACTTCAATGGCTGACGTCAAATTTTTACTTAGCCATGTGATTTACTGCACATTTTCGCCCACTTTTCCCTATAAATAATGCCCGCGAGAAGCGGTAATTAATTGTTCTTTGAAACGCTGTGCCGCATGGCTCTGTTCATGATGTTTAGACCACACCAGCCACATCTCTGAGACTGCATCCTGCTCGGCTATCTTCACCCAGCGCATTTCCGCCAGTTGTACCCGTTTAAATGAGGCCGGGAGAATCGATACGCCAAGCCCTGCGGCAACGAGACCAATGATCGTCATGGCTTCCCCCACCTCCTGCGCGATAGTCGGGACAAGGCCATATCGCCGCATCAGACCAAGAATATCGTCATACAACCCGGTACCCACCTGTGGGTCAAAAAAGACAAACGGCTCTTTCGCCAGTTCAGCCAGCGTGACGCTGTGCTGCGCGGCGAGCGGATGATCCCGGGGGATCATCGCCATCAGCGGTTCGCGGAGGATCACCTGCCACGCCAGGGTATCAGGCAACTGCGTGTTACGCATCAGCCCCAGGTCGAGCGATCCTTCGTTAAGCGGCGATATCTGCTCCCGGGTATTTATTTCGCGCGTCTGAATATGCACATCCGGAAAGTTACGGCGAAACGAGGATAGCGTTTGTGAAACAGCGCTGATAAAGGGGGCCGATGAGGTAAACCCGATGCGCAGCTCTCCCGTCTCCCCGAGATAAAGCCGTTCCGCTCTGGCGGCGGCGTCCTCCACCATACTCAGGATCTGTCGGCTATCGGCAAGAAACTGTTTTCCCGCCGCCGTCAGGCTCACGCTGCGGTTGGTTCGCGCCAGCAGACGCGCCCCGACCTGCTGCTCCAGGATCTGTATCTGCTGGCTTAGCGGTGGCTGAGAGATATTCAGCCTTGCCGCCGCACGACCAAAATGCAGCTCTTCGGCGACGGCGACAAAATAGCGTAGATGGCGCAGCTCGATATTCATATTTTTAAAGTATCATTTGAGATTATTAATATATTAGACAGAATATTTACATTTTCCTACCCTAATCTTGTGGTCATACCCGTCACCAGAAACCACGGGGATGTTTAAGCAAGGATTATGTGTGAGCCGTACAACGACCGTTGATATCGCGCCGGCCAGCGACATTGATGATTTACCCGCAGCACCGCAGCCGGTTCAGTTTATTAAACGTGGTACCCCCCAGTTTATGCGCGTCACGCTGGCGCTCTTCTCAGCGGGTCTCGCCACTTTCGCCCTGCTCTACTGCGTTCAGCCGATCCTGCCGGTCCTGTCGCATGAATTTGGCGTGTCGCCAGCCAGCAGCAGTATTTCGCTCTCCATTTCAACCGGGATGCTGGCGATCGGTCTGCTGTTCACCGGGCCACTTTCGGATGCCATCGGGCGTAAGCAGGTTATGGTAACGGCGTTAATGCTGGCCTCCGTGTGTACCTTGCTGTCCACCATGATGACCAGCTGGCACGGCATTCTGGTCATGCGCGCGCTGATTGGGTTATCCCTGAGCGGCGTGGCGGCGGTCGGGATGACCTATCTCAGCGAGGAGATCCACCCGAGCTTCGTGGCCTTCTCCATGGGGCTGTACATTAGCGGGAACTCTATCGGCGGGATGAGCGGACGGCTGCTCAGCGGTGTGTTTACCGATTTCTTTAACTGGCGCATTGCGCTGGCCGTTATCGGCTGCTTCGCCCTCGCTTCGGCGCTGATGTTCTGGAAAATCCTGCCGGAATCGCGCCATTTCCGCCCGACCTCCCTGCGTCCGAAAACGTTATTTATCAACTTTCGTCTGCACTGGCGCGATCAAGGGCTGCCCCGTTTGTTCCTGACCGGTTTCCTACTGATGGGCTCGTTCGTGACGCTGTTCAACTACATTGGCTATCGTCTGATGCTTTCACCGTGGCATCTTAGCCAGGCATTAGTGGGTTTGCTCTCTGTGGCATATCTCACCGGGACATGGAGTTCGCCAAAAGCGGGCGCCATGACCGCGCGCTTCGGCCGTGGTCCGGTGATGCTGGTATCCACCGCCGTGATGCTGTTCGGACTGCTGATGACGCTTTTCTCTTCCCTGTGGCTGATTTTTGCCGGAATGCTGCTCTTCTCTGCGGGCTTCTTTGCCGCGCATTCCGTTGCCAGCAGCTGGATTGGCCCACGCGCGCGCCGCGCTAAAGGTCAGGCTTCGTCACTGTATCTGTTCAGTTACTATCTTGGTTCCAGCATAGCCGGTACGCTCGGCGGGGTGTTCTGGCATAACTACGGCTGGAACGGCGTGGGCGGATTTATCGCGCTGATGCTGTGCGCGGCACTGCTGGTGAGCGCGAGCCTGCATAAACGATTGCATTAAATTTAATTGCACTGACGATATTGCATATTACGAAAGGCCAAATTTGATGGCCTTTCTTTTTAAATGACTTAAATCAACGAGTATTATAAGCGGCAATACCTGCGCCAACAATAGCCAATACACCCACCACTGCTTTAGCCTCTTTTACATGCTGGTTATGCATTATTGCTGCTTTATTAGCATTAACCGCGTTAGGGTCCAATGTAATAACATTGCTAAAATGATTCATGCAAGCTTCATCAACAGTTCCATTGAAGGTGCCCGAAAGTACTTTATCAGTTTTATTATCTATTGATAATGACAATGCACAAATATGGGTTGCCGTAGCACTGCCATAATTTCCAGTGGTGTCAGATGTTCCAACCGCCCCCCCAGAAAAACCGTTACCATATCCCTGATAACTGGAACCACTCACCGTCACAGCATTAGTATCAGTGCTAAAAGAACCGACAGACGTTGTCCCCTGATTACTATCCCACTGATACATCGTCTGACTGCCATTGATGGGCATTGTACGTGTTGGTATCCCTAAATCAGTCATTGCTTCTGCCTTACTATGCCCAATAAGGGTAATTGTGGCATTTCTATACTGAGAAGGAACGGGTTGCATCGCGCAGCCACTTAGCAAAGGCGCTGCAATCGCGCAGAAAATAAATTTATTCATTATAAGAGTTGCCTATTAATTGACTTTGACGCATTGAATATCGCGCCAGGTAAGAATATTCCTATACACTCTTCTATATTTGACTATGAGAGCTATTTTCAACATTCAAATAATTCACCCAATCAATATAAACAACAATATTTATTTGCGCAGATTATTCGATAACATAGAATATCAACGTCATTTAAATAAGTAACATATGTTTTAATCAGATATGAACCTCTGTATGCTCGTTATGACATTCAAACACAACGAGAGCACAGAATGAAAAATAACCATTTTTATCAATCTCTTACAAAAACCTTCCAGCGCCTCTCCCGCTTCTCTCACCTCTCCTCCATCGCCAGCTGGGACATGTTCACCATGATGCCGCCAGGCGGCAGCGCCGCGCGCGGTGAAGCGCTGGCGGAGATGAGCGTCCTGCAACATCAGATCCTGACCGATAAAAAAGTGGGTGAATGGCTGGCGGCGGCGGCAGACGAAGATCTGAACGACGTTGAGCTGGCCAACCTGCGTGAAATGACGCGCCACTACCAGCAGGCAACTTTACTGCCGGAATCGCTGGTAGAGGCCAAATCGCTGGCGGGCAGCAGGTGTGAACACGCGTGGCGCACTCAGCGTCCGGCCAACGACTGGCAGGGCTTTTCAGCCAACCTGAAAGAGGTGGTGAAACTCAGTCGTGAAGAAGCCCGCCTGCGCGCTGAGGCTAAAGGCTGCACGCCTTACGACGCGCTGCTGGATATCTTTGAACCCGACATGACCAGCGCTCGCCTGGATGTGCTGTTCGGCGATCTGAAGTCCTGGCTACCGGAGTTGCTGGCAAAGGTTGTGGAAAAACAGGCTCAACGATCGTTCGTTCCGCCACAGGGTCCCTTCCCGACCGCCACGCAGCGCGAGCTGGGCCTGGAAGCGATGAAAATGCTTGGCTTCGATTTTAACGGCGGTCGTCTGGACGTTAGCGCCCACCCGTTCTGCGGCGGCGTGCCGGAAGATGTGCGTATCACCACGCGTTACGATGAAGATGAACTGCTCAGCGCGCTTTTCGGCGTGATCCACGAAACCGGACATGCCCGCTACGAGCAAAACCTTCCGCGAGCATGGGCCGGTCAGCCCGTTGCGCTGGCGCGCTCTACGGCGATCCATGAATCCCAGAGCTTGTTCTTTGAAATGCAGCTAGGCCGCAGCGACGCTTTCCTGAAGCATCTGCTTCCGGCGGTTCATGCCCGTTTCGGTAGCCAGGCGGCATTCAGCGAAGAGAATTTTATTGCCTGGAACCAGCGCGTGAAGCCGGGCTACATCCGCGTTGATGCGGATGAAGTGAGCTATCCGGCGCATGTGGTGCTGCGCTATGAGATCGAGCGTGCGCTGATCAATGGCGAAATTGAAGTCGATGATATTCCCGCGTTATGGGATGAGAAAATGCAGGCCTGGCTTGGGTTATCCACCAAAGATAACTACCGCAACGGCTGTATGCAGGATATCCACTGGACCGACGGCGGTTTTGGCTACTTCCCGTCTTACACGCTGGGAGCAATGTATGCGGCACAGCTGTTCCATGCCGCCAAAACTGCGCTGCCCGGGTTGCAGGCATCCATCGCCGGGGGCGATTTCTCGGCGCTGTTTGACTGGCTGCGTCAGAATATCTGGCAGCACGGCAGCCGTTTCAGCACATCGCAGCTCATCACCCAGGCCACGGGCGAAGACCTGAATATCCGCTACTTCCGCGAACACCTGACGTCCCGCTATCTGTAACCGAACGCGCCGGGGGTCCACCCCGGCGTTGTACATACGGTTACACGCCGATACCAATCACTCACGGAAACCCCGAATTTACAGGGATATAGTTATTTCAACGGCCCCGCAGTGGGGTTAAATGAAAAACCAAATTCGAGGGTATGAAAATGAAAAAAGTATTAGCTCTGGTTGTTGCCGCTGCTATGGGTCTGTCTTCCGCTGCATTCGCGGCTGAAACTACCGCCACCGCAGCGCCTGCGGCTTCCACCGCTGCTCCGGCCAAAACGGTTCACCATAAAAAACATCACAAAGCGGCTAAACCAGCGGCAGAACAGAAAGCGCAGGCCGCTAAAAAGCACCACAAAAAAGCGGCAAAACCAGCGGTAGAGCAGAAAGCACAGGCGGCTAAAAAGCATCACAAAAAAGCAGCAAAACACGAAGCGGCTAAACCTGCTGCACAGCCAGCAGCGTAAGAGTACAAGCTTAACCGTGCCCTTCGGGGCACGTTGGTAAACCGGCGCTGAACGGGTTTGCGGTCAGCGCCGTTTTTTTATCCGGAGGGCGTATGCTGCGGCGCTATCGGTTTGAGTTCATTCTTATCCTGCTAATTTTATGCGCGCTCATCGCCAGCCACTTTTATCTTTCCTGAATGTAGCACGCTGATTTTACTCCCACTTTCTCGCCGTCGCGTCTATAGTATTTTTATAGGGATCACTTTTAATAATCATAATTACCCCCCACCAGAGTGTGATATGCGTAAATCTGTTGTGTTGTTACTGGGAACGTTTAGCCTTTTTGCTGGCTTTTCACATGCGGATGATGGCGACGATGACGCCATTAGCGCCAAAGAGGTAAAGACGCTGTTTTTTGGTCATGACGATCGTACGCGTGTCACCGATCCTACCGAATCGCCCTGGGATGCCATCGGGCAACTGGAAACCGCCAGCGGCAATTTATGTACTGCAACCCTCATTACGCCACGCCTTGCGCTGACGGCGGGTCATTGCCTGTTAATGCCGCCTGAAGGCAAACCGGATAAAGCGATCGCCCTGCGCTTTGTGTCGCAAAAAGGAATATGGCGCTACGAAATTCACGGTATTGAGGGGCGGGTGGATCCGTCGCTTGGCAAACGCCTGAAACCGGATGGTGATGGCTGGATTGTGCCGCCCGGGGCGGCCTCCTGGGATTTCGGGCTGATCGTTTTACGTTATCCGCCGTCCGGGATCACCCCGCTGCCGCTCTTTGATGGCGATAAAGCCGCGCTCACCGCCGCCCTGAAAGCCGCCGATCGAAAAGTAACGCAGTCAGGCTACCCTGTTGATCACCTCGATTCGCTGTACACCCATACGGACTGCGTGGTGACGGGTTGGGCGCAAAACAGCGTGCTGTCGCATCAGTGCGATACGCTACCGGGTGATAGCGGATCGCCGCTGATGTTAAAAACCGATAACGGCTGGCAGCTGATTGGCGTTCAAAGTTCTGCGCCAGCGGCGAAAGACCGCTGGCGCGCCGATAACCGGGCGTTGTCGGTGACCGGTTTTCGCGACCGGCTGGAAGCCCTGGCGCAGCAGTAGGTCACTCAGGCCAGTTTAATCATGATCATGCCGGCGAGCAGTAATACCAGCCCTATCCAGCCTTTATTGTTTAAACGCTGCCCGAACATAATCCAGCCTGCCGCCAGGGTGGCGGCAATACCGAAGCCACCCCACAGCGCATAGGCCACGGACAGATCGATGCCTTTCACCGCCTGCGACAGGGCGCTAAACGCCCCCAGAACCGCGGCAATCGATAACAGGCCGTAGGCTTTGCGACGAAAACCGTCGGAGAACTTCAGAAAGACGTTCGCAATAATTTCCAGAACGATGGCGAAAGCCAGCCAGGCCGCGTGGATCCATTCAAACTGCTGCATGGGTCTGCTCCTTCTGCTGTTTTGCCGGTTTGCGTGTACCCGATTTAATCAGCACGATACCCGCGACCAGGGTCGTCAGCCCGGCAATTTTCATTGTCGTCAGGGTTTCATCAAATAACATGACGCTAAACAGCGTAATCAATAAAATACCAACACCTTCCCACAATGCGTATGCCACGCCCAGCGCGATTTTTTTAACCGCGAAAGAGAGGAAAATATAGGAAAGCGTAATCATGACCAGCATCAAAATAAAACCGGTGCTGCCATCACTCACGCTCGCCCATTTCATCGACAAGGTGCCGGTAATTTCAGCGACGATCGCCAGAGCTAATAAAATCCAGTAAAACATGTTTTTTCTCCTGCTTAAGAATATAATCCATCGAGGCTCACTGCGGACAGCAAACCAAAAAATTGGGAATTAAATCAGTTAGCTAAGCGCATAGCGCCAGCTCAGGCAGAAGACGTGACTATAGGGCGGAACGCCAGTGTTGCTCACCAGAAAGCAGGCAGAGGGAGGTTGAAAACAGAGCAGAGTTGTTTGAAAAATACGTCCTGAACAAATTGTCCATAAAATTACAATTATCCGCGGTGTTGCTTCTCGTCTTTGCGGATGAAAATTGTCCTCGGTAGTTGAACACGCCTGATTTGTATCATAAGCCAGGAATTTACTCAAAGCCTTTTCATTTCTTTACCCAGTCTGTTTGATTTTGGTTAGTTTTTTTAATCCGCTTTCCCCTCTATTATAAATAAAAAACTGTTCAGGAAAGTCCATGGCCAAACCTATTATCACCCTCAACGGGCTTAAGATCGTCATCATGCTGGGCATGCTGGTGATCATTCTGACCGGCGTTCGTTTTGCGGCCGATATCATCGTGCCTTTTATCCTGGCGCTTTTTATCGCGGTGATCCTCAATCCACTGGTGCAGCGAATGGTGCGTCTGCGCATCCCGCGTGTGCTGGCGATAAGCCTGCTTATCAGTATTATTATCGTTGCGATGGTGCTGTTAGTCGCCTATCTGGGAACCTCCCTGAACGAGCTGGCGCGGACGCTACCGACATACCGCTCTTCCCTGGCGACCCCGCTGCTGCAAATTGAACCTTGGCTGCAACGCGCGGGTATCGAAGTCTCGGTTGAGGAACTGCTTAAATACATCGATCCGAATGCCGCCATGACGATTGTCACCAGCCTGCTGGCACAACTCTCCAACGCCATGACCTCAATTTTCCTGCTGTTCCTGACGGTTGTGTTTATGCTGCTGGAAGTTCCACAGCTGCCTGCAAAGCTCCAGCACATCATGGTGCGTCCGGTAGAGGGAATGGGCGCCATTCAGCGCGCGCTCGACAGCGTTTCACGCTATCTGGTGCTGAAAACGGCCATCAGCCTGGTGACGGGATTAGTGGTCTGGGGGATGCTCGCCGCGCTGGATGTGCGTTTTGCCTTCGTCTGGGGGCTGCTGGCCTTTGCGCTCAACTATATTCCTAACATCGGCTCCGTGCTGGCGGCGATCCCCCCTATCCTTCAGGTGCTGGTTTTCAGCGGTTTGTATGATGCCCTGATTCTGCTGGCAGGCTATCTGGTGATTAACCTTGTCTTCGGGAACATTCTTGAACCACGGATAATGGGACGCGGGCTGGGGCTTTCAACCCTTGTAGTGTTCCTGTCCCTGATTTTCTGGGGCTGGCTGCTCGGGCCTGTCGGCATGCTGCTCTCCGTTCCGCTGACAATTATTGTCAAAATTGGCCTCGAGCAGACCGCCGGTGGACAAAGTATCGCTGTACTGCTGAGCGACATGAGCCATAAGGCCGATTAATTGTCCATCGACAGCATGGGCTTGCCCGTTCTTCCCGCTTCGCGATAGTTGCCTACTGCCCGCTGCCATTCCGACAGCGGGTAGAGGGTGACATCGCTGCACTGACTGGCGCGCAGTTTAGGCCAGATGCGCCGAAACTCCGCCTGCCACGCCTCAGCGCTCAGCGCGTCCAGATAGTTACGAATGTGAAACCACGCCACGCGCGGCAACGGCCGCTGCTGCCGGAAGGTCTGCCCGGAGAGCAGCCCGTAGCAGACAAAGGTGCCGGTTTCGGGCATCACGCTCAGGATCGTCTCCGCCAGGCTGCCGCCCGTGGCGTCGTACACCACGTCTGCGCGCGCGGCGGCAGCGTTGACGGCGGCCATATCGTGTTGCGCAATCGGGACGATCCCCTTTTCAGCCAGACGTTGAGCGTGCACGGGCGAGCGATGGATCCCGTAAACCGCCTCTGCACCCGCCTGGCGTGCCCATTGCCCGAGCAGAACGGCGCAGTCAGAACCGGCAGCGGTTAGCAGCACCGTTTTCCTGACCGGAGGATAGCGGTCCAGCATCATCTGTGCGGCAAGCGGGTTGATATACGCCCGCGCGGCAAGTAGCGAGTCGACGTCGTCCGGGACGGGAACCGCATACGCCGCCGGGCAGTCGACATAGCGCTGCCAGGTTCCCTGCCCCCGTAACGGCAGGACCCGCTTGCCCAGCAGCGCCGGATAAGCGGCGGGCGTTTCGGTCACTATTCCGACCCCTTCATAACCGGCTATCGCAGGCAGCGACGTGCGATGGCGATATGCCCCGGTGATGGGAATGAGATCGGAGGCGTTCACCGGAGAAAAAAGCATGCGCACACGTATCTCTCCCGGCTGTCGCGGGGACAATGGTGTGGTTTCCGCTTGCAGTACCGATTCAGGCTCACCAAACCGGCGATACCAGAGGGCCAGATTACGCATTGCGATCGCGCCACCCCATTTCCGGTGCGACATGTTTCAGGATGGACTCGATCACATGTGCGTTGTATTCCACGCCCAGCTGATTCGGCACGGTAAGCAACAGCGTATCCGCTTCCGCGATCGCTTCATCCTTTTTCAACTGTTCAATCAGCTTGTCTGGCTCTGCGGCATAGCTGCGTCCGAAAATGGCCCGCGTTTTCTCATCCAGATAGCCCACGCTGTCGCTCTCATTGCGGCTTGAACCGAAATACATCCGGTCGCGTTCGTCCATCAGGGCAAAAATACTGCGGCTGACCGAAACGCGTGGCTGACGGGTATGCCCTGCCTCAGCCCAGGCCTGTCGGTAGGCACGGATCTGTTTTGCCTGCTGAATATGGAACGGCTCGCCGGTTTCATCATCTTTCAGCGTTGAGCTTTGCAGGTTCATCCCCAGTTTTGCCGCCCATACTGCCGTTGCATTAGAGCCAGCCCCCCACCAGATACGATCGCGTAAGCCTTCTGAATGCGGCTCCAGACGCAACAATCCCGGCGGGTTTGGGAACATCGGCTGTGGGTTAGGCTTCGCAAACCCTTCACCGCGTAATACATCAAGCAGTACCTCAGTGTGGCGGCGCGCCATATCAGATTCGGTTTCCCCTTCCTGCGGCACGTAACCAAAATAACGCCAGCCATCAATCACCTGCTCCGGGGAACCCCGGCTGATACCAAGCTGTAATCGCCCGCCGGAGATGAGATCTGCCGCGCCAGCATCTTCCGCCATATACAGCGGATTTTCATACCGCATGTCGATCACGCCCGTCCCGATTTCGATACGTTTGGTTTTCGCGCCTATTGCCGCCAGCAAGGGGAATGGCGAACTGAGCTGGCGGGCAAAGTGGTGCACACGGAAATAAGCCCCGTCCGCGCCCAGCTCTTCGGCTGCGACCGCCAGATCGATGGACTGTAGCAGCGTGTC
Organism: Enterobacter cloacae complex sp. IR5459; assembly: GCF_049238005.1. NCBI lineage: Bacteria > Pseudomonadati > Pseudomonadota > Gammaproteobacteria > Enterobacterales > Enterobacteriaceae > Enterobacter > Enterobacter cloacae complex sp. IR5459. The sequence goes on from NZ_JBMKIG010000004.1 coordinate 24,816, forward strand.
AGCCGCGGTTCGCGTGCCGGACTGGGGTGACGGCGTCCAGTGACCAAACGACAAAAATCCAATCTTTTTCATAGTGGAGTATCCTGATAAAGCATTGCGTTATCCCTACTCTACGCATTAACGAATGAGAATAAATGGTGATTATTTAACGGAATGCTTCAAATAAACTGACAGAAATACGCAAATCGCAGGCTGCCTTCCCGCAGAGGAGGCATTCTCCTGACATCTCATAATGGGATATAGTGTGAACTATTCTCTTTTTAACAGGTAACATCAGCAATGGCTCTGATCCCCAAAAACTACGCACGGCTGGAAAGCGGCTACCGTGAAAAAGCGCTAAAAATCTACCCCTGGGTTTGTGGACGCTGCTCGCGTGAGTTTGTTTATTCAAATCTTCGTGAACTCACGGTTCACCATATCGACCACGATCACACCAATAACCCGGAAGATGGCAGTAACTGGGAGCTGTTGTGCCTGTTTTGTCACGATCACGAACACTCAAAGTACACCGAAGCGGATCAGTATGGCACCACCGTTGTCGCGGGTGAGGATGCGCAAAAAGACGTGGGTGTCGCCACGTTTAACCCCTTTGCCGATCTCAAGGCGATGATGGACAAGAAGAAGTAATATCGACGGCTTCACTGCCCATACCTGCCGTATGGGCACTTATATTCCTTAAACATTTCATTAAATACCCTTTCCGCCAGATTTGCCTCGCCGCCATTCTGGACATAACCCTCGCCCTCCTGCACCCGTACGACGTCACTCCTCGTTCCCCCTTGATCTTTGCTATCAATATACAATACTGTATATAAATACAGTATTTATTAACGGTGATCATAATGCAGTTTTTCACCCCACCTGGCGATACCAGAGCGAGCTGACCATGTTTGCACTGTGTGATGTGAACGCTTTCTATGCTTCCTGTGAAACGGTTTTTCGCCCGGACCTGAAGGGACGACCGGTGGTCGTGTTGTCCAATAACGATGGGTGCGTCATCTCTCGCTCCGCTGAAGCCAAACCCTTTGTGAAAATGGGTGAACCGTACTTCAAACAGAAAGATCGCTTCAGGCATCATGGCGTGGTTTGTTTCAGCAGTAATTATGAACTTTACGCGGATATGTCCAACCGGGTAATGAACACGCTTGAAGAGATGTCGCCTCGTAGCGAAATATACTCCATTGATGAGATCTTTTGCGATCTTACCGGGGTACGTAATTGTCGCGATCTTTCCGATTTTGGGCATGAAATGAGAGCGACCGTACTGCAACGCACCCATCTGACCGTCGGGGTGGGCATCGCACCCACAAAGACGCTGGCGAAACTGGCAAATCACGCGGCAAAACGCTGGCAGCGCCAGACGGGAGGCGTTGTTGATTTATCCAATGTGGATCGTCAGAGAAAGCTGATGGCGGCGCTACCCGTCGAAGACGTTTGGGGGGTAGGACGTCGCATAGCGAAGAAGCTTGAGATGATGGGGATTAAGACCGTCCTGCAACTGGCAGACACCGATATCCGGTTCATAAGAAAACATTTCAATGTCGTGCTGGAGAGAACGGTGCGTGAATTACGGGGCGAACCGTGTCTTGAACTGGAAGAGTTTGCCCCGGTAAAGCAAGAAATCGTCTGTTCGCGCTCGTTTGGCGAACGCATCACCGAATATGACGATGTACGCCAGGCCATCTGTAGTTATGCCGCCCGGGCAGCAGAAAAACTTCGCAATGAGCATCAGCATTGCCGCTTTATCTCCGTATTTGTTAAAACCTCGCCCTTCGCGCTTAACGAGTCATATTATGGCAATAGCGCGTCGGTAAAACTGCTTACCCCAACCCAGGATAGCCGGGATATTATCGGCGCATCAGTTCGTTGTCTGGATGCGGTCTGGAAGAACGGCCATCGGTACCAGAAAGCCGGCGTGATGCTGGGAGATTTTTATAGCCAGGGCGTCGCGCAACTTAATCTGTTTGACGACAACGCACCCAGGAAAAACAGCCAAAAGTTAATGGATGTATTAGACCATCTGAATGCTGAAAATGGCCGTGGCACGCTTTACTTCGCGGGACAGGGTATTCAGCAGCCGTGGCAGATGAAACGGGAAATGCTTTCACCCCGCTACACAACCCGCTTTGCGGATCTCCTCACTGTTAAGTGATATTAACAATTGCTGCTAAGTTGTAAATTTCTCCTTGCCGGACCGGACAAATCGGTTATCGTGCCAGGCAACTTTCACAGCAATAAAAGACAGTGGGATGCGCTATGGCGGTTTTTGATGGTCACAATGACCTGTTGCTTAATTTATGGCTTCACCATCGCCAGGATCCGGTAACGGCCTTCTTCTCCGGCATTGAAAACGGACACCTCGATTATCCGCGCATGCAGCAAGGCGGATTTTCCGGCGGGCTGTTCGCGCTGTTCGTGCCGCCGCAGGAGTATATCGCCCGCATGGCGCCACAATACGCCTGCGAGCCGTGGCAGCCGGTCGACATTCTCTGGCAGCAGCTGACGATCCTTAAGCAGCTTGTCGCCCACTCCGACGGCCGGGCGCGATTGTGCCTGAGCGCGGCGGATATCGAACGCTGCCGTCAGGATAAGGTGCTGGCGATGGTAGCGCATATTGAGGGCGCGGGCGGTTTTGACGGCGAGGGAGGCGATCTACAGGCTTTCTATGCCGCCGGGGTGCGTAGCATTGGGCCTTTCTGGAACATTGCTAACCGTTTTGGCACCGGCGTTAACGGGGCGTTTCCCGGCAGCCCGGACAGCGGCCCAGGGCTTACCGCAGAGGGTATCGCCCTCATTAAGCACGCTAACGCCCTGAACATGCTGATTGACGTTTCGCATATGAATGAAAAGGCGTTCTGGGATACCGCTCGTCATTCCTCATCACCGCTGGTCGCCACCCACTCCAACGCCCATACGCTGTGCCCGCAACCGCGCAATCTGACCGATCGGCAGCTGCTGGCTATCCGCGACAGCGGCGGCGTGGCTGGCGTCAATTTCGGCAACGCGTTTCTGCGCGCCGACGGTAAACGCGATAGCGATACCCCGCTGAGTACGATTGTTCGCCATATCGACTATCTTATTAACATCATGGGTGACGATCATGTCGCGCTGGGGTCCGATTTTGACGGCATTACGTTGCCTGATGACTTACACGATGTGAGTGGTTTACCGCGGCTAATCAGCGCGTTGCGTGACAGCGGCTATGATCAATTTGTGCTGAATAAGCTGCTGTGGGGTAACTGGCAAAAGGTATTGCAAAATGTTTGGCAACAATAGGTTACGTTGTAAACATTAAGTTAATTCCTTACATCTTTCGGGTTGAGCTTTGCCCTCCTGTGACGCATTATTTGATGACCATCACAAAACTGGCACAAACAATGGCGTTGGTGCTGCATTTTTAAAGAGGAAAAAACGATGTGGAAGAAACCTGCTTTTATTGATTTACGTCTTGGCCTGGAAGTGACCCTGTACATTTCCAACCGCTAATCGCTCTGCCCGCCATCCGTGCGGGCATTTTTGTTTGACTACCTGGCCCATCTTCATGTTTATTAAAGTCCTCGGTTCCGCCGCTGGCGGTGGTTTCCCCCAGTGGAACTGTAACTGCGCCAACTGTCAGGGTTTGCGCGACGGTACCCTTCAGGCGACCCCTCGCACCCAGTCGTCGATCATCGTCAGCGATAACGGCAAAGAGTGGGTGCTGTGTAACGCCTCCCCCGATATCAGCCAGCAGATTGCCCATACGCCAGAACTGAATAAGAAAGAGGTTCTGCGCGGCACGCATATTGGCGGCATTATTCTCACCGATAGCCAGATTGACCACACCACCGGGCTGCTCAGCCTGCGCGAGGGGTGCCCGCATCAGGTATGGTGTACGCCGGAGGTGCATGAAGATCTTTCCAGCGGATTCCCGATTTTTACCATGCTCCGGCACTGGAACGGCGGCCTGATTCATCACCCGATCGCGCCGCTCACCGCCTTTAGCGTGGAAGCCTGCCCTGATTTGCAGTTTACCGCTGTCCCCATCGCCAGTAACGCGCCGCCCTATTCGCCGTGGCGCGACCGCCCGCTGCCGGGGCATAACGTGGCGCTGTTTATCGAAAACCGCCGCAACGGTCAGACGCTGTTCTACGCACCGGGTCTCGGTGAACCCGATGACGCCATCCTGCCGTGGCTTAAAAAAGCGGACTGTCTGCTGATTGACGGCACCGTCTGGCAGGACGATGAACTCCAGGCCACCGGCGTCGGGCGCAATACCGGCCGCGACATGGGCCATCTGGCGCTCGGCGATGAACACGGCATGATGGCGCTGCTGGCCTCGCTGCCGGCAAAGCGCAAGATTCTGATCCACATTAATAACACCAACCCGATCCTTAACGAGCAGTCGCCGCAGCGTCACGCCCTCGCGCAGCAGGGAATAGAAGTGAGCTGGGACGGGATGAACATCACGCTTCAGGACTAACTATGCACATTCGCGAAACGCTCTCGCCGCAAGAGTTTGAGCACGCCCTTCGGGCGAAAGGCGCCTACTATCATATTCACCATCCGTACCATATCGCGATGCATAACGGCGAGGCCAGCCGCGAGCAGATCCAGGGCTGGGTGGCGAACCGGTTTTACTACCAGACGACGATCCCACTGAAAGACGCGGCAATTATGGCGAACTGCCAGGATCCGCACACGCGTCGCAAATGGGTGCAGCGGATCCTCGATCACGACGGCAGCAACGGTCATGACGGCGGTATCGAAGCCTGGCTACAGCTGGGCGAAGCCGTGGGGCTCAGCCGCGAGGACTTAATCAGCGAACGCCACGTGCTGCCCGGCGTCCGTTTCGCCGTCGACGCTTACGTTAACTTCGCCCGCCGCGCCAACTGGCAGGAGGCTGCATGCAGTTCGCTCACCGAACTGTTCGCCCCGCAAATCCATCAGTCGCGTCTCGACAGCTGGCCACAGCACTACCCGTGGATCAAAGAGGAAGGCTATTTTTATTTCCGCAGCCGCCTCAGCCAGGCCAGCCGCGACGTTGAACATGGTCTGGAGCTGGCGAAGCGTTATTGCGATAGCGCGGAAAAGCAGAATCGGATGTTGGAGATCCTTCAGTTCAAACTCGATATCCTGTGGTCGATGCTCGACGCGATGACCATGGCCTACGCGCTACAGCGTCCGCCTTATCACACGGTCACCGACAAAGCGGCCTGGCACACAACCCGACTGGTATAAGCATGCAAAAAAACTCCATCGTCGCCTTTCGTCGCGGCTATCGCCTGCAATGGGAAGCCGCTCAGGACAGCCATGTCATCCTCTATCCGGAAGGCATGGCTAAACTCAATGAGACCGCCGCCGCGATCCTCGAACTGGTCGATGGCCAACGCGACGCGGCGGCCATCATTGCCATACTCAACGAACGGTTCCCGGAAGCCGGCGGCGTGGATGACGACGTCGTAGAATTCCTGCAAATCGCTTATCAACAGAAGTGGGTTATTTTCCGTGAGCCAGAATAAACCTGCCGTCAATCCACCGCTGTGGCTGCTGGCGGAGCTGACCTATCGCTGTCCGCTACAGTGTCCTTACTGCTCTAACCCGCTGGACTTCGCCCGGCAGGATCAGGAGCTGACCACCGAACAGTGGATTGAGGTTTTCCGCCAGGCGCGGGCGATGGGCAGCGTGCAGATAGGTTTTTCCGGCGGCGAACCGTTGACGCGTAAAGATCTGCCGGAGCTGATCCGCGCCGCCCGCGATCTCGGTTTTTATACCAACCTGATCACCTCGGGAATTGGCCTGACGGAAAGCAAGCTCGACGCATTCAGCGAGGCCGGTCTGGACCATATCCAGATTAGCTTCCAGGCCAGCGATGAAGTGCTCAACGCTGCGCTGGCGGGGAATAAAAAAGCCTTCCAGCAGAAGCTGGCGATGGCCAAAGCGGTTAAAGCGCGCGATTACCCGATGGTGCTGAATTTCGTCCTGCACCGGCATAATATCGATCAGATCGATAAAATCATCGAACTGTGCATCGAGCTGGACGCCGACGACGTCGAACTTGCCACCTGCCAGTTCTACGGTTGGGCGTTCCTTAATCGTCAGGGGCTTCTGCCGACGCGGGAACAGATTGCCCACGCGGAACGCGTGGTTGCCGAATATCGGCAAAAAATGGCCGCCAGCGGCAATCTGACCAACCTGCTGTTTGTCACTCCCGATTATTACGAGGAGCGGCCCAAAGGCTGCATGGGCGGCTGGGGGTCGATTTTCCTCAGCGTGACCCCGGAAGGCACGGCGCTGCCCTGCCACAGCGCGCGCCAGCTGCCGGTGGAATTCCCCTCGGTGCTTGAGCAGAGCCTGGAATCCATCTGGTATGACTCTTTCGGCTTCAACCGCTATCGCGGATTTGACTGGATGCCGGAGCCGTGCCGCTCCTGCGATGAAAAAGAGAAAGACTTCGGCGGCTGCCGCTGCCAGGCCTTTATGCTCACCGGGAATGCGGATAACGCCGATCCGGTGTGCAGCAAATCGCCGCATCATCATAAAATCCTCGAGGCGCGACGCGAAGCAGCCTGTAGTGATATGAAGATCGGTCAGCTTCAGTTTCGCAACCGAACCCGTTCTCAGCTTATCTATAAAACCCGGGAACTGTAACGATAATGACCATCCGCATCGTGGAACTGGCAGGCGGTTTACGCGCAACGCTGGTGCATCAGCCGCAGGCGACACGCGCGGCGGCGCTGGCGCGCGTGAGTGCCGGAAGCCATCACGAGCCACCGCGATTCGCCGGTCTCGCGCATTTGCTTGAGCACCTGCTGTTCCGCGGTAGCCAGCGCTATCAGGGCGATGATCGACTCATGGCCTGGGTCCAGCGCCAGGGCGGCAACGTCAATGCCACCACGCTGGCTCGCCACAGCGCTTTTTTCTTCGACGTTGCCGCCGATAACCTGTCCGACGGCGTCGCGCGACTGCGGGATATGTTGCAGGCGCCGCTGCTTTCCCGGCAGGACATCCAGCGCGAAGTGGCGGTCATTGATGCGGAAAACCGGCTTATCCAGCAGCATGATGCCGCCCGGCGCGAAGCCGCGGCGCGCCACGCGATGGAACAACCGGAGGTTTTTCGCCGTTTTCAGGTGGGTAGCCATGATTCTCTGGGGCAAGACACGGGATCGCTGCACGCCGCGTTGCGCGACTTTCATCGCCGCTATTATGTGGCCGGACACCTGCAATTGTGGCTACAGGGACCGCAAACGCTGGATGCGTTAGCCGAGCTTGCCCATACGTTTTCGACAGGTTTTGCTTCAGGTGGCGTGCCTGAAGCCGCCCCCCCGTTACGCCTTAGCGCTGAAGCATATTATCAGCTGGCAGTGACGGAGCGACCCGCGCTGTGGCGCTGTCCGTTGATCCGAAAAAGTGACAACGTCACCTTGCTTCGGGAATTTTTGCTGGATGAGGCCCCCGGAAGCCTGATTGACGGGCTGCGGGCGCGCGGGCTGGCAGAAGAGGTATCGCTGGACTGGCTTTATCAGGATGACGATTACGGCTGGCTGGCGCTAACGCTTGACGGCGAACGGCCCGAGGCCATAGACGCGCAAATCACGCGCTGGCTGCGGGCCCTACAGCAAACGACGCAAGAGCAACAGCGGCATTATTATCGGCTGGCACAGCAGCGCTTTAGCGCCCTGTCGGCCCTTGACCAGCTTCGCCAGCGGGCGTTTGGTTTTGCGCCCGGCGCGGCGCCGGTTGATTTTTCCGCCTTCTGTGCCGACTTACTGGCGGCGCCCACCTCATATCTGGCCTGCAAAAAAATGGAAGCCGCCGGGACAATTTCCAGCCAGGGATTTGCCCTGCCGCTTAGCCACTGGCGTCGCCAGCCGGTTGCGGATGAGAGCCCCATCGCGTTTTCCTTCTACCCGCAGGCTGCCCAATATTCTGCCCCAGCCCTGACGCCAGAAGCCGTTCCGCTGCTGCATTTACCGGCGCAGGCACAACCGCCGACGTTGATCCTCCGCAAGCCTTTTTATTCGCGCGTAAGCGAGTCACAGGGGGTGGCGATCGGCAAACAATTACGCCCTCTTCTGGCTGAAATGCGCCATATCGGCGGCAGCGGCGAGTGGCAAACGGTTGACGGTAGCTGGCAGCTAACCCTGCGGCTTCCTGACGCCGTGGTGATGGCGGAACCCATCATCGGGGCGATAATCGATCGCCTCTCCCGCCCCACACCGGCTATTACGCCTGCGCCAGATGGCATTGCGATCCGTCAGTTGCTTAAGCAATTGCCTGAACGACTGGCATCGGAACCGTCACGGAATGGCTGGCTGGCGGCGTTAGCTGGCGGCAGCGCCGGACACGCGCACGGGTTAGCCCGGCAGCTTGGCCTGCTCCGGGCGCCGGTTAACGCTAAGCCGTTGCCGTTAAGCGATTGTCCCGGCGGGGTCGAACACATTCCGCACGCCAGCGAGGATTCGGCGCTGCTGGTGTTTATTCCCCTGCCGCCGGGTGCGTCGCTCGCCGCGCTGCGGCTGCTGGCGTTATGCTGCGAACCGCGATTTTTCCAGCGCCTGCGCGTGGAACAGCAGATTGGCTACGTGGTCAGCTGTCGTTATCAGCGTATTGCCGATCGCGATGGCCTGCTGCTGGCGTTACAGTCGCCTGATCGTTCTCCCGTGAACCTGTTGGGTTGCTGCAAACGATTTTTGCGAGAGCTGACGCTGTGCGATGAATCCGAGTTCAGCCTATTGCGACAGCAGCTGGCGACGCAGATCCGCTCACCGATGGATGCCAGCGCCACGGCAGTGGCCGCCCTGCGCCAGCGCTATGGTTTGCCGGTGTTAACGCCGCAGGCTATTGATGCCCTGCAACCTGACGAGATAGTCGCGCTATGGCGCGAGATGACTCGCCGTCGCCGACGCTGGCGGGTGCTTTTCACGGGCTGACCGGAACCGCAGCTTTCTTCCTGTGCGTGGTTTTTAGTCAAAAAAAAGCCCCGTACTACGACGGGGCCAGGCTGCTTATTTCGCTGTTATTTATCCAGCGCGTAGGCAATCACGTAGTCACCACGATCCGGCGACTGGCGTGCACCGCCGGCAGAGATCAGAATGTACTGTTTGCCGGTTTTCGGTGATACATAGCTGATAGGTCCGCCCTGGCTACCCACCGGGAGACGCGCTTTCCACACTTCTTCCCCCGTAGAGGAATCAAAGGCGCGCAGGTAGTAATCCTGGGTTCCCGCAATGAAGACCAGACCGCCCTGCGTGGCCAGCGTACCGCCCAGCGTCGGCATACCGACAGGCATCTGCATACGCATTTTTACCCCAAACGGACCGGTATCCTGAACGGTACCGACCGGCACCTGCCAGACGATTTTCTGTGTTTTCAGGTCAATCGCAGAGAGAGAGCCAAACGGTGGTTTCTGGCACGGAATACCCAGCGGTGACATGAAACGGTTTTTGTTGACCGAATACGGCGTTCCTTTCATCGGAACAGCGCCCATACCGGCGTTCACGGCTTCACCGCCCGTGTTTGCCACTGCGCTTTGCGGATCTTGTTTAATCAGCTGGACCCACAGACCCAGACGCATGTCGTTGACGAAGATGTACTGGTTGTTCGGATCCGTGGACAGACTACCCCAGTTCATTCCCCCCAGCGAGCCCGGGAAGCTCAGGGAAATATCGGTTCCCGGCATCGTGTACAGACCGTCATAACGCATTGATTTGAAGCTGATACGACAGGCCAGCTGGTCAAACGGCGTCGCCCCCCACATATCCGATTCTTTCAGGGTTTCCGCGCCAATCTGCGGCATCCCCACAGAGCGCGGCTGCGTTGCCGGGTACTGTTCACGTGGAATATCCGCTGGTTTTACCGGAACCTCTTTCACTTCAGTGAGCGGTTTACCCGTCAGGCGATCAAGAACATAAATTTGCCCCGCTTTGGTGCCCACCACCACCGCGGGCTTGTTGCCCTCTTTTGTCGGGAAATCAACCAGGCTCGGCTGCATCGGGATATCGAAATCCCAGAGGTCGTTATGCACGGTCTGGTATACCCACTTCTCTTTCCCGGTAGTCGCATCCAGCGCGAGGATTGAGGTGGCGTATTTATGATCTTCCGGAATACGGTCAGCGCCCCACAGGTCGACGGAGGAACTCCCCATCGGGATAAACACGGTATTCATCGACGCATCCCAGGACATAGGGGCCCAGGAGTTTGCAGAGCTACGTTTGTAGTGTTCGCCCGGCTTCAGAACATAGTTCGGATCCGGATTACGCGGGTCGAACGCCCAGCGCAGCTGGCCGGTGATCACGTCATAACCACGTATAACGCCTCCCGGCATATCGGTGCTGACGTTATCCGCAACGCGGCCACCAACGACAACCGTCGTACCCGCCAGCGTCGGGGCCGACGTCAGCACATAGGTGGGATCTGACGCGTCGCCCATCCCTTCATGCAGGTTAACGCTGCCGTTAGTACCGAAGTCCGGACAGAATTTGCCGTTATCGGCGTCTAACGCGATCAGCTTACCGTCAATAGTATTCATCAGGATACGGCGCTGGCATGCAGCGCCCGGTGCGACCTGCGCTGGCAGAACCGGCGTGGAGCCCGCTACCGTTGGCTGTGCCAGCGGTTTGGTGGCATCAAAGTATGCCAGGCCACGGCAGCGCATCCAGATTGCAGATTTGGCGTTGATTTCCGCTTTCCAGATCTCTTTCCCACTATCGGCATCCACGGCGATGACGTTGTTATGCGGCGTACAGAGGAAGACACGATCGCCAACCTGTAGCGGCGTTTGCTGATCTTCTGCGCCATTGCCGTCCGGACTTTCCGGTACGTCACCGGTATGGTAGGTCCAGACCGGTTTCAGGTTTTTCACGTTGTCACGGGTTATCTGGTCCAGCGCCACAAAGCGACTACCGCCGGCCGTATTACCGTAGTGATCCCAGTTCTGCTGTTTCGCATCATCTTTTACCGGTACCAGCGGACGTTTTTCACCGCTAAACGGCACGGTCGGATGGGGTTGAAACATCTGAACAAAGGTGACGCCCATGGCGATAATAAGGACCGCGCAGACCCCCAGGGCCCCTTTTGCGCAGGACGGTTTTCCTTCACGTTTACGCAATGCAGGCCAGGTGGCAGCTGCCAGCACCATCAGCCCGGCGGGTACCATTAAACGGGAAACCAGCGGCCAGAAGTCGAGCCCGGCATCGAAAAATGCCCAAATCAGGGTGCCAAGAAACACCAGGGCAAACAGCCCCACGGCAGAGGACTTGCGGCGGAAGAACTGAATCGCAGAGAGCAGAGTGATAACCCCGGCGATGAGAAAATACCAACTCCCCCCCAGGGAAACCAGTTTAAAACCGCCGATAGCGAAAAAGAGCCCCGTTACAAGAAGTATCACACCCACCAGCAGGCACCACGGGCCTAACCAGCCGGATGAGCGGGGATTATTGTCTGACATAAAAATGAATCTCCTGATTACTTTATAACAGCAGGGTTTTATTGACTGCCACGATGCTAAAACCCTGCGTAACATCAATTGTTCGTGTGCGAATCATAAATTAAAATTATAATGTAGACAAAATGTATTCTGTCGGAAGAAAAGAAAACTCACTAAAGTGCAGGAACATAACAAAATAAAAAAAATGGGATATCACTCTGTAATTCGCCAATACCAGAATATTTGACCAGTAAGTTCCGGCTTATGCGATGAATATCAGGTTTGCCGACAAGACAGCCCAGGTGACGTAAGATTTTTGCATGATGAGAATTAACTTATTGCCTATTAATTAAGCTTCACAAACACGATCAGCTCGCGGATTTCACGATATACGTCACTACACCAAAGATATCGAGCGTATCGTCGCTGCCGACAATAATCGGTGAATAGGCGCTGTTCATGGGGTTGAGTTGAATATTGGGACGCAGCTGGAGGCGCTTCACGGTAAATTCGCCCTCTACCGCCGCAATCACGATATCGCCATGCTCAGGCTTGCGGGAACTGTCCACCACCAGCAAATCACCGTTATTGATCCCCCCTTCTATCATCGAGTCACCGGCGGCTTTGACAAAGTAAGTGGAGCTGGGATGGGCGACTAATAACTCGTTTAAATCGATACGCCGCTCTACATAATCCGCTGCCGGGCTGGGGAAGCCGCACTGTACTAAGTCGCTGAAAAGTGGAATAGCAACGATTTCACGCAACTCTGCGGGTCTGAAAAAGATCATGATAAACACCTCCATACTGTTTTTATATACAGTAGTTTTAACTGAGGTATCGATCAAGCCATGTCAGCGTAAGCGGCTGGCTACGCCTTAACCGCTTCGCTTATAACCCCCTATAGCAATGAAGATTATTTGTTTTGTAAATTTTTACGCACAGACAAGTGTAACGCGTCATAAAACATCACTACGCAATGACTTTCAAATGACTATAAAAACAAAGTAACAACAAGTCACTCCACCTACACTGTACGTTGACTTTCTATTTAGACTAGCGCATATTTTACAGCACAAATTAACAAGACAATTTTTGGAGGACGTTTTCTATGCCCGCCCGTGATTATCCCAATAAGCGTGTTGCTCGCGGTGTCGCAAAGGAGGCCGAACTCAGGATGTTAAGTGCGCGCATCGCTCCTGCGCTGATGGAGTACATCCGCATTACTGCGTATGAAACACGGAAAAGTAAGCAGGAAATCGTGGCAGAAGCGTTAGCGCTTCACCGCCAAAGAAGTCAGATTGGATCATAAACAGCAAAAGCCCGAAAAATCCTCCGGGCTTTTGCTGGTATCGGGATTACCCCACCAGAGAATTTAACGTCTCCAGCGCCTCAGGCGGCAATACCAGATCGGCTGCCGCCAGGTTTTCACGCAGATGCGCCACCGATGAGGTTCCCGGGATCAAGAGGATATTTGGCGAGCGTTGCAGCAGCCATGCCAGCGCCACCTGCATCGGCGTCGCGCCCAGTGAATCCGCCACCGCCTGTAGTCCGGAAGATTGCAGTGGCGTGAAACCACCCAGCGGGAAGAACGGCACCCAGGCAATCCCCTGCTGCGCCAGCGAATCAACCAGCGCATCGTCACCGCGATTCACAACGTTGTACATGTTCTGTACGCACACCACGGAAACCATCTTCTGCGCTTCAGCAACCTGCGAAGCGGTGACGTTGCTCAGCCCAATATGACGAACCAGCCCCTGCTGTTGCAGCTCCGCAAGGGTGCTCAGCGGCGCGGCAATCGAGCCTTCCGCCGGTCCGTGGGCGCTAAACATGATCCGCAGGTTAACCACGTCCAGCACATCCCGCTTCAGGTTACGCAGGTTATCATGCACCGCCTGCGTCAGCTCCTGCGCGGAAAACGCCGGCAGCCAGGAGGCATCCTCGCCGCGTCGGGCTCCGATCTTGGTCACAATCGTAAGGTCGTCCCGGTACGGATGAAGCGCCTCGCAGATAAGCTGGTTGGTCACATGAGGTCCGTAAAAATCGCTGGTATCAATGTGATTCACACCCAACGCCACCGCTTCACGCAGCACCGCCAGCGCCGCATTTTTATCTTTTGGCGGACCAAAAACGCCAGGCCCGGCAAGCTGCATCGCGCCATAGCCAAATCGTTTAACCGTACGCGTTCCGAGCGTGAACGTTCCGCTTTTATCTATGCTGCTCATGCTGACCTTCCTCATAAAAAATGATCCGGATTTACAACAGGTTCCGCAACGAAACCATTAGTTAAGCAATAGTAAAATTAAAGTTTAAATTCGCTACGACGATAGTATTGATGTAACCCTGCCTCTTCTCTTACGGATGACCGCCATGCTGAAAAATCTGCACGTGATTACCGGTATTATCTTTGCCCTCACCATATTCTGTCTGCTGCAAGTTGTCACGGGAGGGTTGTTCTACTCTGCCGTTAACAACGATCGTCACAACTTTCAGAACTCCGGGTTACTCAATGCCCAACAGGAAAGCCTGAGCGACAGCGTTAACACGCTGGTGAAAACGCGCGTTACCGTTACCCGCGTGGCGATCCGCTACCTGAAAAACCAGCGCGATCCGGCCTCTCTCGCGGCGATCAACACGCTGCTGGGCACCGCCAACGGTTCGCTGGCCAAAGCCGAAGACTATTACAAAAACTGGCAGGCTATTCCGCAGGTGAAGGGCCAGCATGCCGCGCTCACCGAAGAGATGCAGAAAGCCTGGAAGCAAATGCACGAGGTGATGCGCTTGTCCATTGAGTATCTGCGCGCCGATAACTATCAGGCCTATGGCGACCTGGACGCCCAGCAGGCGCAGGATGAGATGGAGGCGGTCTATACCCGCTGGCGCGCTGAAAACAACGTTCTGCTGAAAGCCGCCGCCGAAGAGAACCAGAGCAGCTTTACCCAGATGCAGTGGACGCTGGCGGCGATCTTCCTGACCGTGATCGCCGTGCTGGTGGTGATCTGGCAGGGTTTACAGCACCTGCTCCTGAAACCGCTCAACGCCATCATGAACCATATTCGCACCATCGCGAGCGGCGATCTGACGCAAAATGTCGCGATTGCCGGGCGCAACGAGATGGGCCAGCTGGCTGCTGGTCTGCACGAGATGCAGCAGTCGCTGGTGAGCACCGTCAGCGCCGTGCGCGGCAGCACAGATTCTATCTACACGGGCGCAGGAGAAATTGCCGCCGGAAGTAACGACCTTTCCGCCCGAACCGAGCAGCAGGCAGCCTCGCTGGAAGAGACCGCCGCCAGCATGGAAGAGCTGACTGCCACGGTGAAACAGAACTCGGATAACGCCCGCCAGGCGACGCTGCTGGCGAAGAATGCGTCTGAAACCGCCGCACGCGGCGGTCAGGTGGTGGATAACGTGGTGCGTACCATGAATGACATTGCCGACAGTTCTCAGCAAATTGCGCATATCACCGGCGTTATCGATAGCATTGCCTTCCAGACCAATATTCTCGCGCTCAACGCGGCGGTTGAAGCCGCCCGTGCCGGGGAACAAGGTCGCGGCTTTGCGGTCGTGGCAGGTGAAGTACGGACGCTGGCCAGCCGCAGCGCGCAGGCGGCAAAAGAGATCAAAGGGCTTATCGAGAACTCTGTCAGCCGGGTGAATACCGGCTCGGAACAGGTGAGCGAGGCGGGTGCGACCATGAAAGAGATCGTCGCGGCCGTGACGCGCGTAACCGATATTATGGCTGAGATTTCCTCGGCGTCTGACGAGCAGAGCCGCGGTATAGAGCAGGTCAGCCTGGCAGTCTCGCAGATGGACAGCGTCACGCAGCAAAACGCCGCGCTGGTACAGGAGTCGGCAACGGCGGCGGCGGCGCTGGAAGATCAGTCTGAACAGCTGCGTCAGGCCGTGGCGGCATTTCGGCTGAACGCTCAGGCATCGCCGGCGGCTCGCCCTAAAAACGTGAAAACGCCCGTACTGCTGCGCCCGTCAGCGGCAGGCGCGAATACAGCTGACGCGAACTGGGAAACCTTCTGAGTGACAGGCGGGCATATCGCCCGCCTGCCTGATTAGCGGCTGCGCTTGGCGTGGCGTTCCCAGTTATCTCGCTTCGCATCCTCTGATTTACGCAACGAGACATAGCATGCTCCGCTGCCGCCGTGATGCGGCTGCGCTTCGCAAAAGGCCTGTACTTCGTCGAACTCGGTCAACCAGCGCGCAAGATAGCTGCGCACTACGTTAGGGTGCGACTGCTGTTCACGCCCTTTACCATGCACGATGATCAGGTTGCGTAGCCCGTCACGTCCGGCCTGGCGAATAAAGGAATAGACCAGCTGGCGGCATTGCTCCACAGGCTGGCGTAACAGCGTTAAGCTGGCCTGACGGGAATATTTGCCGGAACGCAGCTTATCAAATACCCCCTGCTGTACCCCTTCACGCTGGAACATCAGCGGCTCGTCAAGGGGCAACAGTTCCAGAAACCCCAGCGTCAGAAAGTTATCGAGCTGCTCAGTATCTATTTCCTGACGCGCCCGCGTGTTGCGGCTCTGCTGCCAGTGAATATCCGCGCAGCGTTTGAGCGGCTGGACATCCTCCATGGCGTCAAGAAAAAGTGATTTGTCGTCAGGGTTCATGGAAATCCTCCGGCTACATCTGAGTGATGTACTATACCTGCGCCCGTTGCGGGTCTCAATCACCCGGGCACGGGTACAAATAATGGCTTAAGGAACAGATAATCGCAGACGCAATAAATTTAATCTAACCTTAACTTAAATTTCAGCCGTAATTAATTAAATAAATACGTTAAAAAATCGTGAAATCAATCACTCAACGTCCTTCTCTTTTAAGAAAAAGCTGTTATAACTTAATAAACCTGCCCAATGGATAATGCATGTAGGATCCGCGAAAGGATGCACGACTGTGTGTTCTGTGGAGTCTGTCTGATGTCGGGCAGACTCTATTTTTTATTGTTGTTATTTTTATTAAATTAATTTCCTGGCCTCTCTTCGAAACTGCGTGATTAATGATTCGGCAAGCGGTGTCTGGCGAGAATCACGACGCTGAATTAAATAATATGCCGCTTTAGGCAGGGTTTCGACAACCGGCAGCATTATCAGACGGTGCGCCAGAAGCGGATCGCAGCCCAGCTCTTGCGGTAAAATGCTGATGAAATCGCTTTGTGCGACGAGGCTAATACAGGAGGAAAAGGTCTCACAGACAACGCCAATTCGCGGTATTTGAGAGCGATGGTTAAAAGTATCCTGTAACTGCTTATAATAACTTCCCCGGGGCGTAGGCATCGTCCAGTTATATTGCAGAAGCTCATTAATTGAGGTCGCCCCTGTCGCCGGATGTCCTGCCCGACAAAATACGGCAAAAGGCTTTTCGAACAGCTTTTCAAACGTAAATTCGTGATCGTACGGCCCCTGATAATAGGTATTGATGGTAAAGTCCAGCTCACCCTGACGTAATTCATTAATCATCGACACCAGCTGGCCTTCCATAATCCGGACGTTGACCTGAGGATGCTGCGCATGAAAACGCGTAATGACGGCTGGCATCAGGCTGCGTGAAATGCTGGCTCCCATCCCAATATTGATCTGTCCGGCAAGCTCGCCCTGTCGCTGGCGGATGTCATCCTGCGCTGCACGCAGCTCTTCCAGAATCAAATTAGCGCGGTGATAAAACCCTTCCCCGCACTCGGTCAGCGCGACGCCTTTACTCCGGCGCACAAATAGCTGGGCCGCCATACCCTCCTCCAGCTCTTTAATGGATTTGGTCAGCGCGGGCTGCGAAAGATTAAGCGTCCGGCTGGCGCCGCGAATGCTGCCCTGACGCGCCACCTCGACAAACGCCCTGATTTGATGAAATTTAATCTGAAATGACATAACGAGACCGATAACCGTTGTTTATCAGAGTAAAGAAACTGTCATCTACTTTAATGGAAACGGATGTGCGAGGGTAATTCCTGAACGGTTAAAACTGTGAAAAAACGATTAGTGATAAGTAAAAACTATCACAGCGTGAAGCAGTTCACATATTTTAATGATGACAGGAAAAGATATGAACGCACTGGCGCAGTACATCCAGACATTAGCCCCACAACTGAGCGCATGGCGTCGCGATTTCCACCATTTCGCGGAATCCGGTTGGGTGGAGTTTCGCACTGCGGCAAAAGTGGCGGAGATCCTCGCCTCACTGGGTTACGAGCTGGCGATGGGTCGCGACGTTGTCGACGCCGAAAGCCGTATGGGACTGCCCGATGACGCCACCCTTTCGCGAGAGTTTGCCCGCGCCCGGGCGCAGGGCGCGCCGGAGAAATGGCTGGCGCCGTTTGAGGGCGGGTTCACCGGCATTGTCGCGACCCTGAATACCGGCCGCCCGGGCCCAACCCTGGCATTTCGCGTGGACATGGACGCCCTTGATTTAAGCGAAGCGCTCGACGACAGCCATCGCCCGTTCCGCGACGGGTTTGCCTCCTGCAATCCGGGAATGATGCACGCCTGTGGCCACGACGGGCATACCACCATTGGTCTGGGGCTCGCGCAGGTGCTTAAGCAGTATGAAGCGCAGCTCAACGGCACCATCAAACTGATCTTCCAGCCTGCCGAAGAGGGTACGCGCGGCGCGCGCGCTATGGTCGCCGCAGGCGCGCTGGACGGCGTAGACTACTTTACCGCCATTCATATCGGAACCGGCGTTCCGGAAGGGACGGTGATCTGCGGCAGCGATAACTTCATGGCGACCACCAAATTTGACGTGCGCTTTACCGGAGTCGCCGCACACGCTGGCGGTAAACCGGAAGAGGGCCGTAACGCCCTGCTTGCTGCTGCCCAGGCCGCTATCGCGCTGCATGGCATCGCGCCACACAGCGAAGGCGCGTCCCGGGTTAACGTCGGGGTCATGCAGGCGGGCAGCGGACGCAACGTGGTTCCGGCTGATGCGTTACTTAAGGTTGAAACCCGCGGCGAAAGCGAGGCCATTAATCAGTATGTCTTTGAGCGCGCGCAGGCGGTAATTACCGGCGCGGCGGCGCTCTATGGCGTAACAGCCGGGATAAACCTGATGGGGGCGGCGACCTCCAGCGTCCCTTCCCCGGCCTGGGTCGATTATCTGCGCGAGCAGGCAAGCCAGGTGCCCGGTGTGACTCATGCCATTAATAAGGTCAAAGCGCCTGCGGGCTCCGAAGACGCCACGCTAATGATGGCCCGCGTGCAGCAGAACGGCGGCATGGCCTCGTATATGGTTTTCGGCACCCAGCTGAGCGCCGGACATCACAACGAAAAATTCGATTTTGATGAGCAGGTGATGAACGTTGCCATCGAAACGCTGGCGCGAACTGCGCTTAATTTCCCGTGGACGCGAGGTGTGTAATGCAGGAGAACTACGCTTTTATCGCTGATGCCATCGACACGCGATGTCAGACGTTTACCGATATTGCCGATGACATCTGGGATCATCCCGAAACGCGCTTTGAAGAGTTCTGGTCCGCCGAACGCCTCGCCAGCGCGCTGGAAGCCGAGGGCTTTACCCTGACGCGGGAAGCCGGAGGCATTCCCAACGCCTTTATTGCCAGCTACGGCAGCGGCAAGCCCGTTATCGCCCTTCTGGGCGAATACGATGCCCTGGCCGGGCTAAGCCAGCAGGCACACTGCGCGACGGCGCAATCCGCCACCCCGGGGGCGAACGGCCACGGCTGCGGGCATAACCTCTTAGGCACGGCTGCCTTTGCCGGGGCGGTGGCGGTGAAAAGCTGGCTGGAACAGCACGGCGGCAGCGGAACGGTGCGTTTTTACGGCTGTCCCGGCGAGGAAGGCGGCTCCGGTAAAACCTTTATGGTGCGTGAAGGATTATTTGACGACGTGGACGCTGCCGTGACATGGCACCCGGAAGCCTTTGCCGGGATGTTTAACGTCAGCACGCTGGCCAATATTCAGGCCGCCTGGCGGTTTAAGGGGATCGCCGCCCATGCCGCTAACTCCCCACATCTGGGACGCAGCGCGCTGGATGCCGTGACGTTGATGACCACCGGCACAAACTTCCTCAACGAACACATCATTGAAAAAGCGCGCGTTCATTACGCCATCACCGATACCGGCGGAATTTCGCCTAACGTGGTGCAGGCCCAGGCCGAGGTGCTGTACCTGATCCGCGCCCCGGAGATGGCCGATGCGCAGCAGATCTACGCGCGCATCGAGAAAATCGCCCAGGGCGCGGCGATGATGACCGAAACCACCGTCGAGTGCCGCTTTGATAAAGCCTGCTCCAGCTATCTGCCGAACCGAACGCTCGAAGCGGCGATGTACCGCGCATTGCAGCATTACGGCACGCCGGCCTGGACGGAAGAGGAACGCGAATTTGCCCGTAAAATCCGCGCTACGCTCACGGCAAACGACCTGCAAAACAGCCTGAAAAACATTGCCGCAACGGGGGCCGAAGAGGGAAAAGCGTTTGCCCGACGCCATCAGGAGACGTTGCTGGTGGATGAAGTTGCCCCTTATGCCATCACCGATAACGTGCTGGCAGGCTCCACCGATGTGGGGGATGTCAGCTGGAAGATGCCTGTCGCACAGTGCTTTAGCCCCTGTTTTACCGTGGGCACCCCGCTGCATACCTGGCAATTAGTGGCGCAGGGGCGTACCTCTATTGCCCATAAAGGCATGTTGCTGGCCGGAAAAGTGATGGGCGCGACCGCGCTGCATCTGCTTCAGGATGCCGACCTGTTGCGAAAATGCCGGGAAGAGTTCGAACAACACATAACAGAAAAACCGTACGAGTGTCCGATCCCGCAGGGCGTGACACCGTCACCTTTAAAATAAAAAAACACAACACAACAACACAACAACAGTCCCGAGGAACGCCCATGAGTATGTCTTCCATACCTTCGCATTCCCCATCCGGTAAGCTCTATGGCTGGGTTGAAAGGATCGGCAATAAAGTGCCGCACCCTTTCCTGCTTTTTATCTATTTAATTGTCATCCTGATGGTCGCGACGGCAGTGCTGTCCGCCTTTGAGGTGAGCGTGCGCAGCCCGGCCGACGGCAGCATGGTGGCAGTGAAAAACCTGCTCAGCGTTGAAGGGTTGCACTGGTTTTTGCCGAACGTGATTAAAAACTTCAGCGGTTTTGCGCCGCTGGGCGCCATCCTGGCGCTGGTGTTAGGCGCGGGACTGGCCGAGCGCGTGGGTCTCCTGCCCGCGCTGATGGTCAAAATGGCCTCGCACGTCAGCGCGCGTTATGCCAGCTATATGGTGCTGTTTATTGCCTTCTTCAGCCATATCTCGTCCGACGCGGCACTGGTGATCATGCCGCCGATGGGGGCGCTGATTTTCCTCGCCGTTGGTCGTCATCCTGTTGCGGGCCTGCTGTCGGCGATTGCGGGCGTCGGCTGTGGGTTTACCGCTAACCTGCTTATCGTGACCACCGATGTGCTGCTCTCCGGCATCAGCACAGAGGCAGCCAGCACCATCGATGCGACCATGCACGTCAGCGTGATCGACAACTGGTACTTTATGGCCAGTTCAGTGATTGTCCTGACGATTGTCGGGGGTCTGATTACCGATAAAATCATTGAGCCGCGCCTGGGTAAATGGGAAGGCCGGAGCGATGAAAAGCTGGAGACGCTGAGCAAAGAGCAGCAGTTCGGCCTGCGCGTAGCCGGGATCGTCTCGCTGGCGTTCATTGCGGTGGTGGCGCTGATGGTGGTACCGGAAAATGGCGTGCTGCGCGATCCGATCAAACACACCGTACTGCCCTCGCCGTTTATTCAGGGCATTGTGCCGCTGATAATTCTCTTCTTCTTCGTCGTTTCGCTCGCGTACGGCATCGCCACCGGCAAAATCCGCCGTCAGGGAGATCTGCCGCACCTGATGATCGAGCCGATGAAGGAGATGGCGGGTTTTATCGTGATGGTGTTCCCGCTGGCGCAGTTTGTCGCCATGTTTAACTGGAGCAACATGGGCAAGTTTATGGCCGTGAGCCTGACGGACGCGCTGGAGGCGGCGGGGTTGAGCGGTGTTCCGGCGTTTGTCGGCCTGGCGCTGCTGTCGTCCCTGCTGTGCATGTTTATTGCCAGCGGGTCGGCCATCTGGTCGATTCTGGCGCCCATCTTTGTCCCCATGTTTATGATGCTCGGCTTCCATCCGGCGTTCGCCCAGATCCTGTTCCGTGTCGCCGATTCCTCGGTGATCCCGCTGGCGCCCGTGTCACCCTTCGTTCCGCTGTTTTTAGGCTTCCTGCAACGCTACAGACCGGAGGCTAAGCTGGGTACCTACTATTCGCTGGTTCTGCCCTATCCGCTTATCTTCTTAGGGGTATGGCTGGTGATGCTGGTGGCGTGGTATCTTGTCGGCCTGCCGATTGGACCGGGTGTTTACCCGAGGCTGAACTAAGGAGTACTGATGCTGAGATTACTCGAAGATAAGATTGCGACGCCGCTGGGGCCGCTGTGGGTTATCGCGGATGAAGCGTTCAATCTGCGCGCGGTTGAATGGGAAGAGCACAGCGACCGGATGGTTGAGCTGCTCAACATCCATTATCGCGCCGAGGGATACGAGCGTGTTACTGCCCGTAATCCTGGCGGGCTGAGCGATAAACTGACGGCCTACTTCGAGGGCGATCTCAGCATTATTAATACCCTGCCAACCGCCACGGCGGGCACCCCTTTCCAGCGCGAGGTGTGGCAGGCGCTGCGTAATATTCCCTGCGGGCAGGTGATGCACTACGGTCAGCTGGCAGAACAGCTTGGTCGTGCCGGCGCGGCGCGCGCGGTCGGTGCGGCAAATGGCTCTAACCCCGTCAGCATTGTGGTGCCTTGCCATCGCGTGATTGGGCGCAACGGCACCCTCACCGGCTATGCCGGGGGCGTACAGCGCAAAGAGTGGCTGCTGCGTCACGAAGGGTATTTTCTGCTGTAATTCCCAGGCTTTTTGTGCTTAATTTTCTTCCTGTTAGGTTCATAATCCTTAATCATTCTGTGGAATTTCAAGGAGATGGCAACACGCTGCCGTCTCTTGTCTTTATTGGGGGTTTGCCAGACTTACGTCCTTACCAAAAAGATGTTAAAATTGACCAATATCAATTAAGGCTTGAGCAAACCTATGATCCCGGAAAAGCGAATTATACGACGCATTCAGTCTGGCGGTTGTGCTATCCATTGCCAGGATTGCAGCATCAGCCAGCTCTGTATCCCGTTTACTCTGAATGAGCACGAACTCGATCAGCTTGACAATATCATCGAGCGCAAAAAGCCTATTCAGAAAGGGCAGACGCTGTTTAAGGCGGGAGACGAACTGAAGTCGCTCTATGCTATCCGTTCTGGCACCATCAAAAGCTACACCATTACCGAACAGGGCGACGAGCAGATCACCGGCTTCCATCTGGCAGGCGATTTAGTCGGCTTTGACGCCATCGGCAGTGGCCATCACCCGAGCTTTGCTCAGGCGCTGGAAACCTCTATGGTCTGCGAAATTCCGTTTGAGACGCTGGACGATCTGTCCGGTAAGATGCCGAACCTGCGTCAGCAGATGATGCGTCTGATGAGCGGTGAGATCAAAGGCGATCAGGATATGATCCTACTGCTTTCTAAGAAGAATGCCGAAGAGCGTCTGGCCGCCTTTATCTATAACCTCTCCCGCCGTTTCGCGGAACGTGGCTTCTCCCCGCGTGAATTCCGTCTGACCATGACGCGCGGTGATATTGGTAACTATCTGGGCCTGACCGTGGAAACCATCAGCCGTCTGCTGGGTCGCTTCCAGAAGAGCGGAATGCTGGCGGTTAAAGGTAAGTATATCACCATCGAAAACGGTGAAGCTCTGGCCATTCTGGCGGGTCACTCACGTAACGTGGCATAACTCTCCCGGATATCTTATGCCAGGTCGATAAATTTTCATGATTATTGATCTGGCAAAAACTTCCCCCCTGTTTCATTCAAGATATATAGGTTACTCTTTTACTTACAGACTGTGGTGACAGTAGTAAGGAGACCTGTATGGCAAAGTATCAAAACATGCTGGTGGCTATCGATCCTAATCAGGACGATCAGCCGGCATTACGACGTGCTGTGTATTTACATCAACGGATTGGTGGCAAAATTAAAGCCTTTTTGCCGATTTATGACTTCTCATACGAGATGACCACCCTTCTGTCGCCTGACGAGCGCACCGCTATGCGTCAGGGAGTGATCAGCCAGCGTACCGCGTGGATCCGCGAGCAGGCGAAGTATTACCTGGAAGCGGGCGTACCGATTGATATTAAAGTAGTCTGGCACAACCGCCCCTTCGAAGCCATTATTCAGGAAGTGGTGGCCGGTGGGCATGACCTGCTGCTGAAAATGGCGCACCAGCATGACAAACTGGAATCCGTGATTTTCACTCCAACAGACTGGCACCTGCTGCGCAAATGCCCTTGTCCGGTATGGATGGTGAAAGATCAGCCGTGGCCTGAGGGCGGGAAAGCCGTCGTGGCGGTCAATCTGGCCAGCGAAGAGGATTATCACAATTCGCTGAACGAGAAACTGGTGAAGGAGACGCTTCAGCTTGCCGACCAGGTTAACCATACTGAAGTCCATCTGGTGGGCGCCTATCCGGTTACGCCAATCAATATCGCCATCGAGCTGCCTGAATTTGACCCGAGCGTGTATAACGACGCGATTCGCGGTCAGCATCTGCTGGCCATGAAAGCGCTGCGCCAGAAATTCAGTATCGATGAGAACATGACCCACGTAGAAAAAGGGTTACCGGAAGAGGTTATTCCGGATCTGGCGGAGCATTTGCAGGCCGGGATTGTGGTGCTGGGCACCATCGGCCGGACCGGTATTTCTGCCGCGTTCCTGGGAAATACCGCCGAGCAGGTGATCGACCATCTGCGCTGCGACCTTCTGGTCATCAAACCGGATCAATATCAGACGCCGGTTGAGCTGGACGATGAGGAAGACGATTGACCCCAAAATGAAAGCCCGCCGGTAACGGCGGGCTTTTTTTATTGCGCTTCGCTCAACCGTTGCGCAGATGCCTCGTCGCCGGCATTCATCCAGGGCGCGTGCAGAACCATGCTCGGTAGCGCGAGCTTGATCTCCTGCTGGTTCAGCCCCTCCAGGATACGAATATTGATCTCCTGCTGAATATCCATGTACTTGTTGTAATCCGCCGTATTAACAATATGAACCACCTCGAAGGTCAGGCGATCGCGATCGAAGCCCAGGAAATGGGCGCGGTCAAACTTCGTTTCCCCGACGTCGGTAATGATCTGTTTGACCATCTCACCCACTGAACGCAGTTTTTCCGGCGCCGTGTCGCTGGCGACCCCGAAGGTAAAAACAATCCGCCGCGTTTGCATCCGCTTGTAGTTATGCAGCGTCTGTTGCAGCAGGATGGCGTTCCCGCAGACAATCTGCTCCCCGCTCAGGCTGCGGATACGGGTGGTTTTCAGACCAATGTGCTCTACCGTCCCGGCGACATCGTTAAACACCACAAAATCGCCGATTTCGAACGGCTTATCAAAACCGATGGAGAGCGATGCAAACACGTCGCTCAGGATCGTTTGCACCGCGAGGGCGATAGCAATACCCCCTACCCCAAGGCTGGCAACCAGAGCAGTGATGTTGACGCCCGCGTTAGCAAGAATAGACAGCAGCATCACTGACCAGACAATGGCACGGAGGATAAGCCCCGTGATCACCAGCGTCACCGGGTTTTTATGGCTTCCCGGCGCCAGCATGACGTGACGAAGCCACGACACCACCCCCTGATCCATCCACAGCGCCACCTGGATAGCGAAGACCAGGAACCAGGCGTGGCTCACGGTACCAAAGAGATGATCCGGTAAGTCGACGAAACGCAGGCTGAACAACAGCGCCACGACAAAAAGCAGGACGCGGCTGGTGCGGTTAAGCATATCCGTCAGGATAAAGCGCATCCGGTTGGTGCTGGGGTGCTTGTCGCCCCAGGTGGTGATCCCTTTCTTAACGAAGGCGATCAGGCGCGTCAGCAGCCAGTACACCAGCAGAGTCACAAAGACCACCGTGGCGACGCCGATCCAGAAAGACGGCGTCATCATCAGCTCGATGATGTCGAAGCGGGACAAAAATCGCATTACACCTCCTCGTATTACACAAAGGGTAAAGTATAGACAGAGGAGAAAAGCTGGCCGCAGAAATAAGAAAACCGCCCCAGGGGGCGGTTTGTCAGGATGAAGCGAAATTACAGCGCTTTCAGGATCGCATCCACGCTGGCCTTGGCGTCGCCAAACAGCATGTGGGTGTTATCTTTAAAGAACAGCGGGTTCTGCACGCCAGCATAGCCGGTGTTCATAGAGCGTTTGAAGACAATAACGTTCTGCGCCTTCCACACTTCGAGAACAGGCATACCCGCAATCGGACTACGCGGATCGTCCTGCGCCGCCGGGTTAACGGTGTCGTTGGCGCCAATCACCAGCACGGTGTCGGTGTCGGCGAAATCATCGTTGATCTCGTCCATTTCCAGCACGATGTCGTAAGGCACCTTCGCTTCCGCCAGCAGCACGTTCATGTGGCCTGGCAGACGCCCCGCCACCGGGTGAATACCAAAGCGAACCTTGATACCGCGCGCGCGGAGTTTCTCGGTGATTTCCGCCACCGGATACTGCGCCTGCGCCACCGCCATGCCATAGCCTGGGGTGATGATGACGGAATGCGAGTTTTTCAGCATCTCTGCGGTGTCTTCCGCGCTGATTTCACGGTGTTCACCCACTTCCTCATCAGAACCGGTTGATGAGCCGTCAGAACCGAAGCCACCCGCGATGACGCTGATAAACGAACGGTTCATCGCCTTACACATGATGTAAGACAGGATCGCACCGGAAGAACCGACCAGCGCACCGGTGACAATCAGCAGGTCGTTGCTCAGCATAAAGCCTGCCGCCGCCGCCGCCCAACCGGAGTAGGAGTTCAGCATGGAAACGACTACCGGCATATCTGCTCCGCCGATAGACGCCACCAGATGCCAGCCGAACGCCAGCGCGATGATGGTCATCACCAGTAACGCCAGCACCTGCAAGCCTACGCTTTCGGTACGCACGAAGACCACCAGCAGCACAAAGGAAACGACCAGCGCCGCCAGATTCAGCTTGTGGCGGTTAGGCAGCATCAGCGGTTTGGAAGAGATCTTCCCGCGCAGCTTGCCGAACGCCACAATCGACCCGGTGAAGGTCACCGCACCGATGAAGATGCCGAGGAACACTTCGGTCAGATGGATGTTCACCAGAATCGGCTCCAGGCCCGGTTCGTGGTACAGGTAGCTGTTGAAGCCCACCAGCACCGCCGCCAGACCCACGAAGCTGTGCAGAATAGCAACCAGCTCCGGCATCTCGGTCATTTCAACGCGTTTCGCCAGACGAATACCAATCGCGCCGCCGATGATCATCGCCACCAGGATCCACGCCACGTTGCCGGTGTCCGGCCCAAAGATGGTGGCAATCAGCGCAATCGCCATACCGGCGATACCAAAGTTATTTCCCTGCTGAGACGTTTCGTGTTTGGAAAGCCCCGCCAGACTGAAAATAAACAGGATTGCAGCAACAATGTATGCGGCTGTAACTAATCCTCCAGACATATGCTACCCCTTAGCCTTTACGAAACATTTTCAGCATGCGCTGAGTCACGGTGAAACCACCGAAAATATTGATACTGGCGATCAGCACCGCAATGAAGCTCAGGAAGCTGATCCAGCCGCCATGACCAATTTGCAGCAATGCCCCGACCACGATAATCCCGGAGATGGCATTGGTGACCGACATCAGCGGGGTATGCAGCGCATGGGAAACGTTCCACACGACGTAGTAACCCACCACGCAGGAGAGCGCGAAGACGGTGAAGTGGCCAAGGAACTCTTTTGGCGCGACGTCCGCCAGCCAGCCAAACAGGATTATGACCAGCGCCATGATGGCGTATTTGCGCCACGGCGACGCAGGTTTTGCTGGCTCCGCGGGCTCTGGGGCCGCTTTCGGCGCAGCCTGAGGTTGAGCGGAAACCTGAATCGGCGGTGCAGGCCAGGTGATTTCCCCTTCACGCACCACGGTAACGCCACGCACCACCACATCATCAAAATCAACGGTAATGTTGCCGTCTTTCTCTTTGCAGAGCAGCTTCAGCAGGTTAACGAGGTTCGTGCCGTACAGCTGAGAGGACTGGGTTGGTAGACGCCCTGGCAGGTCGGTATAACCGATCACCTTCACGCCGTTCGCGGTCGTCGTGACCTGATTTGGCACGGTATACTCACAGTTACCGCCGTTTTGCGCCGCCAGATCGACTATAACGCTGCCCGGCTGCATGGAATCCACCATCTCACGGGTGATCAGCTTCGGCGCCGGTTTACCCGGAATAAGCGCGGTGGTGACAATGATGTCTACCTCTTTTGCCTGCGCCGCAAAGAGCGCCATTTCCGCCTTGATAAAGGCTTCAGACATGACCTTCGCGTAACCATCACCGCTGCCCGATTCTTCCTTGAAGTCCAGCTCAAGGAATTCGGCGCCCATACTCTGCACCTGCTCCTTCACTTCCGGCCGGGTATCAAACGCGCGAACAATAGCGCCCAGGCTGTTTGCGGCCCCGATAGCGGCAAGACCTGCCACACCGGCACCAATCACCATCACCTTCGCGGGTGGAACTTTACCTGCCGCCGTAATCTGACCGGTAAAGAAGCGACCAAACTCATGCGCAGCTTCGACAATGGCGCGATAGCCGGCAATGTTCGCCATGGAGCTCAGCGCATCCAGAGACTGCGCGCGCGAAATACGCGGCACGGAGTCCATCGCCATCACGGTGACACCGCGTGCCGCCAGCTTCTCCATCAACTCCGGGTTTTGGGCTGGCCAGACAAAGCTCACCAGCGTAGTGCCCGCGTTCAGCAGTTCAATTTCACTCTCTTCCGGTGCGTTTACCTTCAGAATGATGGGTGATTGCCAGACCTCAGCACCGTCCACGACGTCCGCGCCAGCCTGAGTAAAGGCCTCGTCATCGAAACTCGCCAGTGTGCCCGCGCCGCTTTCAATCGCGACGGTAAAACCCAGTTTAAGCAGTTGCTCCACCGTTTTTGGTGTTGCCGCTACGCGGGTTTCATTGGCTAACCGTTCTTTTGGTACCCCAATACGCATAGTTTTCCCTTCCATCGGTTTTTGATGATGGTTTGTCGATAATTGCCCGCAGTTTGTATCAATTTTCACCATCGAGATAACGACGGAGAATGATTAACCCCGGAAAATAAAACAGTAACAAACTTTCTATAACCTACTGAAAATAGCGCCCGTGATCTACCGCCAGAAAACACTATTTCTTACTTTATCTGTGAAAAATAAGCGATCGGGGTTACTGACAGAGATACTTACCTTAAATTCGCCTTCAGGACCGATAAATCGCGCAAGCGAAGCGGTAAAAACATGATATAGCGCCATAATAGAACAACTCATTAACATTAAATTAACTTGTAAAAGTCATATGCTTAATCAGTTTTTCTTGTGAAACGCCTGTTTTTTCCACATATCACAAAATGTTATCGAATCAGGTCCTTTGGTGAGCACAGGCTGTGAAAAATGCCGCAGACAGCGATGGGTGTTAAATGCCATAATCGGGACCGTCTCAAATTAACAACAACACCAGTACATGGTTTGCGCAAGGCGAAGGATTATTTTTATGAAGCTTAAGAACACACTCCTGGCGTCCGCACTTCTTTCCGCGACCGCCCTGTCTGCGAATGCCGCGACAGAGTTGACGCCGGAGCAAGCGGCAGCGTTAAAACCTTTTGACCATACGGTCATTGTGGGTCGCTATAACTCTATTGGCGATGCCGTCGCCGCCGCATCAAAAGCCGCCGATAAAAACGGCGCTGCCTCGTTTTATGTTGTTGACCAGTCCGATCAGGGCAACAGCGGCAACCAGCGCGTGACGATTGCGCTGTACAAAGAGAATGCCCCAAAAGCAGATGAACAGAAAAACCGCGTGATTAACGGCATTGTTGAACTGCCGAAAGATCAGGCTGTTCAGCTGGAACCGTATGACACCGTGACCGTTCAGGGCTTCTACCGCAGCCAGCCTGAAGTTAACGATGCCATCACCAAAGCCGCGAGAGAAAAAGGCGCTTACGCGTTCTATATCGTGCGTCAGGTTGATGCTAACCAGGGCGGAAACCAGCGCATCACCGCTTTCATCTATAAGCAAGATGCGAAAAAACGCGTAGTGCAAAGCCCGGATGCCATTCCAGCGGATTCAGATGCGGGACGTGCCGCGTTGGCGAAAGGCGGTGAAGAAGCGAAGAAAGTGGAAATTCCGGGCGTAGCAACGTCTGCGGCACCAAGCGCTGAAGTGGGTCGTTTCTTTGAAACCCAATCCACCAGAGGCGGTCGTTATACCGTTACGTTACCAGACGGCACGAAAATTGAAGAGCTGAACAAAGCCACTGCCGCGCAGATGGTGCCGTTCGACAGCATCAAGTTTACGGGCAACTATGGCAACATGACGGAAATCTCCTATCAGGTGGCGAAGCGTGCTGCGAAGAAAGGCGCGAAGTATTACCACATCACCCGTCAGTGGCAGGAACGTGGTAACAACCTGACCATCAGCGCCGATCTGTACAAGTAACAAAACGGTTTCATAAAGGCGGCGCAGTGCCGCCTTTTTTGTTACTTTTTTTCTGATTTCTGCCACACGTCATTGCATGCATCCTTCACACTCCGTAAAATCCCGCGCCTTAGCGTGATCCACCATTTTTATGCGCCTTAGCGAAATAATTATTCTGGATTTGGACTTTTCATAACAGGAAGCCAATGGAAAAGAAACTTGGCCTGAGTGCGTTAACTGCACTTGTATTGAGCTCAATGCTGGGCGCGGGCGTATTCAGTTTGCCGCAGAACATGGCGGCCGTCGCCAGCCCGGCCGCATTACTGATTGGCTGGGGCATTACCGGTGTTGGGATTTTGCTGCTGGCATTCGCCATGCTGCTGCTGACCCGTATCCGACCGGATCTGGACGGCGGAATATTCACTTACGCCCGGGAAGGTTTCGGCGAGCTGATCGGCTTCTGCTCCGCCTGGGGTTACTGGCTGTGCGCGGTGATCGCCAACGTCTCCTATCTGGTTATCGTCTTCTCGGCGCTCAGCTTCTTTACCGATACGCCCGAACTGCGCCTGTTTGGCGACGGTAATACCTGGCAGTCCATCGTCGGCGCCTCGGTACTGCTGTGGATTGTTCACTGGCTGATTTTGCGCGGCGTCCAGACCGCGGCCAGCATTAACCTCGTGGCAACGCTGGCCAAGCTTGTGCCGCTTGGCCTGTTCGTCGTGCTGGCCTTCCTCGCCTTCCGTCTCGATGTCTTTACGCTCGATTTCAGCGGCATTGCGCTGGGCGTTCCCGTCTGGGAACAGGTGAAAAATACCATGCTGATCACCCTGTGGGTGTTCATCGGCGTTGAAGGTGCCGTCGTAGTCTCTGCCCGCGCGCGTAACAAGCGCGACGTGGGACGCGCCACGCTGCTGGCCGTACTGGCGGCGCTGGGCGTTTATCTGCTGGTGACGCTGTTGTCGCTCGGCGTGGTGGCACGCCCTGAACTGGCGGAAATGCGTAACCCGTCCATGGCCGGGCTGATGGTGAAAATGTTGGGTCCCTGGGGAGACGTGATTATCGCGGCGGGTCTGATTGTCTCCGTTTGCGGCGCCTATCTGAGCTGGACCATTATGGCAGCGGAAGTGCCGTTCCTGGCCGCCACGCATAAAGCGTTCCCGCGCCTGTTTGCCCGTCAGAACAAAAACAGTGCGCCATCGGCCTCTTTGTGGCTCACCAACATCAGCGTGCAGGTCTGTCTGGTGCTGATCTGGCTCACAGGATCGGACTATAACACGCTGCTGACCATCGCCTCCGAGATGATTCTGGTACCCTATTTCTTAGTGGGCGCATATCTGTTAAAAATTGCGACCCGCCCGGCACACTATGCGGTAGGTGTCGGCGCCTGTATTTACGGTCTATGGTTGTTGTATGCTTCCGGACCGATGCATCTGCTGCTGTCCGTGGTGCTCTACGCACCGGGCCTGCTGGTGTTTATCTACGCTCGCCGTACGCATCAGCTTGATAATGCCCTTAAGCGCCGCGAAATGGCGTTGATAGGTTTGCTGTTAGTCGCTGCCGTACCGGCAACGTGGATGTTAATGGGATAGCGTCGCCTGTCCCATTGTTGAACTGAAAAGGAGATTACGATGGGACACACGCAGCAACGCCCAATATTGATCACTGGCGCAGGCCGTCGCATCGGCCTCGCCCTCGCCCATCACTTTCTCAACCTTCGCCATCCGGTTATCGTCAGTTACCGCACGGAATATCCCTCCATTGAAGGTCTACGAAATGCCGGAGCAGTCTGCATTCAGGCGGATTTCTCCACGGATGAAGGTATACTCGCCTTCGCGGACAAAGTGAAATCGACCACCCACGGGCTGCGGGCGGTTATTCACAACGCCAGTACCTGGCTTCCCGAAAAAGCAGGACATTCGCTCAGCGAAACGCTCGCCTGCATGATGCAGATCCACGTTAATGCGCCTTATCTGCTCAACCATGCCCTACAGGATCTGCTGCGCGGACACGGTCATGCCGCAGGCGACATTATCCATTTCACCGATTACGTGGTAGAGCGAGGAAGCGACAAACACATCGCCTATGCGGCCAGCAAAGCCGCCCTGGATAATATGACCCGCTCTTTCGCACGCAAGCTGGCGCCCGAGGTAAAGGTCAACGCGATTGCTCCGGCGATGATTTTATTTAACGAAGGCGATGATGCCGAGTATCGTCAGCAGGCGCTCAACAAGTCGTTAATGAAAATTGCGCCCGGTGAGAAAGAGGTGATCGACCTGATCGATTATCTGCTGACCAGCTGTTACGTCACGGGCCGAACGTTTGCCGTGGACGGTGGCCGCCCGCTGCGCTAGTGAAAGCGGCTCCAGAAGAAGATAAGCACCCAGGCGCTGAGGCTCCAACAGACCACCGCCCCGCCCAGCGCCAGGGGCAGACGCAGAAAACCGGTGAAGTACCACAGCGACAGCAGATAGATAAAATACGGGATGATCGACCACATCCCGAACACAATGGTGGCGCGCAGCGCCTCAATACCCCGCTCAGAGGCCACAATATAGTGCGCGATTAACGCAAAGGTGGGAAACAGCGGGATCAGCCCGGCAATGTAGTAGTTCTTCGTTTTAGCCAGCACCCCAATCAGCAGCACGACCAGCGCACCCAGCGTGGCTTTTATCACCAGCCCCATTCTTTTCCCTTAACAATCAAATAACATTCCCGTGCAGGATAACGGAAGTCCGGCTAATTTTGAAAGATTAATGGAAGGTTAAGATTGCGCGGTGTATGTTGACGTTTTTTGCGATGACAGACGTTGTATGAATAAGATTGTTTATGTTGAAGATGAACCCGAGGTGGGGCAACTGATCGCCGCTTATCTGGGTAAACATGATATGGAAGTGGTTGTCGAGCCTCGTGGCGATCGCGCTGAAGACGTCGTGACCCGCGAAAATCCGGACCTGGTGTTGCTGGACATCATGCTGCCCGGAAAAGATGGTATGACGCTATGCCGGGATCTGCGCACGAAGTGGGACGGTCCGATCGTGCTGCTGACCTCTCTCGACAGCGATATGAATCATATTCTGTCGCTTGAGATGGGCGCGAATGACTACATCCTGAAAACCACGCCGCCGGCAGTCCTGCTTGCCCGTTTGCGCCTCCATCTGCGTCAGCGTGCCAGCGGCGCGGAGCGTGAAGCGTCTGCCCCCTCTTTAACGCCGCACAAAGCGATGCGCTTCGGCACGCTTTCTATCGACCCGGTCAACCGACAGGTTATGCTTTCCGGGGAGCTGATTGCGCTCTCAACCGCAGATTTTGACCTGCTGTGGGAGCTGGCAACCCATGCCGGTCAAATTATGGACCGGGATGCATTACTGAAAAATCTGCGCGGCGTAAGTTACGACGGAATGGATCGTAGCGTTGATGTGGCGATTTCGCGTCTGCGTAAAAAACTGCTGGATAACGCCACGGAACCTTACCGCATTAAAACCGTACGCAATAAGGGCTATCTGTTTGCACCGCACGCCTGGGAAACCTGAAAAAAGGAACAAAACAGGAATATTCGAAAAATAACTCACGATGCATCGGAATTATTATCAGTACCCGTCGAAAGTTATCGATTATATGCATCGTCAGTTATAAAATATCCCTTGTTCACATTCCTTCCTTGTATGCTATTTCGTTGGGCATTTTTCGCCTAAACAAAAGTATTCCTAATGTATTTCAGTGCTGTAGTACAATATATATTCAGCAGTGCAGGCGCCATCATCGATCAAAAATCCGTCACTTAAAAGCACATTGGGCTAAAAATAATCTTTACAATTGCTTTAATCATTATCTTATCCTTTTGAAAACAAAGGGGATAGTGGAAAGCATATAAATAATATCGATCTTTTTCAATGGCTTACGTGTTTGCAGATATCTAATTCTCATGCTAAACCTTATACTCTCTCAATTATTTAATGAAAGAGGTATAGCAATGTCATGGAGAGTCATTAGCTCGGTAATTTGTCCTAATACGGGAATCGTTTATTCAAGCATCTTGGGACTCAAGTTCTTGAAACTCATTATTTGGTATGAAAGCGATGTCTATTTGTACCCCGGTGACAGAATATATCCGACAAAAAATGGCGTCTTCATTAATGGTGTGTTCAAGCCTATATCGATATATAACATATCACCTTATAACGAGATGTTGTGGAGTGAAATTAAAAACAAGATGGCATGCCCATACAACCGAAACCAGCAAGAAGAGATATGCACATACGCGGTGCATTGCAACACGCGGAAATGCCCGCATGGGTTTACCACGAATCCACTGATTGTCAGCACAGCTAAATCCAGACATTAACGAAGTTCGATAATGCTCAGGTTACAACGCTAATTATTTCTGTCACACCGTTTGTGCCGGATCCCTCTCGCTGGTTAACGCCATTAAATAAAGCCACCCGCAGGTGGCCTTTGTCATTGTTATTACGGATCAATAATACGCAATCGTAAATAAACGCGTTTAACTGAAACGTAAACGGATTTTCCGGGCATTGATGGAATAAAGCGATGCCGCGCTGAAATACCTCTCGACAATTACCCTTTTCAACTCATCATGCCTGACTTGCGCCCATGGCGACCCTGCTGGTAAAAGACGTGTAGTGAAGCCCCTGTTTCGGTGAGATTAATGAAAAAGCTGTTTGTGCAGTTTTACCTTCTGCTGTTTGTCTGCTTTCTGGTGATGACCATGCTGGTCGGGCTGGTCTACAAATTCACCGCAGAGCGCGCGGGCAGACAATCCCTCGACGATCTGATGAAAAGCTCGCTCTACCTGATGCGTAGCGAGTTGCGAGAAATACCACCTCATGACTGGGCGCGCACGTTAAAAGAGCTGGATCTGAATCTGTCGTTTGATCTGCGTATCGAACCCATGAAGGATTTTGACTTAGCGCCGCCTGCGATGCAGCGTCTGCGCGATGGAGACATCGTCGCGCTGGACGAGAAATATACCTTCATTCAGCGTATTCCGCGCAGCCATTATGTCCTGGCCGTCGGGCCGGTGCCCTATCTCTATTACCTGCACCAGATGCGCCTGCTGGATCTCGCCCTGCTGGGCTTTATTGCCATCTCGCTCGCTTTCCCTGTATTCATCTGGATGCGACCGCACTGGCAGGACATGCTGAAACTGGAATCCGCCGCACAGCGTTTTGGGGAGGGTCATTTAACTGAACGCATACATTTCGACAGTGGTTCCAGTTTTGACCGGCTCGGTATTGCCTTTAACCAGATGGCCGATAACATCAACGCCCTGATTGCCAGCAAGAAGCAGCTGATCGATGGCATTGCGCATGAACTGCGCACTCCGCTGGTACGCCTGCGTTATCGCCTGGAGATGAGCGAGAACCTCACCGGGGCGGAATCGCAGGCGCTCAATCGGGATATTGGCCAGCTTGAAGCGCTAATTGAAGAGCTGCTGACCTATGCCCGCCTCGATCGGCCTCAGACGGAGTTGCACCTCAGTACACCGGATCTCCCCGTCTGGCTACAGACGCATATTAACGATGTGCAGAGCGTTAACCCTCAGCGAAAACTGCTGACAGCCATTACCCCCGGCGCGTACGGCGCACTGGACATGCGCCTGATGGAACGCGTGCTGGATAATCTGATGAACAACGCCATGCGCTACAGCGAAACGACGCTGCGCATAGGTTTAGATTTGCAGGGAAGCCAGGCGATTCTGTGTGTGGAAGACGATGGCCCCGGCATTGAGCCGGCGGAGCGTGAAAAAGTTTTTGAGCCGTTTGTGCGCCTCGATCCCAGCCGCGACCGGGCTACCGGCGGCTGTGGTCTGGGGCTGGCTATTGTCCGTTCTATTGCCCAGGCGATGGGCGGTTCGGTTCGCTGCGAAGCGAGCGAGCTGGGTGGGGCCCGGTTCGTCTTTAGCTGGCCGATCTATCACAACATGCCCCTTCCCGTACCTGCCTGACCTAAACCGCACGCTGGCCTGACCCGGCGTGTTGTGCTATATCAATAGTATGTTGTAACTAATTAAGGGCTGCCATGACAACTTACGATCTCATCGAAAGGCTTAACACCACGTTTCGGGAAATAGAGCAGGCGTTACTGACCCTCACGGGGCAACTTCAGGACTGCCGCCTGCTGGCCGCCCGCGTCTTTTCCCTGCCCGAGGTGGCAAAAGGCGCAGAGCACGACCCGCTGAACACCATTGAGGTGACGCAGCATGTTGGCAAGGCGGCGCTGGAAATGACGTTGCAGCACTATCGTCGCCTTTTCATCCAGCAGCAGTCCGAAAATCGCAGCAGTAAGGCCGCCGTTCGCCTGCCCGGCGTCATCTGCTTGCAAACGGATGCCGCAACGCGTGAAGGAATTGAGGCGCAGATTACGCATATCAATACGCTAAAAGCCGCCTTTGAGAAGATTGTAACCGTTGAGTCCGGGCTGGCACCGGCTGCCCGTTTTGAATGGGTGCATCGCCAGCTTCCGGGGCTGATCACCCTGAATGCCTACCGCACGCTGAC
The DNA here is from genome assembly GCF_049238005.1 of Enterobacter cloacae complex sp. IR5459. Taxonomy (NCBI): domain Bacteria; kingdom Pseudomonadati; phylum Pseudomonadota; class Gammaproteobacteria; order Enterobacterales; family Enterobacteriaceae; genus Enterobacter; species Enterobacter cloacae complex sp. IR5459. The sequence continues at coordinate 61,314 of NZ_JBMKIG010000004.1, forward strand.
GGTACTGCGCCATCCCGCCACGCTGCGCTTCGGCTGGGCCAACAAGCACATCATTAAAAATTTCGCGCGGGACGAGATCCTGGCGCAGCTGGAAAAAAGCCTGAAATCGCCGCGAACGGTCGCCCCGTGGTCGCGGGAACAGTGGATTGAACGGCTGGAGCAGGAGTACCACAGCATTGCCTCCCTGCCAGCTGATACCCGTCTTAAAATAAAGCGTCCGGTGAAGGTGCAGCCTATCGCCCGTGTCTGGTATGCCGGTCAACAAAAGCAGGTGCAATACGCCTGCCCGACGCCGCTGATTGCGCTCTATGATGCCGATCAGGGTGCGGTGGTGCCGGATATCGGGGAACTGCTGAACTACGATGCTGAAAACGTTCAGCATCGATATAAACCCCAGGCGCAGCCGCTACAGCTGATTATTCCGCGGCTGCACCTGTATGTGGCGCAGTGATTATCTGAGGCTGCCCACCATCGCTTCCGGTCGGACCCAGGCATCAAACTCGGCGTCCGTCAGGTAGCCCAGCGCCAGCGCAGAGGCTTTCAGGGTAAGCCCCTCTTTGTGCGCTTTTTTAGCGATTTCGGCCGCTTTGTCATAACCAATATGGGTGTTCAGCGCCGTTACCAGCATCAGAGACTCATTCAGCAGCTGGCTGATTCGCTCGCGATTAGGCTCAATGCCCACCGCGCAGTGCTCGTTAAAGCTCTCCATGCCATCGGCCAGCAGACGAATCGATTGCAGTACGTTGTGGATCACCATCGGTCGATAGACGTTAAGCTCGAAGTTACCCGACGCGCCGCCCATGTTAACCGCCACGTCATTACCCATCACCTGACAGCACAGCATGGTCATGGCTTCGCACTGGGTCGGGTTCACTTTGCCCGGCATAATGGAGCTGCCCGGCTCGTTTTCCGGAATGCTGATTTCGCCGATGCCGCAGCGCGGGCCGGAGGCCAGCCAGCGCACGTCGTTGGCGATTTTCATCAGCGAGGCCGCCAGCCCTTTCAGCGCGCCATGGGTATGCACCAGGGCATCACAGGTCGCCAGCGCTTCGAATTTATTCGGAGCGGTAACAAACGGCTGCCCGGTAATCTTCGCCAGCTCTTCGGCCACGCGCACCGCGTACTCGGGATGGGTGTTTAACCCAGTGCCCACCGCCGTTCCGCCGAGCGCCAGCTCCGCCAGATGCGGCAGGCTGTTGTCGATATGCTTAAGGTTGTGCTCCAGCATCGCCACCCAGCCGGAGATCTCCTGGCCGAGCGTCAGCGGCGTGGCGTCCTGAAGGTGCGTACGACCAATTTTAACAATGTCGCGGAAGGCCTGCGCTTTCTCGTTAAGCGTAGATTTAAGCACGTTGAGCTGCGGGATAAGCTGCTCGCGGATTGCGATGACGGCCGCCACGTGCATGGCCGTCGGAAACACGTCGTTGGAACTCTGGCTTTTGTTCACGTCATCGTTCGGGTGGATCTTGCGCTCCATGCCGCGTACGCCGCCAAGCAACTCGCTTGCGCGGTTCGCCAGCACCTCGTTCATGTTCATGTTGCTCTGGGTGCCTGAGCCGGTCTGCCAGATGGCAAGGGGGAATTCGTCGGGATGTTTGCCCGCCAGCACTTCGTCGGCGGCATTGATGATGGCGGTGGCTTTATCGGCATCCAGCAGGCCCAGATCCTGATTGACTTTTGCGGCAGCGCGTTTGGTCAACGCCAGCGCCTGGATTAGCGAGACGGGCATTTTCTCTGTCGAAATGCGGAAATGCTCCAGCGAACGCTGGGTTTGTGCGCCCCATAGCTTGTCGGCCGGGACGTCGATGGCGCCCATGGAGTCTTTCTCGCGGCGATGCATTGTCATTACTTACTCCTTGATAACAAAGATGGGATTGCTCACATGCTTAAGAGATAAGTATTGATGACTTCTGAGAAACGTTATGGCGCTTTGTGCGCTCTTTTTGATGTCGGGTGGTGGCTGCGCCTTACCCGACCTACGAGAATGTTGGCCGGGTAAGCGTCAGCGCCACCCGGCAATTTACAGAATTACTTCACACACGCCGAACACTGGGAAGACTGGATCTGTTTGAAGAAGTCGTTACCTTTGTCATCCACGAGGATGAACGCCGGGAAGTCTTCCACTTCAATTTTCCAGATCGCTTCCATACCCAGTTCCGGGTACTCCACGCACTCAAGGCTCTTGATACTGCCCTGCGCCAGCACCGCCGCCGGGCCACCGATGCTACCGAGGTAGAAGCCGCCGTGCTTGTGGCACGCGTCCGTCACCTGCTGGCTGCGGTTGCCTTTCGCCAGCATGATCATGCTGCCGCCGTTGGCCTGTAACTGGTCGACGTAGGAGTCCATACGGCCCGCCGTGGTTGGGCCTAACGAGCCGGAAGCATATCCATCAGGCGTTTTTGCCGGACCTGCGTAGTAGATCGGGTGATCTTTAATGTACTGCGGCAGCCCTTCGCCGTTGTCCAGGCGCTCTTTCAGCTTCGCATGGGCGATGTCGCGGCCCACGATAATCGTCCCGTTCAGGGAAAGGCGCGTCGAGACCGGATACTGCGAAAGCTGCGCCAGAATCTCTTTCATCGGACGATTCAGGTCCACGCGAACCGCTTCCCCCTCGCCCGCTTTACGCAGTTCTTCAGGGATGTATTTGCCCGGGTTGTTCTCCAGCTTCTCGATCCAGATGCCGTCGCGGTTGATCTTCGCTTTGATGTTACGGTCCGCTGAACAGGAAACACCCATCCCCACCGGACAAGAAGCACCGTGGCGCGGCAGGCGGATCACGCGAATGTCATGCGCGAAGTATTTGCCGCCAAACTGCGCGCCCAGCCCCAGGTTCTGCGCTTCGGCCAGCAGTTCCTGCTCAAGCTGCACGTCGCGGAACGCCTGACCATGTTCGTTACCTTCCGTTGGCAGGCCATCGTAGTATTTGGTTGAGGCCAGCTTAACGGTTTTCAGGGTGCTTTCGGCAGACGTACCGCCAATCACAAATGCGATATGGTACGGCGGGCAGGCCGCGGTGCCGAGGGTACGCATCTTCTCGACCAGGTAGTTTTTCAGCTTGCCCGGGGTAAGCAGCGCTTTGGTTTCCTGGTAAAGATAGGTTTTGTTGGCTGAACCGCCGCCTTTGGCGATGCAGAGGAATTTGTACTCGTCACCGTCGACGCTGTAGAGGTCAATCTGCGCAGGCAGGTTAGTGCCGGTGTTCACCTCTTTGTACATATCCAGCGCCGCGTTTTGCGAATAGCGCAGGTTGTCTTCGGTGTAGGTATTGTAAACGCCGCGCGCCAGCGCCGCTTCGTCACCGCCGCCGGTCCAGACGCGCTGGCCTTTTTTACCGGTGATAATCGCCGTGCCGGTGTCCTGGCAGGTCGGCAGAATGCCTTTCGCCGCGATATCAGAGTTACGCAGGAATTGCAGGGCAACGTACTTATCGTTCTCGCTGGCTTCCGGGTCGCTCAGGATATCAGCAACCTGCTGCTGATGCGCCGGACGGAGCATAAAGGAAGCATCATGGAAGGCTTGCTGCGCCAGCAACGTCAGCCCCTGCGGGTCAACTTTGAGGATCTCCTGCCCTTCAAACTCAGAGACAGTAACGTAATCGCGGGTTAACAGATAATACTCGGTCTGATCCTGACTGAGGGGGAAAGGATCCTGATAATGGAAGGGTTTATTCGACATTGTTCTCTCACTTACTGCTTCGGTCTGTTTATTCAGGGCAGATGTTCCGCTGCCCGGCTTAAAAGCGAGTCAGCTTATCCTACACAATTTTTTAACAAAAACTGAGACTAGTACGACTTTTTACATCCGCAGGTTACTTCCATTCGGTTTATTGCTTTAATACGCGGAGTTAATTCCACATATGAATCAGGGCTTGATAATGCAAAAACTCATCAACTCAGTGCAAAACTACGCCTGGGGAAGTAAAACTGCGTTAACGGATCTCTACGGTATCGCCAACCCGGACAACCTGCCGATGGCAGAGCTGTGGATGGGCGCGCACCCGAAGAGCAGCTCAAAAATTGAAGATGCCAGCGGTCAGGTTCGCAGCCTGCGTGACGTCATCGACGCCGACAAAGCCGCACTGCTCGGCGATAAAGTGGCGAATCGGTTTGGTGAGCTGCCGTTTCTGTTCAAGGTATTGTGCGCCGACCAGCCGCTCTCCATTCAGGTTCACCCGAACAAAAAAGCCTCTGAGCTGGGCTTTGCCAAAGAAAATGCCGCCGGTATTCCGTTAGACGCCGCAGAGCGTAACTACAAAGATCCTAACCACAAGCCGGAACTGGTTTTCGCCCTCACCCCTTTTCTGGCGATGAATGCCTTCCGCGAGTTTTCCGAGATCATCTCCCTGCTGCAACCGGTCGCCGGGGCTCACAACGCGATCGCCCACTTCCTGGAAAACCCGAACGCAGAAGCCTTGAGCGAGCTGTTTGCCAGCCTGCTGAATATGCAGGGCGAGGAAAAATCACACGCGCTGGCGGTGCTGAAAGCCGCGCTGAACAGCCAGCAGGGTGAGCCATGGGACACCATTCGCGTAATTTCCGCGTTTTATCCGGACGACAGCGGTCTCTTCTCTCCGCTTCTGCTGAACGTGGTGAAGCTCAACCCGGGCGAAGCGATGTTCCTGTTCGCTGAAACCCCGCACGCCTACCTCAACGGCGTGGCACTGGAGGTGATGGCTAACTCCGATAACGTACTGCGCGCGGGCCTGACGCCAAAATACATCGACATCCCTGAGCTGGTTGCCAACGTGAAGTTTGTGGCGAAACCTGCTGCGGAGCTGCTTACTCAGCCGGTGAAAAACGGCGCAGAGCTGGACTTCCCGATTCCGGTTGACGATTTTGCCTTCTCCCTGCACGACCTCAGCGCAGACGAAACCGCCATTGCACAGGAGAGCGCCGCGATCCTGTTCTGTGTGGAAGGCGAAGCGACGTTGCACAAAGATAGCGAGCGTCTGGTGCTCAAACCGGGTGAATCCGCCTTTGTCGCAGCAAACGAGTCGCCTGTCCGGGTGAGCGGCACCGGTCGCCTGGCGCGTGTTTTTAATAAGCTTTAGGGACTTACTGAATTTTTTAACAACTCTTGCTAAGCTAGTAACAGGCGTTGTAACACCAGGCGGTTTTAACCGCCTGGTTTCATTTTAGGGATAATCGCAATGAAAAAATCGGTCGTAGCGGTAGGAGTGATTGTTGCTTTAGGCGTGATCTGGACGGGTGCTTCCTGGTATACCGGGAAACAGCTGGAAAGCCGTCTGGCAGAGATGATGACGCAGGCAAACAGCGAGATTAAGCGCAGCGCGCCTGAAGCAGGTCTGGAGCTGAGCTATCAGAACTACCAGCGTGGCGTGTTTACCAGCCATATGCAGGTGGTGGTGAAGCCGGTTGCGGGTAATCAGAACGCCTGGCTGAAACCGGGCCAGAGCGTGGTGCTGGATGAAGTGGTCAGCCACGGTCCGTTCCCGCTGGCGCAGTTGAAAAAGTTTAACCTGATCCCCTCTATGGCATCCGCCAGAACCGTACTGGTGAATAACGAGGTGACGAAGCCGATTTTCGATATGGCGAAAAATGAGTCGCCGTTTGAGATCAATACCCGCATCAGCTATGCCGGTGATACGCATTCCGACATCGACCTGAAAGCCCTGAATTACGAACAAGGCACTGATAAAGTCGCCTTCAGCGGCGGTAATTTCCAGCTTGATGCCGATCGCGACGGCAAGAATGTCTCCCTGACCGGCGATGCCGCCAGCGGCCTGGTGAATTCAGTCAATGAATATAACCAGAAGGTGCAGCTTACCTTCAACAACCTGAAAGCCAGCGGCAATAGCCGTATGACTGATTTTGATGAGCGTATCGGCGACCAGAAACTGAGCCTCGATAAGATCGCCATTGCGATCGAAGGCAAAGAGATGGCGGTGCTTGAAGGCATGGATCTGGACGGTAAGTCTGACGTGTCCAAAGACGGTAAAAGCATCAACACCCAGCTGGATTACAGCTTGAAAAGCCTGAAAGTACAGAATCAGGATCTGGGTACCGGTAAGTTGTCCCTGAAAATCGGCAACATTGACGGCCAGGCGTGGCACGAATTCAGTCAGAAATACAGTAAAGAGAGCCAGGCTCTGCTGACCGATGCCGCCCTGCAACAGAACCCACAGGCTTACCAGCAGCAGGCGATGACGGTGCTGTTTAATAACCTGCCGATCCTGCTGAAGGGCGAGCCGGTGATTACCGTTGCGCCCCTGAGCTGGAAAAACGGCAAAGGCGAAACCAACTTCAACCTGTCGCTGTTCCTGAAGGATCCGGCAGCCACGACCGGCGAGCCGCAGACCCTGGCGCAGGAAGTTGACCGCAGCGTGAAATCGCTCGACAGCAAGCTGACCATCCCGATGGATATGGCAACCGAGTTCATGACGCAGATTGCGAAACTCGAAGGGTATGGTGAAGAAGATGCAGGTAAACTGGCAAACCAACAGGTGAAAGGCCTGGCGGCGATGGGCCAGATGTTCCGCATCACGAAGGTGGAAGAAAACACCATTTCCACCAGCCTGCAATATGCTAATGGCCAGGTGACGCTCAACGGCGACAAAATGCCGCTGGAAGAGTTTGTCGGTATGTTTGGTATGCCGACGCTGGGCATGCCTGAACCGGCCGAACCGGCTGCGCCGCCGGCAGTACCGCAGCAGTAAACGAAAAACCCCTCGCATGAGGGGTTTTTTATTGCCGGGTGGCGCTGACGCTTACCCGGCCTCCGATCCTGAGCCGTTGTAGGCCCGTGAAAGCAAAGCGTTTACTTCACCGTCACTAAGCGCGCAGCCACAATCTGATGCCCGGCCTGCACGTCCGTATTTTCAATGCGCTGCATAATTCGTTCTGCCAGGGTGTACCCCATTTCACGAGCCGGCGTCGTCGCCCAGACGATGGGGAGATCGTCTAACGCATTTTCACCGACATCTGCAAACGCCCCCAGCGCCACCTGATGGCCGAAGAACGTTTCTACCCCGCCCTCACCGCTCTGGCGTCCGGCGCGGATCAAACCGAACCACGCCCCCATCGCAATAACGTCGTTATAGCAAATCACCGCGCTGATCGTCGGGCTGTTGCGAAGCAGCGTGCCGATGGCTTCCGCGGCTTTTTTCTGGCTGGATTCACACTCCACCACCCATTCGCTGTGAAACGGCAGGCCGTATTTGATGAGCGTGGAGCAGTAACCGCCCACCCGCTCGGCACGCGTCAGGGACGAGCTTTTACCGCCGAGCCAGGCGATGCGCTGATGGCCGCGATGAATAAGATGCTCGGTCAGCATTTGCGCGGCCTGCATGTTATCCGGTCGAAGGGTATCGGCTTCGTCGAGATAGCTGGCGCGCGACGCAAACACCAGCGGTACGCCTTTCTGCGCCGCGCGCTCACACAATTCACTGCCCACGCCGGACGCGCCGGCCACGATTACCCCATCCACCCCTTGTGTCAGCAGCAAATCCAGCCTGGAGAGCAGTTGCTCCGGTTCGCGCCCACCGTGGAGCAGGAAAACCATTCGCCCCTGCGCTTCAAGCGCCTCGGTAAGCCCGGCGGTCAGTTCTGCATAAAACGGCGACGCGAGGTCGCGAACGATCAGCCCTATCACCCCGCTTTGCCCACCGCGCAGCGCCGACGCCTGGCGATTACGCACAAAGCCCAACTGCTCAACGGCCTCGTTGACGCGCTGACCCGTTGCAGGAGAGATGCGCCCCTTCCCGCTTAATACCAGCGAAACGGTGCTGACGGAAACCCCCGCCGCCAGCGCGACATCGTTGATGGTGATCTTTTTCGCTACAGCCATGTGGTGGCGTGACTCCTTGATAATGAGATCGCTAAAACGTTTTATCAATACGTTATCTTTATACTACCAGTAAAAGCCTGAGAATGTGATTTAGCGCGCACTAAAGTTTGATAAAACGTTTTATCTTCTCGCCCCATCGAGGTCGTTAAATCTCTTTCTACCATTTAAGGAGTCGTTTTATGACGACGAAAGCAGCACAAAAAATATCGCTGTGGGAGTTTTTCCAGCAACTGGGTAAAACCTTTATGCTGCCCGTGGCGCTTCTCTCTTTTTGCGGGATTATGCTGGGGATCGGCAGCTCGTTAAGCAGTCATGACGTCATTACCCTGATCCCTTTCCTGGGAAATCCGGTACTTCAGGCGATCTTCATCTGGATGAGCAAAGTCGGATCGTTTGCCTTTAGCTTCCTGCCGGTAATGTTCTGTATCGCCATTCCTCTGGGTCTGGCGCGCGAAAACAAAGGCGTGGCGGCGTTTGCGGGCTTCGTTGGCTATGCGGTCATGAACCTTGCGGTTAACTTCTGGCTGACCGCCAAAGGGATCCTGCCGACGACCGACGCGGCGGTACTGAAAGCCAATAACATTCAGAGCGTGATTGGTATTCAGTCCATCGATACCGGGATCCTTGGAGCCGTGATCGCGGGGGTGATTATCTGGATGCTGCACGAGCGCTTCCACAACATCCGCCTGCCCGATGCGCTGGCCTTCTTCGGCGGGACCCGCTTTGTGCCAATCATTACGCTGGTTGTGATGGGTCTGTTTGGTCTGATCATCCCTCTGATTTGGCCGATTTTTGCCATGGGGATCACCGGGATTGGCCGCATTATCAACGGCGCGGGTGATTTCGGCCCGATGATTTTCGGTACGGGTGAACGTCTGCTGCTACCGTTTGGTTTACAGCACATCCTGGTTGCCCTGATCCGCTTTACGGAAGCAGGCGGCACCATGGACGTTTGCGGTCATTCCGTTAGCGGCGCGCTGACCATCTTCCAGGCCCAGCTGAGCTGCCCGGCCACTCACGGCTTCTCTGAAAGTGCGACGCGTTTCCTTTCTCAGGGTAAAATGCCTGCCTTCCTCGGCGGCCTGCCGGGTGCTGCGCTGGCGATGTACCACTGTGCCCGTCCGGAAAATCGTCATAAAATTAAAGGTCTGCTGATCTCCGGCGTTATTGCCTGCGTGGTGGGCGGTACGACAGAACCTATCGAGTTCCTGTTCCTGTTCGTGGCACCGGTACTGTACCTCATCCACGCCGTACTGACGGGCCTGGGCTTTACCGTGATGGCTGTGCTCGGTGTGACCATCGGTAACACCGACGGTAACGTGATTGACTTCGTGGTATTCGGTATCCTGCACGGCCTGTCCACCAAGTGGTATCTGGTGCCGGTTGTGGCCGCCATCTGGTTCGCGGTTTACTACGGGATCTTCCGCTTCGCCATCACCCGCTTCAACCTGAAAACGCCTGGCCGCGATACCGATACGGCCACCAGCGTTGAACAGGCGGTGGCCGGTACCGTTGGGAAATCCGGATATAACACGCCGGCTATTCTGGCGGCGCTGGGCGGTGCGGATAATATTACCTCTCTGGATAACTGCATCACCCGCCTGCGTTTGTCGGTGGCGGACATGTCCAAAGTGGATACCAACGCACTTAAAGCTAACCGGGCTATTGGCGTAGTACAGTTAAATCAGCACAATTTGCAGGTCGTCATTGGCCCGCAGGTACAGTCAGTGAAGGATGAGCTGGCAACCCTGATGCGAACCGTCGAAGCCTGATGCCTCGCCCCCCCCTCGTCATGAGGGGGTTTTACTTTACGGAGCACCGTCATGTTTGATTTTTCAACCGTCGTGGATCGACACGGCACCTGGTGTACCCAGTGGGATTATGTCGCTGACCGTTTTGGCGCAGCCGACCTGCTGCCCTTCACCATCTCTGATATGGATTTCGCCACCGCCCCCTGCATTACCGATGCGCTGCACCAGCGAATAAACCACGGGGTGTTTGGTTACAGTCGCTGGAAAAATGAAGAATTTCTGGCCGCCGTGGCGCACTGGTTCCGGCAACGCTTTAACAGTCAGATTGATACCGAAACCGTGGTGTATGGGCCGTCGGTCATTTATATGGTCTCGGAACTGATCCGCCTCTGGTCCTCGCCTGGCGACGGCGTGGTGGTCCATACTCCGGCTTACGATGCCTTTTATAAAGCCATCGAAGGCAACCAGCGTACCGTTGTTTCCGTGCCGATGCAGAAAACAGCGCATGGCTGGGAGGGGGATATGGCCTCGCTGGAAGCGGCGCTATCAAAACCGGAAAACAAGGTGTTGCTGCTGTGTAGCCCGCAAAACCCGACCGGAAAAGTCTGGACTCGGGAGGCGCTGACCACAATGGCGGCCCTGTGTGAACGTTATGACGTAGCGGTGATCAGCGACGAAATTCATATGGATATGGTATGGGGCATGCATCGTCACACCCCGTGGAATGAGGTTGCGCGCGGTAAATGGGCGCTGCTGACCTCGGGTTCCAAAAGCTTCAACATTCCGGCGCTGACGGGCGCCTGGGGGCTTATCGCCGATGATGCCAGCCGTAACGCCTATCTGAACGCATTAAAAGGTCGGGACGGACTCTCTTCCCCTTCCGTGCTGGCGCTGACCGCGCACATTGCTGCTTACCGGCAGGGCGAACCGTGGCTGGACGCGCTGCGGACCTATCTCGAAGAGAATCTGCGGTATGTTGCTCGCGAACTAAACAGTGCATTTCCGACACTCAACTGGCAACCGCCAGAGGCAACCTATCTGGCCTGGGTCGATCTCAGCCCGCTTGGCATTGATGACAAGACGCTGCAAAACGTGCTGATTGAACAGCAAAAAGTGGCCATCATGCCGGGATATACCTATGGGGATGAAGGTAAAGGCTATGTGCGACTGAACGCTGGCTGTCCGCGTAGTAAGCTTGAACAGGGCGTTCAGCGCCTTATCGCTGGCATCAACACTCTGCTGTAAATCATTTGCGCAACGGAATATTCCCTTGCGCAAATAGCTTTTTACCCCGTTTTGTTTTTATAATATGGCGCACTTTAACCAGCAAAGAGTGCGACCATGATTGATACACGCCTGCCTTTAACTGATATTCACCGCCACCTCGACGGAAACATTCGTGCCCAAACCATTCTCGATCTTGGTCGCCAGTTCAATTTAACCCTCCCTGCCGAAACGCTTGAAACCCTGATCCCCCATGTTCAGGTCACGTCGAACGAACCGGATCTGGTGAGCTTTCTGAGCAAGCTCGACTGGGGCGTGAAGATGCTGGCCTCGGTCGATGCCTGTCGCCGTGTCGCCTTTGAAAACATCGAAGATGCCGCGCGCAACGGCCTGCACTATGTCGAACTGCGTTTCTCCCCGGGCTATATGGCGATGACCCACAATCTCCCCGTAGCGGGCGTGGTTGAAGCGGTCATTGAAGGCGTGCGTGAAGGCTGTAAAACCTTTGACGTTCAGGCGCGTTTGATCGGCATTATGAGCCGTACCTTCGGTGAAGCGGCCTGTCTTCAGGAGCTGGAAGCATTACTGGCGCATCGCGACCAGATCACCGCCATCGACCTCGCCGGTGACGAGCTGGGCTTCCCGGGCAGCCTGTTCCTGTCTCATTTCAACCGCGCACGTGATGCAGGATGGCATATTACCGTTCATGCAGGCGAAGCCGCGGGGCCGGAAAGCATCTGGCAGGCCATTCGTGAACTGGGTGCGGAACGTATTGGTCACGGCGTGAAAGCCATTGAAGATCGCGCGCTGATGGATTTCCTCGCCGAACAACGTATTGGAATCGAATCCTGCCTGACCTCCAATATTCAGACCAGTACAGTGGCATCGCTGGCGCAACACCCGCTGAAAACCTTCCTTGAACACGGGGTGCTGGCTTCACTGAACACGGACGATCCGGCGGTTCAGGGCGTGGATATTATTCACGAATACAACATCGCCGCGCCGCAGGCCGGGCTGAGCCGCGAGCAGATCCGTCAGGCGCAAATCAACGGGCTGGAGATCGCCTTCCTGACGCCTGAAGAGAAACAGGCGCTGCGCGATAAAGTTGCTCAGTAGTCCTCTTTACTGCCGGGTGGCGCTGCGCTTACCCGGCCTACGAAAGCGTTTGGCACTTATGCCAGACAGAGCGTTGCGCGATGTTTGGCAGATTCAATCCCCAGCTCAATGAGCTCCATAATCTGGATTGCCTGGCTTGCGGGAACCGGATTTTCACCTGAACCGTTCAGCGCGTCACGAATGGCGGCGTAATACGCCGGATAGTTCCCCGGCAGGGTCAATACCGTCTCTTCAACCAGCGCCTCACCCTCCGCACGCGTCACCACCCCGTCGCGCATGTCGTAGCCCCAGTCCTCCTGCGGTAAGCGTTCGCCATTTTTGAGGCGCTCTTCCTGCGGATCCAGGCCGAACTTCACATAGCTGCCGCGCGCCCCATGAATGATATAGCGGGCCGATTCCGCCGCCGCAAGCATTGTCCCGTGCAGCACAATGCGCCGCTGCGGATAACTCAAAATGGCATGGAAATAGTCGGTGGTCTGCGCCCCCGGCCTGAGCTGCGCTAAATCGACCGTCATGCTTACGGGCAGACCAAACAGATGAACGGCCTGATCGAGAAGATGCGGCGCTAAGTCATACCAGATGCCGCTGCCCGGTCCCGCCTGCTCGCGCCAGCGATCTCGCACCTGCGGACGATAACGATCGAAGTGCGACTCAAAAAAGGCAATTTCGCCGAGCGTGCCTTCGTTGAGCAGCGCTTTGACCGTCAGGAAATCGCTGTCCCAGCGCCGGTTGTGAAAGACCGATAATAACCGACCCAGACTTCGCGCCAGCGCATCCAGCTCGCGCGCCTGTGACAACGTCACGGTGAAGGGCTTATCGACAACAACATGTTTGCCTGCCTCCAGCGCCGCTTTCGCCAGGGGGAAATGAGTGTCGTTAGGGGTAGGAATGACAATAAGGTCAATATTAGGATCGTTAAACAGATGCTTAGGCTCCGTTACCACCGGCACAGCTGGCCAGTCGGCGCGGACCTTAGTCTCATCGCTGCTTGTGATGGCCGCCAGTTCCATTCCCGGCGTGCCGGCAACCAGCGGTGCATGAAAGGTTTTGCTTGCGTACCCGTAGCCAATAAGACCGACGCGGATGTTTTCACTCATCGTTTGCCCCCTCGCTGTGCGCTTATTTATCACTGGCCTTGTGCTTAACGCACACATTAATAATGTGCCCTGTGAGTTAAAATAGCATCTCACGACAGCGTTTTTTGTTACCTCGCATTAAAGTGCGCATAGGGGGCCGGGGAATCGTTCCCAAAGCGCTTGCTCTGAAGAAAAGGGCGCTGTAACATTTGTAATCTGTATTTATGGATAAATTACAAACACAAATTATGACGTCAATAATTAATCGAATCATTGAATTAGCGGGATGGATTGTCCTTGGGGTTTCAGTCGTGTTGCTCGGCATTGCCAGCCATATCGATAACTACCAGCCGCCGGAGCCTGTGACTGTCGCACAACAAAAGTAAGCCGTGTCGTCATAAAGCGTGACACATTACGTCATGGAACATATTGCCAGCCGTAATGAACGGGGTTACCCTTCTCTTTCAGGCATCTCCTGATGCCTGATTCTTCGCAAAGAAAACTCCTAATTTCGTCGCGTTACCCGAGTGGACAGTTTACGTCTTTATTAATCCGTTTATTATTCGAACGCATTACCTTTATGGGTATTACCCTTTTATATGGAAACTTATTAATATGACAGTTCAGGACTATTTATTAAAATTTCGCAAGATCAATTCCCTTGAAAGCCTGGAAAAACTGTTTGACCATCTGAACTACACGCTGTCGGATAATCAGGACATCATCAATATGTACCGCGCTGCTGACCATCGTCGCGCCGAACTGGTCTCTGGCGGTCGTCTGTTCAATGTGGGGGAAGTGCCTAAATCCGTATGGCGTTACGTTGTATAAGAAAGTAGCCTTCGGCGTGAAATGTTATATACTCTCCGCCCTGCAAATTTCTGTATAACATTTCGCGCAGACTATGGGAGAGCGTATGACCGCATTGCCTGGAGAGAGAATTGGGGGCTGGTTAATCGCCCCGCTGGCATGGCTGCTGGTGGCATTATTAAGCGCTTCACTGGCGCTGTTGCTTTACACCACCGCACTGGTTACGCCTCATGCTATCCAGACACTGATGTCCCAGAGTGCGCTCAATATTGCGACGTGGTTTGTGTCGTTCGTTTTCGCGATCGCGATGTGGTACTACACGCTGTGGCTGACTATCGCCTTCTTCAAACGCCGCAAAAGCGTGCCAAAGCATTACATTATCTGGCTGCTGGTCTCCGTGCTGCTGGCTGTCAAAGCGTTCGCTTTCTCGCCTGTGTCTGACGCGCTGGCGGTTCGCCAGTTACTGTTTCCGCTACTGGCGACGGCGCTTCTGGTCCCTTATTTCAAGCGTTCGACGCGCGTTAAGAAGACCTTTGTCAACCCGTAATAACCTTACAGTTAACCTGTTGTGGCCTGTTGTCGTTTATCCGATAATAGGCGGCTATTTTATTTCAGGCTAAATAATGACCGATTACTTACTGCTCTTTGTCGGAACTGTGCTGGTGAATAACTTCGTACTGGTGAAGTTCCTTGGCCTGTGCCCGTTTATGGGCGTCTCCAAAAAGCTGGAGACGGCAATGGGCATGGGGCTGGCAACCACCTTCGTGATGACGATGGCCTCCATTTGCGCATGGCTGATTGATACCTGGATCCTGATCCCGCTCGACATGCTCTACCTGCGCACTTTGGCCTTTATTCTGGTCATTGCGGTCGTGGTGCAATTTACCGAAATGGTGGTGCGGAAAACCAGCCCTGCCCTGTATCGCCTGTTGGGTATTTTTCTGCCCCTCATCACCACTAACTGTGCGGTGCTGGGCGTGGCGCTACTGAATATCAACCTTGGGCATAATTTCCTGCAATCGGCGCTGTATGGTTTTTCCGCCGCGGTCGGTTTTTCTTTTGTTATGGTCCTGTTCGCCTCGATTCGCGAGCGTCTGGCCGCGGCGGATATTCCCGCGCCGTTTCGCGGTAACGCCATCGCTCTGGTGACCGCAGGTTTAATGTCTCTGGCCTTTATGGGCTTTAGTGGTCTGGTGAAGTTGTAATGAGTGCTATCTGGATTGCCATCGCGTCCATCAGCGTGCTGGGACTCGTCTTTGGCATCATTCTGGGTTACGCCTCCCGCCGGTTTGCGGTGGAGGACGATCCGGTGGTTGAAAAAATTGATGAACTTTTACCCCAGAGCCAGTGCGGGCAGTGCGGCTACCCTGGCTGCCGCCCTTACGCTGAGGCGGTGGGCGTGCAGGGAGAAAAGATCAACCGCTGCGCGCCGGGTGGCGAAGCGGTCATGCTTAAAATAGCTGCCCTGCTGAACGTCGATCCCCAGCCTGTCGACGGCGATGAACAGGCCCAGGAGCCTGTTCGTGCCCTTGCTGTTATCGACGAAGCCAACTGCATTGGCTGCACAAAATGTATTCAGGCGTGTCCTGTTGACGCCATTGTGGGCGCAACGCGCGCGATGCATACCGTTGTGGCGGATCTGTGCACCGGCTGTAATCTCTGCGTGGCGCCCTGCCCGACGCAGTGTATAGAACTGCGCCCGGTTGAAACGACTACCGAAAACTGGAAGTGGGACCTTCAGACCATTCCGGTTCGCAATATTCCTGTGGAACAACATGCTTAAGTTATTTTCTGCCTTCAGAAAAGAGAAGATCTGGGATTTCGACGGCGGCATTCATCCGCCTGAGATGAAATCGCAGTCTAACGGCACGCCGCTGCGCCAGATCCCGCTGGCGACCCGTTACGTTATGCCCCTGAAACAGCATATCGGCGCGGAAGGCGAATTGTGCGTGAAAGAAGGCGATAGCGTTCTTCGCGGCCAGCCGCTGACCTTTGGTCGCGGACGGATGTTACCGATACATGCCCCGACTTCCGGTAAGGTGGTGGCTGTTGCCCTCCATACCGTTGCCCATCCGTCGGCGTTGTCTGAGCTGAGCGTGATCATTGAAGCCGATGGTGAAGACCGCTGGATCGAGCGTGACGGCTGGAGCGACTACCGTTCCCACAGCCGTGAAGCGCTGATTGAACGCATTCATCAGTTCGGCGTGGCGGGTCTGGGGGGCGCAGGCTTCCCGACCGGCGCTAAGCTTCACGGCGGCGGCGATAAAATCGAAACGCTGATCATCAACGCCGCCGAGTGCGAACCGTACATCACCGCCGATGACCGTCTGATGCAGGACTGTGCCGCGCAGGTGGTGGAAGGTATTCGCATTCTTGCGCATATCCTGCAACCCCGCGAAGTGCTGATCGGTATTGAGGACAATAAACCGCAGGCCATTTCGATGCTGCGTGCGGTACTGGCGGACAGCCATGATATCGCCCTGCGCGTGATCCCGACCAAATATCCGTCCGGCGGGGCAAAACAGCTGACGCAGATCCTGACCGGCAAACAGGTCCCCCACGGGGGCCGTTCGTCCGACATCGGCGTGCTGATGCAAAACGTGGGGACCGCCTACGCGGTGAAACGTGCGGTGATTGACGGCGAGCCATTGACCGAGCGCGTCGTCACGCTGACCGGCGAGTCCGTCTCCCGTCCCGGCAACATCTGGGCGCGTCTGGGTACGCCGGTGCGTCATCTGCTGGAACAGGCTGGCTTCTGCCCGGGTAGCGATCAACTGGTCATTATGGGCGGCCCGCTGATGGGCTTTACCCTGCCGTGGCTTGATGTGCCGGTGGTGAAGATTACCAACTGCCTGCTCGCCCCTTCCCTGACGGAGATGGGCGAAACGCAGGAAGAGAAAGGTTGCATACGCTGTAGCGCCTGTGCGGACGCATGCCCGGCAGATTTACTGCCGCAGCAGTTGTATTGGTACAGCAAAGGCCAGCTGCACGATAAAGCCCAGGCGCATAACCTGGCTGACTGTATTGAATGCGGTGCCTGCGCCTGGGTCTGCCCAAGCAATATTCCGCTGGTGCAGTATTTCCGTCAGGAGAAAGCTGAAATCTACGCCATCTCCATGGAAGAAAAACGTGCCGCTGAAGCGAAGGCCCGCTTTGAAGCGCGCCAGGCGCGACTGGAGCGCGAGAAACAAGCCCGTCAGGAACGCCATAAGCAGGCTGCCGTGCAGCCTGCGGCGAAAGATCAGGATGCCATTAACGCAGCCCTGGCCCGCGTACGCGAGAAGAAAGCCACCGCCGCCCAGACGGTTGTGATCGCTCCGGGAGAAAAACCGGACAACAGCGAAGCGATTGCAGCCCGCGAAGCGCGGAAAGCCGAAGCACGCGCGCGTCAGGCGGAGAAAGCGCAAAACGCCAAACCGGAAGCCGACATCGACCCGCGTAAAGCGGCGGTGGAAGCGGCTATTGCCAGGGCAAAAGCCCGCAAAGCCGGTCAGCAGACAGTGGTGGTTGAACAGGAAGCGACGGATCCGCGCAAGGCGGCCGTTGAAGCCGCTATCGCCCGCGCCAAAGCACGTAAAGCGGCACAGCTACAACCTGCCGAAGAGAGTGAAGCCCCTGTCGATCCGCGTAAAGCCGCCGTTGAAGCGGCCATCGCCCGTGCCAAAGCACGAAAAGCGGCACAGCAGGACGAACTGCCTGCGGCCGCTAATGACGATCCACGCAAAGCCGCAGTCGCCGCCGCGATTGCGCGCGTTCAGGCAAAGAAAGCCGTGCAGCAAGCCGTTAACGAGGATTAAATGGTTTTCAGAATTGCAAGTTCCCCTTATACCCATAACCAGCGCCAGACATCGCGTATTATGATGCTGGTGTGCCTGGCCGCGCTGCCAGGTATTGCCGTACAGTGTTGGTTTTTCGGCTGGGGTACGCTTTTCCAGTTAGTTCTGGGTTGCGCCAGTGCCGTCGCAGCGGAAGCCGCGATCCTGAAGCTGCGCAAAATGGAGGTGACTCGCATCCTGAGCGATAACTCCGCCCTGTTGACCGGCCTGTTGCTGGCCATCAGCATTCCCCCGTTAGCCCCGTGGTGGATGGTGGTATTGGGAACGGTGTTTGCGGTGATCATCGCCAAGCAGCTGTACGGCGGGCTGGGCCATAACCCGTTTAACCCGGCGATGATTGGCTACGTAGTACTGCTGATCTCCTTCCCGGTACAGATGACCAGCTGGCTGCCGCCGCATGAGATCGCCGCCACGGTGCCCGGCTTTATGGATGCCCTGCACGTTATCTTTACCGGCCACACCGCGCTGGGCGCAGAAATGAACGCGCTTCGCATGGGCGTGGACGGCATCAGTCAGGCCACTCCGCTCGATACCTTCAAAACCTCCCTGCGTGCCGGACAGAGCGTGGAGCAGGTGATGAAATCGTCTATTTACAGCGGCGTACTGGCAGGTGCTGGCTGGCAGTGGGTCAATCTGGCCTACCTGTTGGGTGGCGCGTTCCTGCTGCAACAGAAGGCGATCCGCTGGCATATTCCGGTGAGCTTCCTGGTGACGCTGGCCGTCTGCTCGACGCTCGGCTGGGTTATCTCACCTGAGTCACTGGCCAGCCCGCAGCTCCATCTGCTCTCCGGCGCGACCATGCTCGGGGCATTCTTTATTCTGACCGATCCGGTCACCGCCTCTACCACCAACCGTGGTCGACTGATTTTCGGCGCGCTGGCAGGCTTGCTGGTCTGGCTTATTCGCAGCTTTGGCGGCTATCCGGACGGCGTGGCATTTGCCGTGCTGCTGGCTAACATCACCGTTCCGCTCATCGACTACTACACGCGTCCACGCGTGTACGGTCATCGCTAAGGGTCGCGCCATGCTCAAGACAATGCAAAAACACGGCGTCACGCTGGCGATCTTCGCCGCCGCCCTCACCGGGCTGACCGCGCTGGTAAATGAACTGACGAAAACCACCATTGCAGAGCAGGCAATAAAGCAGCAAAAAGCGCTGTTCGATCAGGTGATCCCATCCGATCTCTACGATAATGACCTGCAAAAAAGCTGCTTTGTAGTGCAGGCTCCGCAGCTTGGTAAAGGACCCCATCGCGTTTATATTGCCCGCAAGGGCGATAACCCCGTGGGCGCCGTCATGGAAGCCACCGCGCCGGACGGTTACTCCGGTGCGATTCAGCTGCTGGTGGGCAGCGATTTTTCCGGCACCGTACTGGGTACGCGCGTGACGGAGCATCACGAAACGCCGGGCCTTGGCGACAAAATTGAAACACGCTTAAGCGACTGGATCTTACACTTCGCCGGAAAGATGATTCATGGCGAGGACGATCCTGCTTTCGCGGTGAAAAAAGATGGCGGCGAATTTGACCAGTTTACGGGCGCCACGATTACCCCGCGCGCGGTGGTCAACGCCGTAAAGCGCGCCGGGCTGTATGCCGAAACGCTGCCCGCGCAGATCAATCATCTTTCCACCTGTGAGGAGTGACCATGAGCCAGGTTAAAGAGGTTATCGTCCAGGGTCTCTGGAAGAACAACTCCGCGCTGGTGCAGCTGCTTGGGCTATGTCCGCTGCTGGCGGTGACGTCTACCGCCACCAACGCGCTCGGGCTGGGGCTGGCGACCACGCTGGTGCTGACCCTGACTAACTTTTCCATTTCTGTTTTGCGCCGCTGGACGCCGTCAGAAATCCGTATTCCGATTTATGTCATGATCATTGCGTCGGTGGTCAGCGTCGTGCAAATGCTGATTAACGCCTACGCATTTGGCCTGTACCAGTCGCTCGGGATCTTCATTCCGCTTATCGTGACTAACTGTATTGTCGTAGGCCGCGCTGAAGCCTTCGCCGTGAAAAACAATCCGGCCATATCCGCGCTGGATGGGTTTTCCATCGGCATGGGCGCGACTGCCGCCATGTTCGTCCTCGGCTCTCTGCGTGAAATTTTGGGCAACGGTACGCTCTTCGACGGTGCGGACGCGCTGCTTGGCGGCTGGGCGAAGTCGCTGCGTATTGAGGTGTTCCATACGGACACCCCGTTCCTGCTGGCCATGCTACCTCCTGGCGCCTTCATTGGCCTTGGGATGATGCTGGCGTTAAAATACCTGATTGATGAAAAACGTAAACGCCGCGCCGCTGAACGCAGCGTACAGGAAGGGATCCCCGAGAAAGCAGTATGAATAAAGAGAAACGCATTGCGATCCTGACGCGCCTGCGCGATGAGAATCCTCATCCAACGACAGAGCTGAACTTTAACTCGCCGTTTGAACTGTTGATCGCGGTGCTGCTCTCTGCACAGGCGACGGACGTGAGCGTCAATAAAGCCACGGCCCTGCTCTACCCTGTCGCCAATACGCCGCAGGCCATGCTGGAGCTGGGCGTTGAAGGTGTGAAATCCTATATCAAGACCATTGGCCTGTTTAACAGCAAGGCCGAAAACGTCATTAAGACCTGCCGGATCCTGCTGGAGAAGCACGGCGGTGAAGTCCCGGAAGATCGCGCCGCGCTGGAAGCGTTGCCGGGCGTCGGGCGTAAAACGGCAAATGTGGTGCTGAACACGGCGTTTGGCTGGCCGACCATCGCCGTGGATACCCATATCTTCCGCGTCTCAAATCGCACCCGTTTCGCGCCGGGTAAAAACGTGGAAGAGGTTGAAGAGAAGCTGTTAAAAGTCGTTCCTGCGGAATTTAAGGTGGACTGCCACCACTGGCTGATCCTGCACGGACGGTATACCTGTATTGCCCGTAAGCCACGCTGCGGTTCCTGCATTATCGAAGATCTCTGCGAATACAAAGAAAAAGTCTATCCCTGAGCGTAAACCACCTTACTTCTTACCTGTTCAAGCCCTTAGAATTAACAAGGGCTCTGATATCTTCTCATTTGACCATAAATTGCCCTCTCTTTCTCCTTTACGCATTGTCGATTCTTCGGTCATTTAACACTCAAACAGGTTAATAGTTTTTTCATCACCAAAAATTTCTATACATCTGTGATCGCGATCACTCTGATAACCTGATGTTGGATTTTTGTTGTTAAAACCCGCCCAACCCCTTTATCAGACAAGATTTCGTCTATTCCACACCGCACATAAGACCAGTCATTTTTCAGAACATGGGCTATATCACTGCCAATTACCCGAAATAGCAGAACATATCGCCACACAGCCATCAAACAGGGTCGCTCACAGTCAAAAAAACCACTAATTTTCAACCAATGAAATTTAAAGCTGCATAACATTTGCGTGAACCGATGATTATACCGTCAGAGTTATATGTAACAGATTATTACAAACGTATTGCCAGATGGGGCTGGATAGTGAACATTACCCGCCGTTTCCCCTCCCAATATAACTATAAAGCGGATGGACTACGGTCATCACGCTATGAACACCCCCGTTAATATGGGATGTAAAAAAAGAGGTATATGTGTCTACTGCAAACAATAAACCAACAGATGAGAGCGTAAGTCTTAACGCTTTCAAACAGCCTAAAGCGTTCTATCTCATTTTCTCTATCGAATTATGGGAACGTTTTGGCTACTACGGCCTGCAAGGGATCATGGCGGTTTACCTGGTTAAACAGCTGGGTATGTCTGAAGCCGATTCCATCACGCTATTCTCTTCCTTCAGCGCCCTGGTGTATGGCCTCGTCGCTATCGGCGGCTGGTTAGGCGATAAAGTCCTCGGTACTAAACGAGTCATTATGCTGGGCGCCGTTGTTCTGGCGATTGGCTATGGGCTGGTTGCCTGGTCCGGGCACGATGCAGGTGTGGTTTACATGGGCATGGCTACCATCGCGGTAGGTAACGGCCTCTTCAAGGCGAACCCATCTTCCCTGCTCTCTACCTGCTACAGCAAAGATGACCCACGTCTGGACGGTGCATTTACCATGTACTACATGTCCATCAACATCGGCTCCTTCTTCTCTATGCTGGCAACCCCATGGCTGGCCGCAAAATTCGGCTGGAGCGTAGCGTTTGCGCTGAGCTTCGTGGGTATGCTGATCACCGTTGTGAACTTCCTGTTCTGCCGTAGCTGGGTTAAAGACTATGGTTCAAAACCAGACTTCGAACCCGTGCACATGGGCAAACTGCTGGCAACCATCGTCGGCATCGTGATCCTGGCCGCTGTCGCCACCTGGCTGCTGCATAACCAGGGCGTTGCACGTGCCGTACTGGGCGTGGTTGCGCTGGGTATCGTGATTATCTTCGCGAAAGAAGCCTTCGCGATGCAGGGTGCGGCACGTCGTAAGATGATTGTGGCGTTCATTCTGATGCTGGAAGCGATCATCTTCTTCGTTCTGTACAGCCAGATGCCAACGTCTCTGAACTTCTTCGCTATCCGCAACGTTGAGCACTCCATCCTCGGTATCGCGTTCGAGCCGGAGCAGTATCAGGCACTGAACCCGTTCTGGATCATGATTGGTAGCCCGATTCTGGCCGCTATCTATAACAAGATGGGCGACCGTCTGCCAATGCCGCACAAGTTCGCTATCGGTATGGTGCTGTGCTCTGGCGCATTCCTGGTGCTGCCGCTGGGGACGAAATTCGCGACCGACGCGGGTATCGTTTCTGTTAACTGGCTGATCCTGAGCTATGCGCTGCAATCCATCGGTGAACTGATGATCTCCGGTCTGGGCCTGGCGATGGTTGCGCAGCTGGTCCCTCAGCGTCTGATGGGCTTCATCATGGGTAGCTGGTTCCTGACTACCGCTGGCGCGGCCATCATCGCAGGTAAGATTGCGAACCTGATGGCGGTACCAGACAACGTTACCGACCCGCTGGTTTCCCTGAATGTCTACGGCACCGTGTTCATGCAAATTGGTATCGCGACCGCCGTGATTGCCGTACTGATGCTGCTGACCGCACCTAAACTGAATCGTATGACGCAGGACGACGACAAATCCGCTAAAGCGATTAAAACCGCGAACGCGTAATGTCATCGGGAAACGACTGAACAGAAGCCGCTATTTGATTAGCGGCTTTTTTTTTATCCGAACGCGCACTAACATAGCTGGAACCTCAGCAAAAAGGAGTTACCGATGAAACTGTTCTATAAACCGGGCGCCTGCTCTCTTGCTTCCCATATTACGCTTCGCGAGAGCGGTAAAGATTTCACGCTGGACGGCGTTGACCTGATGAAAAAGCGCCTGGAAAACGGGGATGACTTTTTTGCGATTAACCCAAAAGGGCAGGTTCCGGCCCTGCTGCTGGATGATGGCACCCTGCTGACCGAAGGGGTGGCGATTATGCAATTCCTGGCGGACAACGTACCGGATCGTCAGCTCCTTGCCCCCACCGGCAGCATTGCGCGTTATAAAACGCTGGAGTGGCTGAACTATATTGCCACCGAACTGCACAAAGGCTTTACGCCCCTGTTCCGCCCGGACACGCCAGAAGAGTACAAACCTACCGTGCGCGCGCTGCTGGAGAAAAAGTTGCAGTACGTTAACGACGCGCTGAAAGACGACCAGTGGATCTGTGGCTCGCGTTTCACTATCGCCGATGCCTATCTGTTTACCGTTCTGCGCTGGGCGCGCGCGGTTAAGTTGAACATGGAAGGATTAGACCATGTCGCATCGTATATGACGCGCGTGGCGGAGCGTCCTGCGGTGGCGGCGGCGCTGAAAGCGGAAGGGTTGAATTAACGGAGCGGCCTGAGGAGCCGGGTGGCGCTGACGCT
Source organism: Enterobacter cloacae complex sp. IR5459 (assembly GCF_049238005.1). Taxonomy (NCBI): domain Bacteria; kingdom Pseudomonadati; phylum Pseudomonadota; class Gammaproteobacteria; order Enterobacterales; family Enterobacteriaceae; genus Enterobacter; species Enterobacter cloacae complex sp. IR5459. Next base: position 84,767 of record NZ_JBMKIG010000004.1, read on the forward strand.
TACCCGGCCTACAAATTCCGTAGGCCCGCGCAAGCGCAGCGCCGCCGGGCAGTGTCTATAGCTGCGTTGCGCTAAAATAGTGCTCCGGCTTCGCGATGCGATCCTGTGCCGCGACGACCTGGAGCTCATATTCCTGCATCGTCTTCGTCGCAATCATGATTTCATAAACGGCTGCGGTGACGTGCTCCAGCGCATCGCGCAGGCTCGCACCCTGCAATAGCTTCACCAGCAGCAAACCGCTGGTCACATCCCCGACCCCGACAGGCTGACGTGTACCGAAATCCACCAGCGGTCGACTGATATGCCAGGCTTCATCCTTCGTAACCAGCAGCATCTCAAAACGGTCCTGGCTCAACCCTGCGCGTGCCAGGTGTTTCACCAGCACAATCTCTGGCCCCTGGGCGATCAGCTCGCGAGAGGCGCTTACAGCCTCTTCTACGCTGTTGACCGGATGCTCGCACAGGATCTCCAGTTCAATCAGGTTGGGGGCAATAATATCGCTGGCGGGCAATGCATGACGGACATGAAACTCCGCAACGCCCGGCGCTACGATGCAGCCTTTTTCAGGATGACCCATCACCGGATCGCAGAAATATTTCGCCGCGGGGTTTGCCGCTTTCACCTGGCGCACAATGCCGAGGATATGTTCCCCCTGCTCCGCCGAACCCAGATAGCCGCTCAGTACGGCATCGCAGCGTTTAAGCTGGTCGATATCCGCAATCCCCTGAACGATTTCCGTCAGATGCGACGGCGGCATTACGCAGCCGGTCCATTTACCGTACTGGGTGTGATTCGAAAACTGGACGGTATTAAGGGGCCAGACGTTAACGCCGAGGCGGCGCATCGGGAATTCCGCAGCGCTGTTGCCAGCATGTCCAAACACAACGTGGGACTGAATGGCGAGGATGTTCTTCATGTTGTACTTACCAAACCCTGTCAAAACAAAAGGGGCGTGGTTTCCCACGCCCCTGCATACTTTTAATTACTTCCAGCAGACCAGGCAGTAATTTTTCTTACCGCGACGCAGCAGCGTGTAGCGACCATAGAGACGGTCGTTCTCGGTAAAGGTATATTCCGGATCGGCCTGTTTTTCGCCATTAATGGTGATCGCGTTAGAGGCGATGGTTTTACGCGCCTGACCGCGAGACGGCTGGAGCTCGGAGTCCACCAGCGCCTGCATCAGATCGGCGCCTTTTTCCATCTCCACCATCGGTACGCCATCCTGCGCCAGCTGTTCGAAATCCGCTTCGCTTAAATCGCTCAGGGTCCCGTTGAACAGGCTCGCCGTAATGCGTTTCGCTGCCGCCAGACCTTCTTCGCCGTGAACCAGTTTGGTTACTTCGTCCGCCAGCACGTACTGGGCGCGTGGTGCTTTACCGCTGTTCTTGTCTTCTTCTTCCAGCGCATTGATTTCTTCGATATTCATAAAGGTGAAGAACTTCAGGAAGCGATAAACGTCGGCATCCGCCGTGTTGATCCAGAACTGGTAGAATTTATACGGGCTGGTTTTCTTCGGATCCAGCCATACCGCGCCGCCTTCGGTCTTACCGAACTTGGTACCGTCTGCTTTGGTGATCAACGGCACGGTCAGACCAAACACCTGATTCTGGTGGAGGCGACGGGTCAGATCGATACCGGAGGTGATGTTACCCCACTGGTCGGAACCGCCAATTTGCAGAGATACGCCGTGCAGCTTGTTCAGGCAGGCGAAGTCATACCCCTGCAACAGGTTGTAGGAGAACTCGGTGAAAGAGATACCTTGGTCGTCACGGTTAAGACGCTGCTTCACTGCTTCTTTGTTAATCATCTGGTTAACAGAGAAGTGTTTGCCGATGTCACGCAGGAACGTCAGCACGTTCATGCCACCAAACCAGTCGTAGTTGTTCGCCGCAATCGCAGAGTTCTCACCGCAGTCGAAATCCAGGAACGGTGCAACCTGTTTACGGATCTTATCCACCCACTCCTGCACGGTATCTTCGGTATTCAGCTTACGCTCAGCGGCTTTGAAACTTGGGTCGCCAATCAGACCGGTCGCGCCGCCAACCAGAGCGACAGGCTTATGGCCGGCCATCTGGAAGCGTTTCAGGCATAACAATGGAACAAGATGCCCCAAATGCAAGCTGTCAGCGGTGGGATCGAAGCCGCAATAGAGCGCGATCGGGCCTTGCGCCAGTCGCTCTGCTAACGCTTCCTCGTCCGTCACCTGGGCCACGAGGCCCCGCTCTTGCAATTGTTTAATCAAGTTACTGCTTGCCATCAAATTCTCCATGTATAAACGACTGCACCTTTGCCGGTACACGACTTTTCGCCTGATGCGAAAGGACCATAGAATAAAGCGCCAGCGCGGTGTGCGCTAGCGCTTAAATCAACAAATTTTGGGGATTACGGTGCCAGTCTGTCGATTTTCCAGCCACCGTTGTCGCGCTGGTATAAAAAGCGGTCGTGGAGACGGTGTTCACCGCCCTGCCAGAATTCCATCTGCTCAATGGGGATGCGGAACCCGCCCCAGAAACTCGGCAGCGGTACTTCACCCTGCTGGAACTTCTGTTTGAGTTCGAGGAATTTACTCTCCAGCACGCCGCGGGCTGAGATTCGGCTGGACTGTTTAGAGACCCAGGCACCGATCTGACTGTCGCGCGGGCGGCTGTGGAAATATTTCACCACTTCAAGCGTAGAGAGGCGCTCCGCCTTGCCGGTAACCATCACCTGGCGCTCAAGCATATGCCACGGGAAGAGCAGGCTAATACGCGGATTATTTTCAAGGTGATGCGCTTTACGACTGCCCAGGTTGGTGTAGAACACCAGCCCTTTCTCGTCATAATGCTTGAGAAGAACGATGCGTTGATACGGCTGACCATTTTCATCAACCGTGGCAACGACCATTGCCGTCGGGTCAGCCAGTTTCGCTTCGCAGGCCTGCTTCAGCCAGCGTTCAAAAAGCACCAGCGGTTCGGCGGGAAGATCCTGGCGTCGCAGACCGCCTTTGGTGTATTCACGGCGCAGATGCGCAATTTGCTGTAGTTCGTCGTTATCTGACATGGCGTTAGCTGAAAGTGAGATTGGGTGGCGCTATTGTGCGCGCCCCCTTCAAAAATCTCAACGCTTCGGATTTTGAAGCTGACAATTGTTCAGCACAATGCGGTCACGCTTGTAGACGGTGGCGCTGTCGCCTTTCGACCAGAAGACGTAGATCCCGTCTGAGTAGCGCGCACCGGAGGCCGACATTCCCTGCTTCAGCGTCAACAACTTATTGTCATAAACAAAGCTGGCTTCCTGACGCGGGTTGTTCAGCTTCACCGTCAGCGGTTTTTCATCACAACGATATTCCAGCGTATCGGTTTGCATACGCTCAACGAACTGGTTATAGACGCTGCATCCGGTCATAAGAAAAGGTACAGCAATGAGAAGAAGTTTTTTCATGGGCAGATTCCGAAGACTATCCTGGTCCTGGAGGGCCTAACCGCCCTCCTGTTTTTCCCTATTTTACGGGTTACGCCTCCCGCTGAATTTCAGTTAACTCTGATTATGGCGCGGGTTTGCGGGGAAAATGGCCCCGAGGACACTCGCCTCCCGCGCACCGGTTACGGAGGGTAAATTACCCGGCAGACCGGCAACCGTACGCCAGGCAAGCCAGGCGAAGGCCAGCGCTTCCATATCGTCTCCGCTGATCCCGGCTTCATCAGTGGTCGTGACTTCGGTGCCCGGCAGCAAGGCGGCGAGGCGTGCCATCACCAGCGGGTTTCGGCTTCCGCCTCCGCATACCAGCAAGCGCTCACACCCGCCGCTCAGCAACACCTGTTCAGAGATCGACACCGCGGTGAGCTCCGTCAGCGTAGCCTGAACATCCTGAGGCGCAAGGCCGGGGAAGCGCGCCAGCTGACGTTCAAGCCAGCCGTAGTTGAAATATTCCCGCCCCGTGCTTTTTGGCGCAGGCAGAGCAAAGAAAGGATCGCTTAACAGGGTTTGCAGCAAGGGAAGGATCACTTTCCCCTGGCTGGCCCACTGCGCGTCTTTGTCATAGGCTTTACCGCTCTGACGCCAAATCCAGGCATCCATCAGCATATTACCGGGTCCGGTATCGTACCCCCGCACGGGCTGCCCGGGAATAAGCATCGACAGGTTGGCGATCCCGCCGATGTTCAGGACCATCCTGCGCTCTACCGGGTGCGCCAGCAGCGCCTGATGAAATGCCGGAACCAGCGGCGCCCCCTGCCCGCCGAGGGCCATATCGCGACGACGGAAATCACCCACCACCGTTACGCCGGTTTTTGCCACAATCTGGTTGTTATCGCCAATTTGCATCGTGTGCGGCGCCTCGCCGACAGGTTCATGCCAGACGGTCTGCCCATGGCAGCCTATTGCCACGATGTCCTGCGGGTGGAGTCTTTCCTGCTGCATCAGGGCCAGTACCGCATCAGCAAACAGCGCCCCCAGACGCACATCCAGTTGGCCCAGTTGGGAAAGCGTCAGCTGTTGCCCCTGGCAGATGTTCAGGATCTCTTCTTTTAACGAGACCGGAATTGGCCAGGTCAGGCTTGCCTGCTGCGCCACCATGTTTTCATCAATGGCGGCCAGAACGACATCCACACCGTCAAGACTGGTACCAGACATCACACCGATATAGCGACCCGATTTCATGCGCTTTCCTTACGTTACATGGGCTAAGTGCAAACACTCCATCATAAATAACGCGGCTTTGCTATGCGGTGATAATAATTTTTAACAATCTCAGACCTGTAGCACAGGCGATGTTTGTTTATGTCCCGTTAAGCCCTGTTCAGGTAAAATTTATTTATTCGGCATGCAAAGATATGAACTGTGGTCAGGAATGCCATATAATTTAGCCATAACGGATGCCCCAACCGGGCGTTTTTTGGTGAACAGGAGAGTCAAATGATTTTACGTGTACTGGGCGTTTCGCTGATTGGTTTAACACTGGCGGGTTGTGTGAATGACAGTTCACTCTCCGGCGACGTATATAGTGCTTCTGAAGCTAAACAGGTACAGAACGTGACATACGGTACTATCGTTAATGCCCGTCCTGTTCAGATTCAGGGTGGCGATGACACGAACGTGGTGGGCGCAATCGGCGGTGCTGTGCTGGGTGGTTTCCTGGGTAATACCATTGGCGGCGGCACCGGACGTTCTCTGGCGACCGCAGCGGGCGCAGTTGCAGGCGGCGTAGCGGGTCAGGGCGTTCAGGGTGCGATGAACAAAACTCAGGGCGTTGAGCTGGAAATCCGCAAAGACGATGGCAGCACTATTATGGTTGTGCAGAAACAGGGTAACACCCGCTTCTCTGCTGGCCAGCGTGTTGTTCTTGCAAGCAACGGCAGCCAGGTCACCGTCTCCCCGCGTTAATATCCTGATGGATGTGGTCTTTCAGACCGCATCCATTTACCAAAATCATCATTTCCAATAATATATTGGCACAATATATTCACATGGTGAATTATTCATTTCACCCGTTCTTGTCCGTGCGCAAAGTATTTTTTATTTCCCTCGCTTAGACTCTTCGCAATCTCTTTTTCCTTTTTTAATTTTTAAATTCTCTATGCTTGCGATCTGTCGATTTGTAAAGAACCGCTTTGTGGCCTTCGCGCTTGGGTGCATTGTTATCATTGCCGTATTACAAGGTTTTTTTATAAAACTTGTTGAATGGGTTCCTTCGTTTTCACCTTTGTTTTTCCCTACGCTGACGATATTTCTTCTGGTGTTCCATCTGTTTATTGCCTGTTTTATGGCAATGAAATACTGGTGCGACAAAAGGCGATTATATCTTGTTCCCATTGCCCTGGCCTTTGCCGGTTCGGCGTTACTGATGGTGGGGACACTGGCCAGCTTCCCGGCCTGGCTTGATCTCTATCAGTTCAACGAAGCGAACTATAACGACGCCATGATTTTCTACATGTTCCGCCACTTTTTAATGGCGGTGCTGATGATCGTCGCAGCATTACTGTATACCCTGCGCAATTCTGCGCTCTCACGAAGCGCCCATGTTGGTATCGTTGTCGGCGCCTCGCTCTTTACGGGCTGTATGCTTGGGCTGGCATTGTTCTATTCCAGCCATTCAACCCTGCTCACACTGGACCTGGTGGATAATGAAACCCGACAGTTTATGGTTCTCTGGAGCCAGGCGATCAATATCATTTTGATCGTCCTGTGGGTAGTAACGTTAATCACCCTGTTGGCCATTACCCGCGTGAGGAATTTGTTTTGGGTCGGCGGCAATTTTTTATGTGTCTGTTATATCGTCACTCTGCTCATGCTATTGTTAGGCGGACACGCTGAAGATATTTCATGGTACCGGGCACGGTTATTCGAAACTGTCGCTACGTTAATGATTATTTTCATCTTACTTTCCGACGTATTTAATTTGTATCGTGACTCGCATGTAAAATATCAGCAGTCTTATCAAAATTCCATCCGCGACCCCCTCACCCGTCTTTATAATCGCAGCTATTTCTATGATTCATTAAATCACGCGCTAAACACGGCCACGGTGACACATCCGGTGTCGGTGGTCGTGAGCGATCTTGACCGTTTTAAACGCATTAACGACTGCTACGGTCATTTGCAGGGGGATAGGGTTTTACAGTTTGTCTCAAACCTGTTGACCGATTCGGTGCGACCGCAGGATATCGCGGCGCGGATCGGCGGCGAAGAGTTTGTGCTCATGCTGACAAATACACCGTCCGATGTCGCGCATCAGGTTGCCGAACGTATTCGCCTCAAGTTGAGCGGGTTTGACAAGGCCAGCAGCGGTGGGCAGCTTCCGGAACCGATTACCATTAGTATGGGAGTATTCACCGCTACCTCGCCGGAAACCAGCGCTGAAACCTGTGTGGAAAGCGCGGATAAAGCCATGTACGAGGCAAAAGAGACGGGCCGCAACCGGGTGGTGGTGTTCAGAACATGACAAAGGCCTTGCACGAGCAAGGCCAGTGAACAACGTCAGTCGCGCGACTGTAAATCGTGGATGTTTTGCTCAAGACGGGCGATGAGTCCGATCAGCATCTCCAGCTCAGCGGGTGAAATACCGGCCAGGATCTCCCCTCGCGTTTTACTGATGACGGTTTCCATCTCAGTAATAATCGGGGCCGCTTTTTCCGTCAATTTGATCCGCTTGGCGCGACGGTCGCTGGCGCAGGTTTGTCGGGAGATGAGTCCCTTCTCTTCCAGCTGGTCAAGGGTACGCACCAGGGAAGGCTGTTCAATACCAATCGCTTTTGCCAGTTGGATCTGTGACTGATCGGGCGGAAGCTGATGGATGTTGTGCAGCGTAACCCAGTGCGTCTGTGTGAGTTCCAGAGGTTTCAGGCGATGGTCAATCAGAGCACGCCAGATGCGTACCAACCTTGCCAGATCAGAACCTAATGGCGATTCCAATTTCATCTCCTTATAATTAGCTTGCTAAGTGATTATAGTGATTTTAGAATAGTTTGCAGTATTTGTATTGCCAAAACAAATGCAATCACGGTATTCATCATTCCTCAAAGGATGATTTACACTGAACGGTAATGCGCCATCGCATTGAAATCTGCCATTGTGGCCCTCATTCCACCGCAAAGGATCGCTGCTTGTGACGTTGTTTTCCTTCTCCGCAGGGTTGCCCCTCCAGGATCTGATTGTTGGCGCATCGGTCTACTTTCCGCCACTGTTTAAAGCCGTGATGGTCGGTTTTGTGATCTGGCTCATTGCGCATCGTCTGCTGCGCGACTGGATGTATTCCGGTGAAATCTGGCACCCGATGTTAATGGATCTCTCCCTGTTTACCCTCTCCGTCTGTCTTGGCCTTGCCGTGTTAACCGTGTGGTGAGAATAGCATTGAAAACGTTAAAATATTTTTCCACTCTTTTCGTCTTAGCGCTGGCGCTTATCGCCGGCTGGTGGCTCTGGAATTATTACATGCAGTCGCCCTGGACGCGTGACGGCAAGATCCGCGCAGAACAGGTCAGCATCACGCCACAGGTGTCCGGCAGTATCAGCGCGCTGCTGGTGAAGGACAACCAGTTCGTTCATGCGGGTGATGTGTTATTCCGCATCGACGAGACCCCTTTTCACATTGCGGTGCTCAATGCCCAGGCGCAGCTCGCAAAAGCTCAATCCGATCTGGCAAAAGCCAATAACGAAGCCGAACGTCGCCGACATCTGTCGAGGAATTACATCTCTGCGGAAGATCTCGATACCGCCAATATCAATGTAAAAGCCATGCAGGCCAGCCTGAAGGTTGCAGAGGCAACGCTGAAACAGGCCGAGTGGCAACTGACCCAGACCGTTGTCAAAGCTCCGGTGGATGGATGGATCACGAGCCTGTCGACCCGTGTGGGGGATTACGCCACCACAGGCCAGCCGGTCTTTGCCCTGGTCGACAGCCGCTCTTTCTATGTTGTAGGTTATTTTGAAGAGACCAAGCTGCGCCATATCCGCGAGGGAGCGCCTGCCCGAATCACGCTTTACAGCGGCGCAGAAACGTTACAGGGTCACGTTAGCAGCATAGGTCGGGCAATTTACGATCAGAGCGTGGAAACCGATTCTGGCCTGGTGCCCGACATCAAACCCAACGTACCGTGGGTGCGTCTGGCTCAGCGGGTGCCTGTTCGCGTCGAGTTTGATCAACTGCCGAAAGACATTACCCTGGTCTCTGGCACAACCTGCACCGTCGCCATCGGATCGCGATGATGAACCTGGGAGCTCTCTCCTGGCGCAATACGCCGTGGATAAAAGCGACACGGCCGCAGTGGCGTTACGCGCTGCGTAACGGCATCGCCATGTGCCTTGCGCTTACGGTTGCCTATTATCTAAATCTGGATGAGCCTTACTGGGCGATGACCTCTGCGGCGGTCGTCAGCTTCCCTACCGTCGGGGGCGTTATCAGTAAAAGCCTCGGGCACGTGGCAGGTAGCCTGCTTGGGGCAACCGCCGCACTGCTTCTTGCCGGCCATACTCTGAACGATCCCTGGCTCTTTTTGTTAAGCATGTCGGCATGGCTGGGGCTGTGTACCTGGGCCTGCGCTCATTTTACCAATAACGTTGCCTATGCGTTTCAACTGGCGGGTTACACCGCGGCCATTATCGCCTTTCCGGTCGTCAACGTGCTGGATACCACCGAGCTGTGGGATATCGCCCAGGCACGCGTGTGTGAAGTGATGGTCGGCATTCTGTGCGGGGGCGTCATGATGATGATCCTGCCCAGTACCTCAGATGGCACTACGCTTATCACCGCCCTTAAAACGATGCACGCACGTTTGCTGGAACATGCCAGCCTGCTCTGGCAGCCTGACAGCAGCGATGACATCCGCCTCGCGCACGAAAAGGTCATCGGCCAGATCCTGACCATGAACCTGTTGCGCATCCAGGCTTTCTGGAGCCACTACCGTTTTCGTCGCCAGAACACGCTTCTGAACTATTTACTGCACCAGCAATTGCGGATGACGAGCGCGATCTCGAGCCTTCGTCGGATGTTGCTGAACTGGCCTGCACCCCCAGCCCATACCCGGGAGATTATCGAGGCGCTGCTCGCAGCCCTTGCGCGTTCGGATGCCGATATTTATACCGTGGCCCGCATTATCGCGCCTCTCGCCCCAGCGGATGAATATGACTACCGGCATCGCGCCTTCTGGCAGCGTCTGAACTATTTCTGCCGCCTGTATCTGCGCAGCAGCCGCTGGTTAAAAGCCGTCGAGAATGCCACGCCCGTCACCGAATTTTCCGTTCCCGGTAGTCCTGCTCTGGCGCGGCATACCGACGCAATGGAGGCGCTGTGGAGCGGTTTTCGTACGTTTTGCGCGTTGACGGCCGTGGGCGCATGGGCCATCACCACGCAATGGGATGCGGGCAGTGCGGCCCTGACGCTTGCGGCAATAAGCTGCGTGCTCTATTCCGTCGCCGCTTCCCCCTTTAACTCCCTGACGCTTCTTCTGCGTACGCTGGTGCTGCTGTCGCTGTTCAGCTTCGTGGTGAAATTTGGTTTGATGGTGCAGATAACCGACCTCTGGCAATTTCTGCTATTTCTCTTCCCGCTATTAACCACCATGCAGTTGCTCAAACTGCAAATGCCTAAACTGGCCGGTCTGTGGGGTCAGTTAATTGTTTTTATGGGCTCATTTATCTCTGTAACGAATCCACCGGTTTACGATTACGCTGATTTTCTCAACGACAACCTGGCGAAGATCCTCGGCGTGGGGCTGGCGTGGCTGGCTTTCGCCGTGCTACGCCCGGGCTCGGACGCGCGTAAAAGCCGCAGGCATATTCGGGAGTTGCGCAGGGGTTTTGTCGATCAGCTGAGCCGCAGGCCGCATCTGCGCGAAAGCGAGTATGAATCGCTGGTTTACCATCATGTCAGCCAGCTGAATAACAGCCAGGATTCACTCTCCCGTCGCTGGCTACTGCGCTGGGGCGTGGTGCTGCTAAACTGTTCGCACGTGGTGTGGCAGTTGCGCGCCTGGGAGACGCGTTCCGATCCGCTGTCGCAGGTCCGTGATAACTGTATTTCTATGCTCCGCGATGTTATGAGCGAGCGCGGGGTGCAGCAGCGCCCCCTGAGCGTCACGCTCGCCGAGCTTCAGCGTATTTGCGACACGCTGGCGCACCATCATCAGCCTGCGGCCCGCGATCTGGCATCCATTATCTGGCGGCTGCACTGCTCCCTGTCACAGCTTGAACAGGCGCCGCCACCCGGAACGATTGGCGATCAGATCACCCCGCAGGCATAGCGCGCCCCGCCGCCGCCAAGCGGTTTAGGTTGATCGGACATGTTATCGCCGCCCACGTGGATCATCAGCGCCTTGCCTTTGACCTCGTCAAGCTTTTTGAGTCGTGCCGCCACAACCGGATCGGTGGCTTTACCATCGTTATTTACCACCAGCACCGGCAGATCGCCGAGGTGCCCCATCCCTTCCGGGCCTTCATGCTTACCGGAGTTCTGCGGGTCGAGATGCCCCCCTGCGGCTTCCGCAGCTGTTGGTTTCCCCTCTTTCATCGCGGGTTGACAGCTGCCTTTAGCATGAACGTGAAAACCATGTTCGCCGGGTGGAAGAGCCTTGAGATCGGGAGCAAATTCCAGCCCTTTATCGGTTTCGGTGATTTTCACCGTCCCGATGGACTGACCTACCCCCTGAGAAGTGACGAGATTCATTTCAACGTCCTCGCTGGCTGCCTGCGCCCCTGCGCAAACAACCAGCGTGACCATTGCCAGAGCAAAACGCTTCATATGACCTCCACGGGTTATTTTTTGCACCTTAAGTCTATACCAGAGGCGCAGATTTCACCGGAAAGTCAGGTTCAGGCGTGCTCAGGGTACGTCGTAGCCCAGCGCCGCCTTACGAATGCGGAACCACTGCTGACGCGTCATATCCAGCTCCTCAGCAACAAGCGCAGCGCGGACACGCTCAATTTTGCCGGAGCCAATAATTGGCAGCGGTTTAGACGGCAGGCGCAGGATCCAGGCGTAAACCACCTGCTCGATACTCTCCGCATTCAGTTCGCGCGCCACCGTTTCAAGCTCGTTACGCAGCGGCTGGAATGCCTCATCGTTAAACAGACGGCCGCCTCCCAGGCAAGACCATGCCATTGGACGGATGCGCAGCTGTTGCAGTTGGTCGAGCGTGCCATCCAGCAGCAGCGGCTGATGAACAGGCGAGATCTCCACCTGATTCGTCGCCAGCGTAAACGGCAGGCGAGACTGCAATAGCGCAAACTGTGCCGGGGTGAAGTTAGACACGCCAAAATGGCGCACTTTGCCGCTCTGGTGCAGCGTCAGGAAGGCTTCCGCGACCTCATCCGCATCCATCAACGGGTCGGGACGGTGGATCAGCAGCAGGTCGATACGATCTGTGGCCAGGTTGACCAGTGACTGCTCGGCGCTTTTAACGATATGCGCGCTGTCAGTGATGTAATGTCCAAGCGCATGCTCCGGTTTTGCTGTGGTGGCAATACCGCATTTGGTCACAATCTCCATTCTTTCACGCAGCCCCGGCGCACGCTTCAGCGCTTCGCCAAAGGCGGCCTCGCACTGATAGCCGCCATAAATATCAGCGTGATCGACGGTGGTGATCCCGAGATCGAGATGCTCTTCTATAAAGTCCGCCAGCTGGACCGGAGACATATTCCAGTCCATGAGGCGCCAGTAGCCCATAACGAATCGGGAGAATTCCGGGCCCTGTGGGGCAAGGGTAATACGCTGAACCATAACATTTTCCTCAAGGAAGTCATGTCACCAGTATACGCAATTACCCTGCTAAAACAGTGAAGGTTGCTGAGGTTCTTCGGGTTCAACCGCTTTGTTTGCACGAATTTTACGCAGCAGACGCTGTCGGCAAAGCCGTAAGACCTCCTGCTTTTGCGCGTCGCTGAAATTTTGCCAGTTAAAACGTTCATCGCGCGTGCGCATGCAGCCACGACAGTATCCTCGTTCATCAACCTGGCAAATACCCCGGCACGGGCTCTGGACAGGGAAAAATTCCAGTTGCTCTGCCACACCTACCTCCAGAACGTCATTATTCCCTACAGTGAAGACCCTAAATGGCTTGCATGCAAGGATGTCTGCCACAAACAGGACATTAAGGTTTCGCTAATCTTCCCTTCTTATACTCGCCGCATTGATATAACGAATGGTCTGCTCATCATGTGGTTCGCAAAAAAGTTACACTGTAACGATATAAAATTTACTCTGGGCTGTGCACTTTTCTTTACCGTACTGAATGCACTGTTTATCCAGCGCAGCTGGTCAATTATTGCGCCTGCGCATCTGCACGATGTCCTGTTTGCTGCCAGCGTGCCGCTGGTACTGTTCTGCGGCTGGGTGATTGTCTTCAGCCTGTTAAATATCCCCTATATTCGTAAGCCGCTCCTGATTGTCCTGACCCTGGGATGTGCCGCCGCGACCTGGTTTATGTATACCTATGGCGCGGTTATCGATCAGAACATGATTGTGAACGTGTTCGAGACTAATTCTCAGGAAGCGACAGCCCTGGTGACGCCGCAGATGATCCTGTGGCTGGTCGTAGCGGGTCTGGTTCCATCTGTTGTGTTAGCCCTGACGCGCATTCGCACCGGAAAATGGTGGTATGCCCTCCTGACGCGCTTCGCCGCTATGCTGGGTGCGCTGCTGGTGATCATCCTGGTCGCGTCAGTGTTCTATAAAGACTATGCTTCGCTGTTCCGCAATAACAAAAGCATCGTAAAAATGGTCACCCCGGCGAATTACGTGAGCGCCGTGGTGAAATACAGCAAAATGCGCTGGTTTGCCGGCGACCAGACGCTGGTCCGCATTGGCGAAGATGCTCATAAAGGCGCGCTGATTGCCAGCCAACGCAAGAAAACCGTGCTGGTTGTGGTGGTGGGCGAAGCCTCCCGCGCCGCAAACTACTCGTTAAATGGTTACCCGCGTGAAACCAACCCCGAGCTGAAAAAGCAGGATGTCATCAACTTCCCGCGGGCCTCCTCCTGTGGCACGGAAACCGCTGTTTCCGTCCCCTGCATGTTCTCCGGCATGACGCGGAAAAAATATGACGCGGACCTCGCCCATCATCAGGAAGGTCTGCTTGATGTGCTTAACCACGCCGGGTTCAACCTGATGTGGCGCGACAACGACGGCGGATGTAAAGGCGCCTGCGACCGCGTGCCGCACACGGACATGACCCAGTGGAAACTGGATCAGTTCTGTAAGAACAAATCCTGTATCGACGACGTTAACCTGTACCGCCTGGACAACGTGCTGGATGGAATAAAGCAGGATACGGTTCTGGTTATTCACCTGATGGGCAGCCACGGTCCGGCCTATTACAAACGCTACCCTGATAGCTTCCGCAAGTTCACCCCAACCTGCGATACCAATGAAATTCAGGATTGCGATCATCAGTCGCTGATCAATACCTATGACAACACGATTCTGTATACCGACAGCGTCGTCAGCCGAACCATCGACGCACTGAAAGCCCGGCAGGCCAACATGAACACGGCGCTCATTTACCTCTCCGATCACGGTGAATCGCTGGGCGAAAGCGGAATTTACCTGCACGGTACGCCGTATATGCTGGCCCCGGAGCAGCAAACGCATATTCCTTTTATGTTCTGGCTCTCCCCGGATTATGCGAAAAACTTCGGCTTAAACACGGATTGCCTGCGTGACCATGCCGCAAAAGAGGCGGTTTCACAGGACAATTTATTCGCCACCGTTCTGGGCATGATGGACGTGAAATCAGCGGTTTATCAGCCGCAGCTGGATATTCTGTCGCAGTGTCGTCGCTAAGCGGGCTTGCATTAGACCGAACGGTCTATTAGAGTAAGGGCATGAGCAGACACACTGAACACGATACACGAGAACATTTGCTGGCTACCGGCGAGCGCCTTTGCATGCATCGCGGGTTTACCGGGATGGGGCTTAGCGAGTTGTTAAAAACCGCTGAAGTACCTAAGGGATCGTTTTATCACTATTTTCGTTCCAAAGAGGCGTTCGGCGTTGCCATGCTGGAGCGGCACTACGCCAGCTACCATCAGCGCCTGGCAGCCCACTTCGCCAGCGGTGAAGGTGACTACCGGGATCGTGTTCTGAACTACTATCAGGAAACGCTGACGCAGTTCTGTCAGCAGGGCATCATCAGCGGCTGCCTGACGGTAAAATTGTCTGCCGAAGTGTGCGATCTCTCCGAAGATATGCGCACCGCCATGGATAAAGGGGCCAGCGGCGTGATTGCACTGCTGGCTCAGGCGCTGGAGAGCGGGCGCAATGAAAAAACGCTCTCCTTCTCCGGCGATCCGCTCAAGCAGGCACAGGTGCTCTATTCCCTCTGGTTAGGCGCCAACCTGCAAGCAAAAATGTCTCGCAGCGCCGTGCCGCTCGAAAGCGCGCTGGCGCACGTGAAAAACTGTATAACCGCGCCAGGCGTGTAGCCGGCGTTTTTATTTACCCTTTTACTAGTCGACTGGTCTACTCAGGAGCCATTATGTCCGCTGAAAAGCTGTTTACCCCACTGAAAGTGGGTGCCGTTACTGCCCCAAACCGCGTGTTTATGGCCCCACTCACCCGTCTGCGCAGCATCGAGCCGGGCGATATCCCAACGCCATTGATGGGTGAGTATTATCGTCAGCGCGCCAGCGCGGGCCTGATTATTTCCGAAGCCACGCAGATTTCTGCCCAGGCAAAAGGCTACGCCGGTGCGCCGGGTCTGCACAGCCCGGAACAGATCGCCGCGTGGAAAAAAATCACCGCAGGTGTTCATGCTGAAGATGGCCGTATTGCGGTTCAGCTGTGGCACACCGGTCGTATCTCACACAGCAGCATCCAGCCTGGCGGTCAGGCGCCGGTTTCTGCTTCTGCCCTGAACGCCAATACCCGCACTTCCCTGCGCGATGAAAACGGTAATGCGATCCGCGTTGACACCACCACGCCACGCGCGCTGGAGCTGGACGAGATCCCGGGTATTGTGAATGATTTCCGTCAGGCCGTCGCCAACGCTCGTGAAGCGGGCTTCGACCTGGTTGAGCTGCACTCTGCGCACGGTTACCTGCTGCATCAGTTCCTGTCCCCTTCTTCCAACCAGCGTACCGACCAGTACGGCGGCAGCGTTGAAAACCGCGCGCGTCTGGTGCTTGAAGTGGTGGATGCTGTCTGTAATGAGTGGAGCGCAGACCGCATTGGTATTCGTGTCTCCCCGATCGGTACTTTCCAGAACGTCGACAACGGTCCGAACGAAGAAGCAGACGCGCTGTATCTGATTGAAGAGCTGGCGAAACGCGGTATCGCCTATCTGCACATGTCCGAGCCGGACTGGGCAGGCGGCAAGCCTTATAGTGAAGCCTTCCGCCAGAAAGTGCGCGAGCGCTTCCACGGCGTGATTATCGGGGCGGGCGCGTATACGGCAGAGAAAGCTGAAGATCTGATCGGGAAAGGCCTGATCGACGCCGTGGCCTTTGGCCGTGACTACATTGCTAACCCGGATCTGGTTGCCCGTTTGCAGAAGAAAGCCGAACTGAACCCGCAGCGCCCTGAAAGTTTCTATGGCGGCGGCGCGGAAGGTTATACCGACTACCCTTCACTGTAATCCCGCTTTGTACATTGATAGCGGCGACCTTTCGCCGCTATACTAAAACATCGTTTCTGTTCAAAAAGATAATCCATTCCACTGGTTAATGAGGAAATTATGCGCCTACTTCACACCATGCTGCGCGTTGGCGACCTGCAACGTTCCATCGATTTCTACACTAACGTTCTGGGCATGAAGCTGCTGCGCACCAGCGAAAATCCGGAATATAAATACTCTCTGGCGTTTGTCGGTTACGGCCCGGAATCTGATGAAGCGGTCATCGAGCTGACCTACAACTGGGGCGTGGACAGCTATGAGCTGGGTACGGCTTACGGCCACATCGCGCTGGAAGTGGATAACGCCGCCGAAGCCTGCGAACGTATCCGCAGCAATGGCGGTAACGTCACCCGTGAAGCCGGTCCGGTTAAAGGCGGCACCACCGTCATTGCGTTTGTGGAAGATCCGGACGGTTATAAAATCGAACTGATTGAAGCCAAAGACGCTGGTCGCGGTCTGGGCAATTGATCCCGCTGGGCGCACTATGCGCCCGTTGTTTTGCTGCATCCCCACTCAAAATTTGCCATAATGCGCACTGCTTTTTCCCCTTGTAAGAGACCCTGATGTCCGATAACGCTCAATTTACCGGTCTGTGCGACCGTTTTCGTGGTTTTTATCCCGTTGTCATTGATGTTGAAACAGCCGGATTTAACGCTAAAACCGATGCGCTGCTTGAGATTGCCGCCATCACGCTGAAGATGGATGAACAGGGCTGGCTTGTACCGGACACCACGCTGCATTTCCACGTTGAACCCTTTGAAGGGGCAAACTTACAGCCAGAGGCGCTGGCCTTTAACGGTATCGATCCGACAAACCCGCTGCGCGGGGCGGTAAGCGAATACGAGGCGCTGCACGCCATTTTCAAAATGGTGCGCAAAGGCATGAAAGAGAATGACTGTAGCCGCGCCATCATGGTAGCCCACAACGCTACGTTCGATCACAGCTTCACCATGGCTGCCGCCGAGCGCGCCTCGCTAAAGCGTAATCCATTTCATCCGTTTGTGACCTTCGACACCGCCGCGCTGAGCGGCCTGGCGCTGGGGCAAACCGTGCTCTCGAAAGCCTGCATCACGGCGGGTATTGCGTTTGACGGTACCCAGGCGCATTCCGCGTTATACGACACCGAGCGTACGGCGGAGCTGTTCTGTGAGATCGTCAACCGCTGGAAACGTCTGGGCGGCTGGCCGCTGCCGATGGGCGACGAGGCCGATCTTCAATCGTAGGTTGGGTTATCAACAGCCCCACAGGACAAAAAAAAGCGACCAACATAATGTGGTCGCTTTTTTATAGCCGCAGAAAACTTATTCTGCGTCCGGCTCTTCGGTTTTATACTTCGCCGCAGTCTCTTTGATCAGCTGTTGCAGTTCGCCGCGCTGATACATTTCAATCAGGATATCGCATCCGCCAACCAGTTCACCATCAACCCACAGCTGTGGGAAGGTCGGCCAGTTTGCGTATTTTGGCAATTCAGCGCGAATGTCCGGGTTTTGCAGGATATCAACGTAAGCAAAACGCTCACCACAGGCGGACAGCGCCTGAACCGCTTGCGCGGAGAAGCCGCAGCTTGGCAGCTTCGGAGAACCTTTCATGTACAGGAGAATCGGGTTTTCAGCGATCTGGCGCTGAATTTTTTCAATAGTGGTGCTCATGTCTTGCTTCCTTTAACTTCTGTTACGGCATCAGTCTGACATTGTAGCGGGTCAGGCCGACATCGGAAAATAACATTTTTGTCACGTCTAATTATTTTATCGCTTATCGCATAAAGTTGCATTGCTAATGTCGTTTATCGCCAGACGGGGTGCGGTTTTGCTTAAGGAGCGAACAGGAGTGCGTCAGAATGGTGAATTTTTTTGCACTTGCTAACGAAACATAATTTTTGAATGAAAAATGCTATTAACTTCTTCTGATTTTATGGATTAGAATCGACAGGTTTTGTAAATCTCACGCGGGTATGCATTGTGGCCTGCATTTATCAGGGGACTGCCCAGTGGCGCGGATAACTAAAATCTCGATGACGCTCTGTGCTTTACTGTTTACCACACTCTCATTTACGCCAGCGGCGAACGCCTCTGAACAGGCGCGGCATTCTGCTGTACAAAAAACGCATCTGGCAAAATCCACAGAACGTAAGAAAAAAACCACCAGCAAAACAGTTAAGAAGAAAATCACCGCTCAGACCAAAAAGACCGCCTCCAGTAAAACCAAAACTCTCCGCTCCGGCACGCACAAAACCACCCGCACAACCGCCAGCCTGGTGAATGAAAAATGCACCGTGCGCAAAGGCCATAAAACGAAATGCGCAAAAGTGACGAAGCTGGCTGACGTGCATAAAGCGCGCATGCAGAAAGCGCAAAAAACGGCGATGAACAAACTGATGGGGCAAATAGGTAAGCCGTATCGCTGGGGTGGCACCTCTCCGCGCACCGGTTTTGACTGTAGTGGGCTGGTTTATTATGCCTATAAAGATCTGGTGAAGTTTCGCATTCCACGCACCGCCAATGAGATGTACCATCTGCGCGACGCCGCCCCTGTAAACCGTGGCGAACTGCAAAATGGCGACCTGGTGTTCTTCCGCACCCAGGGACGCGGTACGGCCGATCACGTTGGGGTGTATGTGGGTAACGGTAAATTTATCCAGTCACCGCGCAGCGGTCAGGACATTCAGATCACCTCTCTCAGCGAAGATTATTGGGTGCGCCACTATGTGGGTGCGCGCCGCGTGATGACGCCAAAAACCATCCGCTAGCCCCTGCCCTGCCGCCTCTGTGGCAGGGTAAGTTCCTCTTTTGCATACCCTTTCAATTTGCTATCCTATCCTTGTTGTCTGTAGGGTTATTGGCAACGTATAAAACTATAAGGAGAGAAGCAATGTCGTTCGAATTACCTGCACTACCGTATGCAAAAGACGCCCTGGCCCCGCATATTTCCGCGGAAACCCTGGAGTACCATTACGGCAAGCATCACCAGACCTATGTCACCAACCTGAATAACCTGATCAAGGGCACCGATTTTGAAGGCAAAACGCTGGAAGAGATCGTGCGCAGTTCAGACGGCGGCGTATTCAACAACGCCGCACAGGTGTGGAACCACACCTTCTACTGGCACTGCCTGGCCCCGAATGCAGGCGGAGAACCTGACGGTGAGCTGGCGGCAGCGATTAACGCCGCGTTCGGCAGTTTCGCGGATTTTAAAGCGAAGTTTACTGACGCAGCCGTTAAAAACTTTGGCTCCGGCTGGACCTGGCTGGTAAAAGAGGCTGATGGCAAACTGGCTATCGTTTCCACTTCTAATGCGGGTACCCCTCTGACCACCAGCGCCACGCCGCTGATGACCGTGGACGTATGGGAACACGCCTATTACATTGATTACCGTAATGCGCGCCCGAACTACCTGGAACACTTCTGGGCACTGGTTAACTGGGAATTTGTTGCGAAGAACTTCGCCGCGTAAGAGACACGCAGAAGGGGCAGCCCTTCTGCGTTTTTGTTTATTCCGCCGTACACACCGCTTGAGGCTGTTTACGACCAGACATTATCACCAGCAGCAGGCCGAGTGCGGCAATGATCGCCCCCATCACCGGCACAAAGCTGTAACCCAAACCACCGGAGATCACCGCCCCGCCCGCTGCGGCCCCCAGCGCATTGCCCAGGTTAAACGCACCGATATTCACCGATGAAGAGAGCCCCGGCGCTTCGTGTGCAACGCGCATTACACGCATCTGCAACGGTGGCACCACGGCAAAGGTTGCGGCGCCCCATACCACCATGGCAATCGCGGCACCCACTTCGTTACGCGCCAGCCACGGAATCGCCACCATGATGACAATCAGCAGCGTTAAAAAACCTTTCAGCGTCCCGCTGACGGAGCGGTCGGCAAATTTCCCGCCGAGATAGTTGCCAATCGAGAACCCGACACCAATCAGCACCAGCATCGCGGTAACAAAGAGTGGCGTTGCGTGGGTTATGTCGTGCAGCACCGGGGAGATATAGGTGTAGAGCGTAAACATCGCCCCGGCCCCCAGCACCGTGGTGAGCAGCGCGGACAACACCTGAGGACGCATCAGCACCGCCAGCTCTTTACGTACTTCCGGACGTTCTCCAGCACTTCCTTTCGGCAGTGAGAAAAACAGCGCAACCATCGCGACCACGCCCAGTCCGGCGGTTGCGAGGAAAGACATACGCCAGCCGATGGCTTCTCCCAGCCAGGTGGCGGCGGGAACGCCGCCGATATTAGCGATGGTGAGGCCCATAAACATAGTGGCTACCGCGCTGGCCTGCTTATGTTTTGGCACCACGCTGGCAGCAACAACCGAGCCCAGTCCGAAGAAGGCGCCATGGTTGAGGCTGGTAAGAATGCGCGAAAGCATCAGAGTGGTGTAATCGGGCGAAATCGCGGAAAACACATTGCCGAGAGTGAAAATCGCCATCAGGAAAATCAGCGCGTTGCGGCGCGCACGGTGCGAAAGCAGCAGCGTCATCAGCGGCGCGCCCACCATCACGCCGATCGCGTAGGCGCTAATTAACATACCGGCCGCAGGGATAGAGACGTCCACCCCCCGGGCGATAACAGGCAATAACCCCATCGGGGAGAATTCAGTGGTGCCAATCCCAAAGGCGCCAATCGCCAGGGCCAGCAGGGGAAAATTGATTTTCATGAAGAGACTCCGGATACCGTGCCATAACCCGGCACAGAACTAAGAAGTCAAAAGCATGACATCAATCACAAAAAATGAGAAGTTAACATTTTGGCAAAAGATTTTTGCCGGAGAGGTAACAATAGCGGCAAGAGAGGGAGAAGGTTCTCCCTCCGCCTGAATCAGTGCAGTGCAGCGGTTAAACCACCGGCAACAATCAGAGCAAGAACAACAATGGTGGTAAACAGCGAAAACTTCAGATCGGTACTCATCAATTTTTCTCCTTTTATTCACCCTACGAAAAGTGAGCTTGCTCATTTTTACACAGTTCAG
This sequence comes from Enterobacter cloacae complex sp. IR5459, assembly GCF_049238005.1. NCBI lineage: Bacteria > Pseudomonadati > Pseudomonadota > Gammaproteobacteria > Enterobacterales > Enterobacteriaceae > Enterobacter > Enterobacter cloacae complex sp. IR5459. Next base: position 105,815 of record NZ_JBMKIG010000004.1, read on the forward strand.
GTCAAAAATCTTCCAGGATTTAAACGGATATCCACTTTACCTCTTCCCCTTTTCATCAAGATAGGACAAAATTCCACGCTAAATTTATTAGCGTACCGGCCACTGACCCCCTCCTGACGTCCTGTGTCGTTTTCCCGGCGTGTCGCAACTCATGTTTGCGTAATAAGGGTGAGAGAAGGCAAACGTTTACCTTCAATTTTTTCAGGAGCTTAGGATATGGTCTGGAGTGACATTTAATGGCAACAATTAAAGACGTAGCAAAACGCGCAAACGTTTCCACTACAACCGTATCACATGTTATTAACAAAACGCGTTTCGTCGCTGAAGAGACGCGTAATGCCGTCTGGGCGGCAATCAAAGAACTGCACTACTCGCCAAGTGCCGTCGCCCGCAGCCTGAAGGTTAATCACACCAAATCGATTGGCCTGCTGGCCACCAGCAGTGAAGCGGCCTATTTTGCTGAAATCATCGAAGCCGTTGAAAAAAACTGCTTCCAGAAAGGCTATACCCTGATTCTGGGCAATGCGTGGAACAACATTGAAAAACAGCGCGCTTACCTGTCAATGATGGCGCAAAAGCGCGTCGACGGCCTGCTGGTAATGTGTTCTGAATACCCTGAGTCGGTCCTTTCCATGCTGGAAGAGTATCGCCACATTCCGATGGTAGTCATGGACTGGGGCGAGGCGCGCGCAGACTTCACCGACTCCGTTATTGATAACGCCTTTGAAGGCGGCTACATGGCGGGGCGTTATCTGGTAGAACGCGGTCATCGTGAAATTGGCGTGATCCCGGGTCCTCTGGAGCGTAACACCGGTGCTGGCCGTCTGGCCGGTTTCATGAAAGCGATGGAAGAGGCGCTGATCACCGTGCCGGAAAACTGGATTGTTCAGGGCGACTTCGAGCCGGAGTCAGGCTATCGCGCCATGCAGCAGATCGTCTCCCAGCCGCATCGCCCTACCGCGGTGTTCTGCGGCGGCGACATCATGGCGATGGGCGCGCTATGCGCGGCAGATGAACTCGGCCTGCGCGTCCCCCAGGATATCTCGGTGATCGGCTATGACAACGTGCGCAACGCCCGCTTCTTTACCCCGGCGCTGACCACCATTCACCAGCCGAAAGATTCGCTGGGTGAAACGGCCTTCAACATGCTGCTGGACAGGATCGTCAACAAGCGTGAACAGTCCCAGTCCATTGAAGTTCACCCGCGCCTGATAGAACGCCGTTCCGTTGCGGACGGTCCGTTCCGCGACTACCGTCGTTAATCACTTTCCGGGGCCAGCTATGCTGGTTCCCGCAACCACTCCCGGTTCAGCGTTTCGCTGTCTCCCAGATAATCCAGCAGCCAGGCCATGGCGGGCGAGACGTCGTTTTGCTGCCACGTCAGACAGCATGCGGCATCCGGGAAGGGGTTTTCCAGCGTCAGAGCCACCCACTCTCCCGCGTCGATGCGCGGGCGCGCAAAATGCACCGGCACCATGCCAACGCACAGCCCCGCGCTCAGACAGGTGGCTGACGACTCCCAGTCCGGCGCGACCACGCGGCGCTGATTATCCAGCAACCAGGTAATGCGCTTGGGCAGCGAGCGGGAGGTATCTTCCAGCACCAGCGAGGGCCAGTTGCGTAATGTGTCATCGCTCAGCGGCCCTTCCAGCGCTGCCAGCGGGTGATCGCGCGCGACCACGCAGGTCCAGCTCAGCATGCCCATGTCGCGAAACGCGTAGCGCCCACCAACCGGGATCGCCTGGGTTGCACCAATCGCCATCTCCGCCCTGCCGTCCGCCAGCGCATCCCAGACGCCGTTGAACACTTCCTGCGAAACACGCAGTTCGACGTCGGAAAAATGACGATAGAAATCGACGATCATCTGCCGGGTCCGCTCCGGCTTAACAATGTTATCCACCGCGATAGCGAGATGCCCGCGCCAGCCGTTGGCGATCTGCTGGCACTGCTCACGGGTGATCTGCATTTTTTTGATGACAGACCGCCCTTCCTTCAAAAACCACGCTCCGGCAGGCGTGAGCTCCACGTCGCGATGACGCCGCTCGAACAGCGGCACCGCCAGCCACGCTTCCAGCTGACGCACCGTGTAACTGATCGCCGAGGGAACGCGATGCAGCTCCTGGGCGGCGCCGGTAAAGCTGCCGTTACGCGCCACGGCATCAACCACTTCAAGGGAATAATCTGACCACATCTTTAGCCTGCAAATTTTTTGAATGCACCCGCCAAATATTAGCGTTTCACAAGCCGCTTTGCACTCCCTACACTCTGCGCCAACGTACACCTGCCTCCTCAGGAGAAAAAAGTGCAACCCAGGAAAGGATTTTTAGTCTGGCTCGGCGGCTTAAGCGTGCTGGGCTTTTTGGCGACCGATATGTATCTGCCCGCGTTCGCCGCGATGCAGGAAGATTTGCAAACCCCTGCCGCCGCCATCAGCGCCAGTTTGAGTTTGTTCCTCGCCGGTTTTGCTTTTGCGCAATTGCTGTGGGGGCCGCTCTCGGATCGTTTTGGCCGTAAACCCGTCCTGTTGTTGGGGCTGGCGATTTTTGCCGCAGGCTGTCTGGGCATGCTGTGGGTCCGCGATGCCGCCTGGCTGCTGGCGCTGCGCTTTATTCAGGCGGTCGGTGTCTGTGCCGCTGCGGTGACCTGGCAGGCGCTGGTAACCGATTACTACCCCGCCTCGCGCACTAACCGCATATTCGCCACCATTATGCCCCTGGTCGGCCTGTCGCCGGCGCTTGCCCCGTTACTGGGAAGCTGGATCCTGGCGCATTTCGACTGGCAGGCCATTTTCGCCACGCTCTTTGCTATTACGCTGGTCCTGATGCTGCCCGCGTTCGGGCTTAAACCGGCGCATAAAAAAGAGACGCATCCGGACGCGAAGCCCATCACCTTTACCTCTTTACTGCGGTCGAAAGCCTATCGCGGTAACGTGCTGATTTATGCCGCCTGCTCTGCCAGCTTCTTTGCCTGGCTGACCGGTTCGCCGTTCATTCTGCATGACATGGGCTACAGCCCGGCGGCTATCGGCCTGAGCTATGTACCACAGACCATCGCCTTCCTGGTGGGTGGCTATGGCTGTCGCGCCGCGCTGCAAAAATGGGAAGGCCAACAGATGCTGCCCTGGCTGCTGGTGCTGTATGCGCTAAGCGTGATTGCGACCTGGGCTGTCGGCTTTATTCCCGGCGCCGGGCTTGCAGAAATTTTGATTCCGTTCTGCGTCATGGCGATCGCTAACGGGGCCATCTACCCTATCGTTGTAGCCCAGGCGTTGCGTCCATTTCCGCAGGCGACAGGCCGCGCTGCCGCGCTGCAAAATACCCTGCAACTTGGCCTGTGCTTCCTGGCAAGTCTCGTGGTCTCTGCGTTGATTGCAACCCCGCTGCTCACCACTACCAGCGTGATGCTGATCACCGTTGCGCTGGCGGGATTGGGTTATCGCATGCAGTCCTCCGCGCTTCGCGAGCAGAATGACAATGCACAAACCGAAACGTCGCACGCCTGATTGCGCGGGAAACTATGTTAAAAACCAGTGATTAGGTAGCTAACAATTTTCTGTTGAATCACCAAATTTTGCGGCCTATACTGAATTTGGTTCGATTAAATACGATAAATATTAAGTGTTAACGGGAGCCGGAGCGCTCCCGTTTTACCATGGAAGGCATTTCGGCAAGGGTTATCTCCCTTCCTCTGTTCTACGTCGGATATTAGCCTCGCGGGCATTTACCGTGAGATTTCTCACAAACCAAAAAAGCGTCTACGCTGTTTTAAGGTTCTGATCACAGCAAGGTGATGGAGAAGCTATGAGTTCATCGTGTATAGAAGAAGTCAGCGTTCCGGACGATAACTGGTCCCGGATCGTCAGTGAACTGTTGGGACGTGCGGGCATTACGATTAATGGCTCATCCCCCTCCGATCCCCAGATAAAGCATCCCGATTTTTTCAAACGCGTGTTACAGGAGGGATCGTTAGGGCTGGGTGAAAGCTATATGGACGGCTGGTGGGAGTGTGAGCGGCTGGATATGTTCTTCTCCAGCGTATTACGCGCCGGTCTTGAAAAACAGCTCCCTCGTCATTTCAAAGATACCTTACGTATCGCCTCCGCCCGCCTGTTCAATCTGCAAAGTAAAAAACGGGCATGGATCGTCGGTAAAGAGCATTACGACCTTGGCAACGATTTGTTCAGCCGTATGCTCGATCCTTTAATGCAGTACTCCTGCGGATACTGGAAAAAAGCGACGACCCTGGAAGAGGCGCAGCAGGATAAGCTGCAACTGATCTGCGATAAATTGCAGTTACAGCCCGGTATGCGTGTGCTGGACATCGGCTGTGGCTGGGGTGGTCTTGCCTGGTTTATGGCGAAAAATTACGGCGTCAGCGTAGTCGGCGTCACGATTTCGGCTGAACAGCAGAAGATGGCGCAGGAACGCTGTCTGGGACTGGATGTTGATATTCGGCTTCAGGACTACCGCGACCTGAATGAGCAGTTCGATCGTATTGTTTCCGTAGGTATGTTCGAGCACGTGGGGCCGAAGAACTACAAGACCTACTTTGAGGTCGCCGATCATAACCTGAAGCCTGACGGAATTTTCCTGCTACACACCATCGGCTCTAAGCGCACCGATAACAATGTGGACCCCTGGATCAACAAATATATCTTCCCGAATGGCTGTTTACCCTCTGTTCGCCAGATTGCGAACGCCAGCGAACCGCATTTTATTGTGGAAGACTGGCATAACTTCGGCGCAGATTACGACACGACCCTGATGGCCTGGCATGAACGTTTCCAGGCTGCATGGCCTGAAATCGCCGACAACTATTCGGAACGATTCAAACGGATGTTTAGCTATTATCTGAATGCCTGTGCGGGCGCGTTCCGTGCGCGGGATATACAGCTGTGGCAGGTGGTGTTTAGTCGTGGGATTGAGCACGGCTTGCGGGTGGCTCGCTGAAAAAATAACCCCGGTTTCCCGGGGTTAATTTTTATTCTTCTTCCACGGTCTTTATTATCGCCGCCTCTTTCGCCGCCAGCACGCGCTCAACGGTATCCACGACCGCCTGGGTCTGGGGATCAATTTCGATATTTACACGCTGCCCCAATTTTTTTGCGCCAAGCGTAGTACGTTGCAGCGTTTCAGGAATTAAATGCACGCAAAAACGCGTAGGCGTCACTTCACCGACGGTCAGACTAATCCCATCGATGCCAATAAATCCTTTATAAAGGATGTATTTCATTAATGACGGATCCTGCACCTTGAACCAGATTTGACGGTTATTTTCCGAGGTCACGATTTTCGCCACTTCTGCGGTGGTCATAATATGGCCCGACATCAGATGCCCACCAATCTCATCGCTGAATTTCGCCGCGCGTTCAACGTTGATGATATCTCCCACCACCAGCTCACCCAGGTTAGTGATGCGCAGCGTCTCTTTCATTAAATCAAAGCTAATCTGATTACCGTTAATTTCGGTCACCGTCAGGCAGCAGCCGTTATGCGCTATCGACGCCCCGGTTTCAATGCCGTCGAGCATATATTCAGGCAGCTCAACCACGTGAGTGCGGAAATTCGGTTTTTCATCAATGGACACCACTTTGGCAGTGCCCTGCACAATACCAGTAAACATGCTTACAGCTCCTGTTCATTCCGAACGGCGATGACACCGTATAATCCCACCACAATAACAGTTGAAAAAACAGGTTGCCAGTGATGCGCAATTTCTGGCGATTTTTTCACTAGATAATTAGTTAAACCCCGCTACAATAGCTGGCATCCCTCTGTTTTTTCTTCTTGCTGCCAGTAACGGCGGCCTTTTTAGTCTCTCAAATAACTACAATACAAAGGTGTTCACGTGCAGAAGTATATGATCGAAGCGCGTCAGTTATTGGCACTGGCAATACCGGTGATCGTCGCGCAGGTAGCCCAAACCGCAATGGGATTTGTGGATACGGTAATGGCCGGTGGTTACAGCGCCACCGATATGGCCGCCGTGGCGATCGGAACCTCAATCTGGCTCCCGGCCATTCTGTTTGGTCACGGCCTGCTGCTGGCGCTAACGCCCGTCATCGCACAGCTTAACGGCTCCGGTCGACGTGACCGCGTGGCCCATCAGGTGCGCCAGGGCTTCTGGCTGGCCGGGTTCGTCTCCGTCCTGATTATGATCGTCCTGTGGAACGCCGGGTATATTATTCGCGCCATGCATAATATCGACCCGGCGCTGGCGGATAAGGCGGTCGGTTATCTGCGCGCCCTGCTCTGGGGCGCGCCCGGCTATCTGTTCTTCCAGGTGGCACGTAACCAGTGTGAAGGGCTGGCAAAAACCAAGCCGGGCATGGTGATGGGCTTTATCGGCTTGCTGGTGAACATTCCCGTGAACTATATCTTCATTTACGGTCATTTTGGCATGCCGGAACTCGGCGGCGTGGGCTGCGGCGTGGCGACGGCAGCGGTGTACTGGGTGATGTTCGGAAGCATGCTCACCTACATTAAGCATGCGCGATCCATGCGCGACATTCGCAACGACACCGCCTTTAGCACGCCTGACTGGTCGATGTTGACCCGCCTGACACAGCTGGGTCTGCCCATAGCGCTGGCGCTGTTCTTTGAAGTGACGCTGTTTGCCGTCGTCGCCCTGCTGGTCTCGCCGTTAGGGATTATTGATGTGGCAGGCCACCAGATCGCGCTGAACTTCAGCTCTTTGATGTTTGTTCTGCCGATGTCGCTGGCGGCTGCGGTGACGATTCGCGTGGGCTTCCGTCTGGGGCAAGGTTCTACGCTGGATGCGCAAACGGCTGCCCGCACCGGGCTGGGCGTCGGCGTCTGCATGGCGGTCTGTACCGCCCTCTTTACCGTGCTGTTGCGTGAGCAAATTGCCCTGCTCTATAACGACAACCCGGAGGTAGTGACTCTGGCCTCGCACCTGATGCTGCTGGCGGCCATTTATCAGATCTCTGACTCCATCCAGGTCATTGGCAGCGGCGTGCTGCGTGGGTATAAAGATACGCGTTCCATCTTCTTTATCACCTTTATCGCTTACTGGGTGCTGGGTCTGCCGTGCGGGTACATTCTGGCGCTCACGGATCTGGTGGTGGATCGCATGGGGCCAGCCGGATTCTGGATGGGCTTTATCATCGGCTTAACGTCTGCGGCCATTATGATGATGCTGCGCATGCGTTTCCTGCAACGTCAGCCCTCTACGGTTATTTTGCAGCGCGCTGCACGTTAATGACCCTGTAGCCGCCGGCTGGCGGCTACTTTCTCTTCACTTTGCGCGGTAATGAAGCAATCGCGTGAAATCAGAGAGAAAAATGCATTTTCCCTCTTGCCACCTTGGTGCTGTGCCGCTAATATTCGTCCCCGTTGTCACCGACAACACAATGCGTTCATAGCTCAGTTGGTTAGAGCACCACCTTGACATGGTGGGGGTCGTTGGTTCGAGTCCAATTGAACGCACCATCTTGCGTCTGTAGCTCAGTTGGTTAGAGCACCACCTTGACATGGTGGGGGTCGATGGTTCGAGTCCATTCAGACGCACCAATCTGTTTTCTCTCACATTTCATTCCCGTTCAGCCTCATGCAGAGGCAGCAAACCTTTTAAGCACATCGAAAGTGACCTCCAGCCCGCGCGTACCGGGAAAAGCGGAATGGCATAAGCCCCATCAGGTTAGCAAAACGCCCGGCGTTTGCCGGGCGTGAAAACAACGTCAGTCAACGATTACGGCTTATGTTCAATCGCTGGGTTGTTGTTGATGGCGATTCGCTGCGGTTTCTCTTCTTCCGGGATATCCTGGTGTAATTCAATTGCCAGTAAGCCGTTTTCCAGCGAAGCGCCGGTCACTTTCACATGCTCCGGCAGACTATAGCTGGCCCGGAAGTCGCTGCGGCTGATACCCCGATGGATCCACCCTTCTTCGCCGTTTTCGGTTTTCTCCTCTTCACGTTTACCGCTGATATTCAGCTGACCGCCAACGGTTTCAATTTCCAGTTCGCTCTCTTTCCAGCCCGGCACGCTGAGCGTCAGTTCATAGCGGTATCGCCCAGCCGCCGGATATTGTAAGAAGGCGTGGAGGGCAACGGCGTACTGCCGGTTAGCTGGCTAAAAAGGCGATCGATACGGTTAAAACGGTCCGCAAACAGAGAGTCGGAGAGATCGTTCAACACGGGAAAGGTTCTGAGAGTCATCATGTACCTCCTGAACAGTAAAAAAGAATATTCAAAAAGTTCATGTCTTATGGGCAGGTGTTCCTTACCCGCTTTCTATATGAGGTTACCGCAAAATATTTCAACCTCAGGAGCCTGCAAAAATGTAGCTGGAACCTAAAAAAGCAACGGGCCGTTAAGCCCGTTGTTCGTTACATCATCGCAGTTCTATTACTCTCGCCCGCTCAGCCTGCTTTCGGTAGTGGTCATATCGCTCCCGGAACCATGCCTGCTGTTTATTACTCATATTGCCGGTCACGGCATCGATATCAACTGGCTGGCCCAGGGCGTACATACGGGCAAAACTGCGTTCCAGAAAATCAAAATTCTTTAATGCGTTTATATCTTGTCGCTTCATTAGCATATCCCTCCAGTCGCTGTGGTTACTGTTCAAGGTCATATGCTTTTCTGATCTCAGTATCCGCCTGAAAAAGATCGATTTTTGAGCGATGTGTGCGCATCCATCTGCCAGTGTTCACATTTCAGGAACGACAAAACTCTTCAGCCCTGGTCATGATTTTCCCTCCCTTTTATCACTCATGCAGAAAACATAAACGCCAGCCATGCAGTAAGTTCGCCACGTATCCGGAAGGTGCGAACGGCGTGCTTTAATGCCATACGCTGTAACAGGTCGCCCAGCGCGTTCAGGTGGGTTTCCACCTGCAAGCGTCTTATCAGTTCGAATAACAGACAAAGAACGTTTACACTGGCGGATTAATACTGATTACCTGAACAAATGGGTAAATGGGTGAATCCGGGCTTGTTGGCCAAATAGAGAGGGGCGCATGTAGGTTGCCGCGGTTGTGTATCGAACTGCGCATTGTTTTCTACAACACGCTGCTCCTGGCCTTTCACGGCTATTCTCTTTTTCGTCTGCGCTTTCCTGGCGGAGGGGGAGGGTTTTACCTGCCGGGGCAGTTCGGAGGCACCATAACCTGAACAGAATCGCTTCGACTGGCTCAGACTTCCGTCATTGCAGACAAAACGACCATCCGATGTACAGTGTGCTATGCCACCTTTTGAGCCAGAGCAGGGCTGTCTTCCACGGGCGGCACCAGCCTGCATGTTAAAAAGTACACTGACCGTAAGAAGGAGAATTCTCATTTTCATATCTGTATCCATGATTGACGTCATCATACTCAGGGTATCCCCTCAGCCATTGACCTTTTCGCCAGATAAAATGCAATGACTCATGGCGAAGAAATCAATTATTAATATTTCAGTACCCGCTACAGCACAAGCTCTACAATAACTCATTGAAAAGTAACTCTTTAATGTATTTTTTCTGACCAGGGTAAAATAAATATCTGGTCGTTCATGTTGCCTGCTCGCCCAATTTTCATGAAGTGGTTATTTTCGCAGGCGAAACTCTGCAATATGCATCCTCGCGATGTCGGTAAAAGATGTGGGGTGGTTTTACGTGCTGAATTTCAAAATTGGCTCACAATCGGGCTGTATTATCCAGATACTGCTGTTGTTTCAGATGACGGATTAATACCCTGCCCTCGGGCATAAACTCCGTGCCGTAGCGCACCAGCCCCACCCCCTTCAGCTCCGCATCAATGGCGTAGCGGAGTTCACCGGGCTGAATCTGTTCCTGCATCACCACATTAATCCGGCTCAGGCGCGGCTCGTATTTCAGCAACACAGCCGACAGTGTGGTAATCAGCTGGTGGGCGGTCCCGGGCATTCCCTGGAGGATTTTTGTCATATCCGGCAGACCGTAGTCCGGCAGGTGAGCCAGCGTACCGGCGCGGCAGTTGAGGATGCGCTGCATGTTATCGAGTACTGATAAAATCAGCTGGTTCTCCTCACTGACACTGTGCAGGTCAAGCCCGCCGGCGAAGTTACCGTACAGCATGTCATACAGAGACGGACGCGGCATCATTCCCCCTCCAGCGGTTTCAGCGTCAGACGATTATTACTGACTTCGATAACCCGCGCCTTATCCGGGTCAAGGTCGTCACGGGTCAGGGTAATACGCCAGGTATCATTTACCTGGTCCGGTGCCATAAACATCCCCGCCACCGCCACAACCTGCGCGCTCTCTTCCATCGGCATATCCAGCGTCACCGATTCGCCAGGGCGCAGGCGGATATCCTTTTCCGCCACAAGATCGGCTTTAATGGCCTGAGTGTCACTGGCGAACAGCGACGGATAATCAGTACTGTCAAACGCCTTACGCTCTTTAAGCTGGTAAATTCGCACCACCGTTGCCAGCGATGCCCCCTTCGCGTTGTTGTTCACCCCTTCGCGCGCCTGAATATCCAGGTGAAGGGTTTTCACCTGTCTGTAAAAAATGGACTTCGTGACGGCGACGGTGCCATCCGTCACTTTCTGCGTCAGACCGCAGCCGGTTAACAGGGTCGCCAGAGTGATTGCCAGCGCTTTACCAGCGGTAATCGCCATCTTCATCGTTTTTCCTTCGCTGAATGTTTTCCCGGACGCGCTGAAAGCGACCAGGGTGAATGGTGATAATGTCGTTTCTGTTCTGTTGCGGATTAAGGGGACGCAGCACTGCCGTGCGCCCGACCTGCGCGATCTGTTCCGCATTGCAGGACAGCCGCGCATCCGGCAGCAAATGCCGGGCAACGCATAACTGCATACGTACATCCAGGTGCGCGCCCAGCCACACGTGCAGCAGCGCCATCAGGTCAGCGTGCAGGTCACCGCCCGGCAGCCAGCCCCGGATCTCTTCCGGGTTGTCCGTGCTCAGGCGCAACAGCACCTGGCCGTTCACATCCGTGGCATGCGTGCCCATCACCGGCCGGTGCTTCAGGCTGACCGGCTGAACTTTTCAGATCAAAGATCTACAATTAGACTTTTCTTAAGAATATTCCACCAACAAGAATAAAAAAGAACGCCGCGTAGCGGCCTGCCGAAATGCCCTTGCGCGCTTTTTGTGAGCCTGACAAAAAGTTGCTCAAAGGTTGGCTACCAGATTATTTTGTTACTTTATCGAAGTGATGGAATAGTCCAGCCACGGACTATTCCATCACTCACAGTTATAAAAAATAAGGATAATATTGGCCCCACTATATATTTAAATATCCTATCTCTTTTTTTAACCCCTATCACATACAGATAATCGATAAACCTGGGACCAAACAGTTATTCCTTTCAGAAAATCAGGCAGAATTATATCTAATCAGCAGGGTCAATTGAATTGACTTTCCCATAAATTCAGGAAGGGGCGCAACATCCCCTCTTCTAAACGTCTTAATTTCTCCCTTCATTGAATGACTTAGCCTTTCTCCTGCTACGCTTGTTGTATGGTTCAGAAACGCAGGAACGCTTTCGATGAAAAAAATCGCCATTATCGGCTCAGGCCCAACAGGGATTTACACCTTTTACTCACTTCTTAACAACGCAGCGCCGCTTTCGATCACCGTTTTCGAAAAGGCAGACCAACCCGGTGTCGGAATGCCCTACAGCGACGAGGATAATTCCCGGCTGATGCTGGCGAACATCGCCAGTATTGAAATACCGCCCATTTTCATCACTTACCTGGACTGGCTCAAACAGCAGAATGCGGCCCGCCTTGCCCGCTATAACGTCGACAGTGAGAAGCTGCACGACCGGCAATTTCTGCCCCGTATTCTGCTGGGTGAATATTTCCACGACCGGTTTCTCGCTGTCGCTGCCGAGGCGAAAAAGGCTGGGTTTCATATCGAGGTTCACCCCAACGCAGAAGTCACTGATATTAAGGCTGATGCAGACGGCGTGGCCCTTTCAGTGAACGATGCCCCTTTCTCAAGGCGGTTTGATCTTGCGGTTGTTGCCACCGGCCACGTCTGGCCTGATGAAAATGAAACCACCCGCGCATATTTCCCAAGCCCATGGTCAGGGCTGATGGACGCGGAGGTCCGAGCCTGTGAGGTGGGGATCATGGGTACCTCCCTCAGCGGGCTGGACGCTGCAATGGCGGTTGTGATGCAGCATGGTCGGTTTAGCGGGAAGCAGTTCGTTGTCAATAAAGGCAGCGAAGGGCTAAAAATCATGCTGATGTCCCGCACGGGCGTTCTGCCGGAGGCCGATTTTTACTGCCCTATCCCTTATGAACCACTGTCGGTGTTAACGGATTGTGTGGTGGCAAGCGAAATCGACAAAGGCCCGGATGGGCTGCTTGACCGCATCTTTGCGCTGATGGTGAAAGAGCTTGAGCTGGCCGATCCGCGATGGTGTCAGGCGATAGCGCTCGGCACGCTGAATGCCGACACGCTCCGTGATGCCTGGTTTGAGGATCGTAAAAAGCACGGTCCTTTCACCTGGGCCGAAGCGAATCTGAAAGAAGTGGAGCGCAACAAGCGCGAAAAACGCACCGTTGCCTGGCGCTATACCGTGCTTCGTCTGCATGAAGTGGTACAGGCCATCGTCCCTTCACTCAATGAGCATGACAGAGAGCGGTTTAAATCCGGGCTGGAGCGTGTGTTTATCGATAATTATGCCGCCATTCCACCGCAGTCTATCCGCCGGTTACTGGCGCTGCGCGAGGCAGGGATCATTAGCGTGGTCGCACTCGGTGATGATTACGATCTGGATATCGGCAGCGATCAGACCGTCATCACCACGGCAAAAAAAAGTTACCGCTTCGACGTGTTTATCGACGCGCGCGGACAAAAGCCGCTCAGAAACAAGGACATTCCCTTCCCCACCCTGCGTAAACAGCTTGCGGGAACCGGCGATGACGTTCCGGACGTGGGGGAAGACTATACGTTGCTGGCGCCGGCATCACTGCGGGGGCGTATCGCTTTTGGGGCGATCCCCTGGCTGATGCACGATCATCCGTTTGTTCAGGGTTTGTCTGAGTGCGCTGAAATTGGTAAAGCGATGGCGAAAGCGGCTGGAAAACCTGCGTCGGGCGTGCGAAGGAAGTTACCTTACATGGAGTTTTAACAGGGCTTCCCTGCCCTGCGGTGTCGGATTACTCGAAGAAGACTTCCGGGTTATCCGACAACGACACGAACGATTTAGTGTTCTTGTCCAGGGCAAGGATTTTGCCGCTTTCGATGTCATATACCCAGCCGTGCAGGCGAATGGCATTGTTGCGCAGGCCTACCGCCACCGACGGATGGGTCTTGATGTTGCTCAGCTGCGCAAAGACGTTTTCCTGCACCATCGCATTCACTTTATCGATTGGCTTATCCCAGGTTTTCTTCTCCACCACCGCTTTTGCCGCATCAGAATAGCGCAGCCAGTGGGAAACGGCCGGCATCGGCTCCAGATCGGCGTTGTCAGCAATCGCCTTCATCGCGCCGCAGTTGGAGTGGCCGCAAATAACGATATCGGTCACGCCCAGGGCCACGACCGCATATTCGATGGTCGCAGAGACACCGCCAGGCTCCGGCCCGAACGGAGGCACAATGTTGCCCGCGTTTCGAATGACAAAGAGCTGTCCTGGCTCCTGTTGCGTAACCAGTTCCGGAACCAGACGGCTGTCGGAGCAGGAGATAAACAGCGCTTTGGGATTCTGACTGGACGCTAAACTACGAAAAAGCTCTTTACGTTGCGGGAAAATCTCTTTTTGAAAGCTGAGAAAACCTTCAATGATATGTTGCATAGCCATTTCTCTTTTATCTGTTTTAGTTTAGGTATGATCGCGATCACACTCATAAAATTTAACCACCGCGTCTTAGCGGAGACAAGCAATATATTTCTGGCCCGACCGCTGCACGATCTCATCTGCGTTCACCGGGATGTTCTGTCCTTCAAAGGCCCCGTACAGGCGCTGGTACGTTTTCCCGGTCAGTCGGCCGATCACCGACTCAACGGTGCGGGCAGGCAGCGGCAGCATATTCGGATAACTCCACATAAACGACACGGCGTCTTTCCCGGGTGTAACCTGCAAAATATCACCGGCCAGCAGCACGCCGTCGCCTGACTGCCAGTGCAGCACCGTGCCGCCTGCAAAATGCCCGCCAAGCCTTAGCAGAGTCACCAAAGGCATAATCTCCAGGGCGTCCTCCTCCCAGAAGCGTATCGCCGGGCTGTCACGCATCACCCACTGCCGATCGCTGGCGTGCAGGTAGATCGGCGCGTTAAACGCGGCGGCCCACTCCTGCATGGTGGTGTAGTAATGCGGGTGCGAAATCGCGATCGCGCTGATGCCCCCGAGCGCGTCAACTAACGCTCTGGTCGCCGGGTCAAGATTGGCGATGCAGTCCCACAGAACATTGCCCTGTGGCGTACGCAGCAGAAGCGCGCGCTGGTTGATGGCAAAAGCGGGAACGGTTTTGATGCTGAACAGCTGCGGCTCCAGCTGTTGCCATTTGTTGGTGTGCGTGGTCGTAAAGCTGTCGAAGTCCGTCCATGCCTGGCCCGTCACCGGGACATACTGGCGCTCATCGTCGCAAATCGGGCAGTTTTTGGGCTGTTCATCGTAAGCGGTACCGCAGGTTTTACAGAGTGTAATCATCGGCTTTCCTCAGCAATAAAGCTCTGAGTATGGCAGGGATTATCCATATGTGCTGAAGGGTGCCTGGCCCGCTTTTTTTGACTTATACTGTGCCAGTATCAAAAACTGAATAACGCAGGTGGCACATGGAAATTGATCTCGATAACTTAGTCTTTAACGGGCTGGATGAAGCAGAAGAGCGCAACGCGGAACGTCTCGACGATGCGGATAAAAAAGCCCAGGCGATTGTCGCCGATGACGACTGCGGCGATGCCTGCAAGATCTGAAGAAAAAGCACCGGGCTCCCCGGTGCTTTTTTTATGAATGCCTTTTGCTACCTGATATCAGATCTCCGGCGTTTTGCTAAACCCGGTCAGCATCAGGATCAAGCTTTGGGGAGATGAGCCCGTCTCAAACTGATAGTGATTTCCCTGACGATCGCCACCGATATACCACGAAATTTCGGTCTTCCCTTCTGCCAGCGCCTTACGCACCGCTTTATCCACGTCCACCATCCGGTATTCGCGGGAGTGGTTCAGGTAAAGCACCGCATCCGAGCGGTAGTTGCAGGACGGTCGTGAATGCCAGCTTACGGTGGCCGGATCCCAGTCGTTACTCGCCGGATAGAAGAAAATTTGATCCGCGCCGTTGGTTTCCACTTTCCCGCCAAAAATTCTTACGCGGTATTTAAACTGGGCAGGATCCTGTCCGGCAGGCAGCGGTGGAATGTGGAACTTCACCAGCGACAATGTTTCGCTGTTTTTCGTGCGTCCACCGTTCTTCCAGTTATCCTGCACCAGTAAGACCTGGGGATCGGGCTGTGAAAGTGCGGGTTCCATGCTGCTGAGCCAGACGTTGGCCTTCGCTTTTGAATAACCATACGGCACGGTGGTGCCGCAATCCATTCCGCGGTTCATGCACAGGTCGGTCATAAAGCGCGCGGCATCTTCCGTCCAGCCGTTCATGAAGTCAGCATGTGCCGTATACAGGCTACCCCACCGCTCTTCACGCTCACTGCCATGCATGATGGGGTCGAGGGAAAGCTGGACTTTACTGGTATCCAGAGAGCTAATTGTCGGGAGCACGTACGCAATATTCATGTTCACCGTCGGGATCTTCACCGGGAAGGCGGACGGACACTGTCCTTTCGTATCGTAGGTGGCGTTAGCCAGGCCGTGGGCGGGCTTCAGGTTGACCCCGTCCCAGCAGTTCGGGAACTGAATGCCGATATTAAACTGCACGGCATCCTTCGCCTTGCGTAAGCCGCAGACTTCACCCGTTCTGGTGGTGTAACCCTTGCCATTGGCGCATAAAAAGGTGATATGCAGATTTGGCGCGGTGCCGTGGTGATCGCCCGCCAGCAGCGACAGCCCCGCCGGGAACGGGTGCAGCGGCCAGGCGTCAACGTTCGATGCTTGATAATAGGTTTTTTGATAGGCGGGTTTGACCACCGTTCCGTCCGGCAATTTTAGCGACGGAGCCCAGTAGGCCGAGCTGTCTGCTTTGTTATCGCAGGTGGTCTTTTCCTGGGTACGCAGCGATTCACGGCTGGAGTAAGCATCCGTATGCACGTTACCAAAAAAATCGTGCAGCATAGCCTCGTTGGGCATGCCGAACATCATAATGGCATCATCGCCGAGGGTGTGGGAATAACTGCATACAACATGTGCCTGTGGACCAGCGTGTGCCGCCTGCATGGTAAGCAGAAGTGCGGTGGCAGAAAGCGCGGGGGTTAATACTGTCCGTTTCATTATCATCTCCATCTGTGAAAGGAGATAGTGGTAACAAAACGGCCATCATTTACAGAGGATTAGCCTGGGTATTTTTCCCCTCATCCTCCCTTTACAGACACCACGCACAGCTCATTCCAGTACATTTCGCGCGTCCGGCGCAGTTCAGCGTGACGTTTTATCATGGAACCACTCCGGGTCGATGTTGGCTACGTCCACGCCATACAGGCTGGCGACAGGCAGTATTGACTCAAGAACACGTTGCGCGCTGTTCTCCGCATTCGCTGGTCTGGGCGCAAAAAACCGCCGTAACGTGCTTATCCATTTTTTCATCGTCATTACCCTTCTCGCTTAACCTGTCCTCAGTTAAACACCCAAATTGCGCCGGGGGGAAATATCAAAATCCACTGTCGATGTGCAGGATCTGCAAATAGCGCCCCGCCGTCTGCTCTCTTCTTTAACACCTTGTTCACTCATGCTTTTTTCCTCATAGCAAAGAACGATTTCTTATTTGGCGATAGCTTTCCCTTATGGGAGCGTAACGGGGTAAAACAAAAACAACGGGATGGCGTATGACTATGGCTGCAAAAATGAAAGGGTTTAAAAAACGGGCGCAGGTTCTGGGATTAGTGGCTTGGGGCCTGGTTTCAGCGCAGGCGCAGGCCGATCGGCTGGCGGATATCAAGGCAGCAGGCGTGGTGAAAGTGGCCACGTTTGATGCTAATCCACCCTTTGGCTCGATTGATGCCAAAACGCATGAGATCGTGGGTTACGATGTGGACTTCGCCAAAGCGCTGGCGAAATCGCTCGGCGTCAAGCTTGAACTGGTCGCCACCAATCCGGCTAACCGCATTCCGCTGCTACAGTCCGGAAAAGCGGATCTCATCGTAGCGGATATCACCATCACCCCGGAACGCGCACAGGTCATTGATTTCTCGACGCCTTACTTCGTCACCGGCCAGCAGTTCCTGGTCCCGGCAAAATCACCGGACAAGCTTGATGACTATAGCCGGGCACGCATTGGCGCCGTAAAAGGTACGACGGGTGAACAGGCGCTGCACCAGCGTTTTCCGCAGTCCCGCGTCCTCTCTTACGATGACATCCCGCTGGCGCTGACGGCACTGCGCAATGGCAACGTGCAGGCCATTACCCAGGACAGCACCATTCTGGCTGGTCTGCTGGCGCAGGCGCCGGATAAAGCCGACTTCAAAATCCTGCCCGACCTGCTCAGTAAAGAAGAGATTGGCGTGGGGGTGAAAAAGGGTGAAACGGCGCTGCTGAAAGCCGTTAACGATGAGCTGGTTAACCTGGAGAAAAACGGCCAGGCGGCAAAAATCTATGACGTCTGGTTCGGTCCAGGCAGCCCTTCTCCACAGCCTCGTAACTTTAAAATAGAAGCCCGGTAATATGCTCTCAGGTTTATTTTCGCACTCCGCGGCCAATGCCGCGGATTTTTCACGTCTGGAACAGGCCAGCGTTGAGTTTCGCCATGTGGACAAACGCTACGGCGACCATCCGGTTTTAACCGACATTAATCTCACCATCATGCCGGGTGAAGTGGTTGCCATTCTCGGCCCTTCGGGTTCCGGAAAATCGACCCTGATTCGGCTTATCAACCAGCTTGAAAGCCTGAGCGGCGGGGAGATTCTGGTCGACCACAAGCCGACCGGACAGCTTTCCGGCAGCAGGCTACGTCAGTTACGCAGCCGCGTCGGGTTTGTATTCCAGCAGTTCAATCTCTATGCCCACCTTACCGCCAGCCAGAACATCACCCTGGCACTGGAGCACGTTCACGGCTGGAAACCCCTGCCCGCCCAGGAGCGCGCGCTGGCGCTGCTGGAGAAGGTCGGCATGCTGGAGAAGGCGCACCGCTACCCTGCTGAACTTTCCGGCGGACAACAGCAGCGCGTGGCGATTGCCCGCGCTCTGGCCTCGTCGCCGCAAATCATTCTCTTTGACGAGCCAACGTCGGCACTCGACCCGGAGATGATTGGCGAAGTGCTGTTGGTGATGAAAGCCCTTGCCCACAGCGGGATCACCATGATTGTCGTCACCCATGAGATGCAGTTCGCCCGGGAAATTGCCGATCGAATCGTCTTTATCGACGGTGGACACATTCTGGAAACCGCGTCCCCGGCGCAATTTTTCAACCAACCGTCGCATCCGCGTGCGAGGCGGTTCCTGCAAAAAGTGCTGGATCCGCTGCGTCAGGAGCAACTGTAATGCCCGCTCTGGACTGGCAGGGGGTGCTGGCCGGACAGCCCCTGCACTGGATCCTCTCCGGATTTCTCACCACTCTGTGGGTGACGCTGGCGGGGATTATGCTGGCAAGCCTGCTCGCCTTGTTCTTTATGCTTTTGCGGCTTTCCGGGGGACGTCTCGGGACGTCGTTCGTCAGCGGCTGGGTATCGCTGTTTCGCAATACGCCGCTGCTGGTGCAGCTGCTGTTCTGGTATTTCGCCGCCTGGAACGGGTTGCCGCAGGGGCTGCGTGACGCGGTGAACGCAGACCACAGCTGGTCCATTTTGCCCGGTGACGTCTGGTGGTTTACGCCCGAGTTTTTATGCTCTGCCTGGGGGTTAGGCGTATTTACCTCAGCGTTTTTAATTGAAGAAGTCGAATCGGGGCTGCGTTCCGTACCTGCCGGGCAACGGGAGGCGGCGCTCGCCCAGGGATTTTCCTCATGGCGTCTGTTTCGCTACATTCTTCTGCCACAGGGACTCGCTAACGCCTGGCAACCCGTCGTTGGCCAGTACCTTAACCTGATGAAGCTCTCCTCGCTCGCGAGCGGAATTGGCTTCGCCGAACTGACCTACCAGGTTCGCCAGATAGAAAGTTACAACGCCCATGCCCTGGAAGCCTTTACCGTCGGTACGGTGCTCTACTTACTTACCGGGATGGTGACGGGGAGCGTGCTGGTGCGCCTCGGCCCCCATTCAGGGAGGAAAAATCATGATCCCCGGATTTAACGTTATTGTCGAAAACCTGGATTATCTGCTTTGGGGACGTGCGACTGCGGGAGAACCCGGCGGCGTACTGCTCTCACTGCTGATGGCCGCTGGCGCCGCCGCGCTTGCCCTGCCCGGCGGGATTGTGCTGGCATGCGTCGCCTGGCGCTATCCCGGCGTGGTGCGCAGTGCGCTGTTTGCGTGGGCAGAGTTGATTCGCGGGATCCCCCTGATCTTCGTAATATTCTGGATGTGGTATCTGCTGCCGCTGATAACCGGCAGGGATCTCCCTGGCGCGACGACCGTCACGCTGGCGCTGGCCTGGTTTACCGCGGCTGCGGTGATGCATTCGGTATTAGCCGGACTGAGAGCCCTACCGTCGGGCCAGAATGAGGCCGCGCTTTCTCAAGGGTTCAGTACGCAGCAAACGCTGTGGCGCGTGCTGCTGCCGCAGGCGCTGAGAAATATTCTGCCGTCGCTGGTGGGGATTTTTATCAGCCTGCTGAAGGATACGTCGTTGGCGTTTATCGTGAACGTTCCTGAACTGACCACGGTGGCGGGACAGGTCAACAACCGGGTGCAAATTTACCCGGCGGCCGTTTTTATCTTTACGGGTGTGATCTATTACCTGCTCTGCTGCTCGCTTGAGCTGCTCGCGAAGCGCTGGCGCGTTAGCCGGCCAGCGCTTTAACCACCGTTTCCATCGCTTTGGTGGTCAACTCACTGCGCTTAACGCGCTGGTTCGCCAGCGCGGTACGCAGTACGCCCGCAATGACAATATGTTTCGGCTCCTGCCCTAAATCACGCATTTCGAGAACGACCTTGCCTACCACCCGACACATCTCCTGGTACAGCGCTTCGTCTTTGGTCACATTGCCCATTGCCATCACTCCGTTGCCCTAAACCGTCAGCTTAAATCATTCGTCGGCTGGATACAAAAAAGAAGCCCGGCGTGTTGTTCGCCGGGCTTCGTCTGGAAAATCAGTCGATTAGTTGTTAACCGGGATGACTGCGCCTTTGTATTTGGTGCGGATCCAGTCCTGAATCTCTTTGGAGTGCAGCACGTTCACCAGCGCGACGATATCCTTCTTCTTCTCGTCACCGCGATGAACGGTAATGATGTTGGCGTACGGGTTATTCTCACCGCTTTCAACCGCAATTGGATCGTGGACCGGATCCAGGCCAGCATCAATCGCGTAGTTGGCGTTGATCACCACCGCAGCACCTTCGTCGTTGTTGTACATCTGCGGCAGCAGAGACGCTTCGACGTTAGGGGTAAATTGCAGCTTTTTCGGGTTCTCCACGATATCGCTGATGCGCGCGGTCACTTTATCGATGCCCGGCTTCAGCTTGATCACGCCCTCTTTTTCGAAGATGGAGAGAATACGCCCTTCCTCGGAAACCGCATCACGCATGATGATTTTGCCGCCCTCCGGCAGATCCTTCAGCGATTTGTATTTTTTTGAATAGATACCGATCGGCTCAATGTGGATTGCGCCCGCACTGACAAAATCATAATCCTTATCGCCCGCGTGATCTTTCAGCACGCTGTTCAGGTAAGGGATGTGCTGGAAATAGTTGGCGTCAATGTCATGCCCCGCCAGCGCCGTGTTTGGCAGTATGTAGTCCTGGAAGGGTTTAATCTCCAGATCGATCCCCTGCTTCGCCAGAATCGGCTTAGCCTGCTCCAGAATTTCCGCGTGCGGGGTGTTGGACGCCCCCACGGTGAGCGTATCCGCCCAGGAGGCAAAGCTCAGGGCGCTCAGGGTTGCGGCGGCGATCAGTGTCAGTGTCTTTTTCATGATGTGGTTCCTGTGTGTATTTATTAGCGTTTATCTAACAGTGAAGTAATGGCATCGCCGCAGAACTGGATAATGAACACGATGATCAGAATGGTCACCGTTGCCACCAGCGTGACGTCACCATGGTTGCGCTGGAATCCTTCCAGATAAGCCAGATTTCCCAAACCGCCGGCACCTATCACCCCTGCCATTGCGCTGTAGCTCACCAGCGCAATCAGCGTCACCGTCATACCTGAAACCAGTGCGGGTGAGGATTCCGGCAGTAAAACCCGAAACACTAACGTGCTCAGCCGCGCGCCCATCGAACGCGTGGCCTCAATGACCCCTTTGTCCACTTCTCGCAGGGCAATCTCGACCAGACGGGCGTAGAACGGCGCCGCGCCCACAATCAGGGCGGGCAGCGCAGCGTTAGCGCCGAGAATGGTCCCCACAACGGTCTTGGTGAACGGGATCAGCAGAACGATGAGAATGATGAACGGAATCGAGCGGAACACGTTCACCACAATCGACATCACGCTGTAGACCGTGCGGTTGTGGAATAACCCGCCGCGGGCGGTTAAAAACAGCGCCAGACCGAGCGCGATCCCCAGGACAAACGTCGCCACGCCGGAAAGCGCAGTCATGTAGAGCGTCTCCTGGGTTGCAGCCCAAAGTTGATCCCACTTCAGGTGCGGAAAGAGTTGTTCAGCCATGCTTGATTACCTCGCCTTCAATATCGCTTTGCTTCAGGTCGGCGAGGATATTGTTCAGTTGTTCATCCGATGCCACCACGTGCACCCAGAGCTGGCCGAAAACACCGTGGGCGGTTTGCGTCATTTTGCCGTGCAGAATGTTAAACGGCAGGCCGTAGCGCAGGGTTAGTTCACCGACGATCGGCCTGTGCGTGCTGTGCCCGGTGAAGGTCAGCCTGATTACCGTGCCTTCCAGATCGTTTGCCAGTTCGGTATTGAAGGTCTCTTCCTCCGCGTACTGGCTCACCTGGCGGACAAACTGCCGGGTGATCGGCTGCTGCGGATGCGTAAACACGCTCAGTACGTCCCCCTCTTCCACCACCTTACCGTTCTCCATAACCGCCACGCGGTCGCAGATTTTGCGCACCACGTGCATCTCATGCGTAATGAGTACGATGGTCAGGTTGAAGCGACGGTTAATGTCCAGGAGCAGATCGAGGATCTGATCGGTGGTTTGTGGATCCAGCGCCGAGGTGGCTTCATCACACAGCAGTACGTCCGGATGATTGGCCAGCGCGCGGGCAATGCCCACACGCTGTTTTTGCCCGCCGCTCAGCTGTGACGGGTAAGCATTCTCGCGTCCCTTCAGGCCGACCAGCTCCACCAGCTCGGCAACGCGAGCCTGAATTTGCGCTTTTGGCACACCGGCAATTTGCATTGAAAAGGCGATGTTTTCCTTCACCGTGCGCGACCAGAGCAAATTAAAGTGCTGGAACACCATGCTGATTTTCAGGCGTGCCTGACGCAGCGCTTCTCCCTTCGCGGCGGAGATATCCTGACCGTTAATGGTGACGCTGCCGGCGCTGGGCTTTTCCAGACCGTTCAGCAGACGGATCAGCGTACTTTTCCCGGCCCCGCTGTAACCGATGATCCCGTAAATCTGTCCCTGCTCTATCGTCAAGTTGACGTTATCAACGGCTGTCAGCGCCAGCTTTCCGTTGTCAAAGACCTTCGAAATATTGCTGAGTACGATCATTCTTATTCGTTATCCGTTACGCATATAGCGGTTTAGCAGTATGGATGTCCAAAAGATAGTAAACAGCCGTTATCAGCTTTTAAATGACCAAAAAAGAATTTCTTATAATTCTGCGGAATAAGCAGCGAACTGGCGGGTGAAAAGCATTTAGATGAATATCAGCAATAATTATCTGCCATTTGCATATCAGGTCACACTCACCCGGCGAAATCGGTTAATTTTGCAGCACTTTATGCGGATTTAGCCATCCTCACATCCGGACAACTTTACGTCTTGCTGTCTTTCCATCTGAAAACACAAGGATTATTCCTTTCTGTTCTTAAACCTGGTGAAACGTTCTTTATTGAGAAAATTTCATGGTTCTATCATCCGGTCATCACCTCTTCACAGGACATGACCATGACGCTTTACCACTCCGTCACCGAACTGATTGGCCGTACGCCGCTCATCCAGCTGCACAAGCTGGACACCGGCCCCTGCTCGCTGTTTCTGAAGCTGGAAAACCAGAATCCCGGCGGCTCGATTAAAGACCGCGTCGCGCTGTCGATGATTAACGAAGCCGAGCGTACGGGCCAGCTAAGGCCCGGCGGCACCATTATTGAAGCTACGGCGGGGAACACCGGCCTGGGGCTGGCGTTGATTGCGGCGCAGAAGGGCTACTCGCTGATCCTGGTGGTGCCGGACAAAATGAGCCGCGAGAAGATTTTCCACCTGCGCGCGTTAGGGGCGCAGGTCGTGCTGACCCGCTCGGATGTGAACAAAGGGCATCCGGCCTATTATCAGGATTATGCCCGGCGGCTGGCGAACGAACTGCCAGGCGCGTTTTATATCGACCAGTTCAGTAACGCGGCCAATCCGCTGGCGCATCGCACCACTACCGCACCGGAACTGTTTGAACAGCTTGACGGCCAGATCGATGCCATCGTCGTCGGCGTGGGGTCCGGCGGTACGCTGGGCGGCTTACAGGCGTGGTTTGCAGAACATTCGCCGCAGACGGAATTTGTGCTTGCCGATCCGGCCGGGTCGGTACTGGCGGACCAGGTTGAGACCGGACGCCATCACGATACCGGCTCGTGGCTGGTTGAGGGGATTGGCGAAGACTTTATTCCTCCGCTGGCGCACATCGAGGGGGTTAACCGCGCCTGGCGCATTACCGATCGCGAGGCGTTCACCACCGCCCGCGATCTGCTAAAAACGGAAGGGATCCTGGCAGGCTCCTCCACCGGCACGCTGCTGGCGGCAGCGCTGAAATATTGCCAGGCGCAGACTACGCCAAAACGTGTGGTCACCTTCGCCTGCGACAGCGGCAATAAATACCTCTCTAAGATGTTCAATGACGACTGGATGCGCCAGCAGGGGCTGATTTCGCGTCCGCAGGCAGGCGATCTCTCGGACTATATTGCCCTGCGCCACGATGAAGGCGCGACGGTGACTGCCGCCCCGGACGACACGCTTTCCACCGTGCTGGCCCGCATGCGCCTGTACGACATCTCCCAGCTGCCGGTGCTCGATAACGACAAGGTCGTCGGCATCATCGACGAGTGGGACCTGCTGCGACACATCGGGGGAGATGCCGATCGCTTCTCTCTCCCCGTGACGGCGGCCATGACGCGTCAGGTCGAATATCTGGATAAGCAGGCCCCGGAGAGCGCCCTGTACGCCATCTTTGACCGTGGCCTGGTGGCGATTATTTATGACGAAAACCGCTTTCTGGGTTTGATCACACGCAGTGACGTACTCACCGCCTGGCGTAACCGCCTGACAAAATAAAAGGAGCAAAAGATGAAAAACCTGGCCACCCTCAGCGTTCACAGTGGTGAGTATCACGACCCGCACGGCGCCGTGATGCCGCCAATTTACGCCACGTCGACGTTTGCGCAACCGGCACCGGGTGAACATACCGGCTACGAATACTCCCGGAGCGGCAACCCAACCCGCCATGCGCTGGAGACCGCCATCGCCGAACTGGAAGGCGGCACGCGCGGGTACGCCTTCGCTTCAGGGCTGGCGGCCATTTCCACCGTGCTCGAACTGCTGGATAAAGACAGCCATATCGTCGCCATTGACGACGTGTATGGCGGTACGTATCGCCTGATCGAAAACGTGCGCAAGCGCAGCACCGGGTTACAGGTGAGCTGGGTTAAGCCGGACGATGTAGCCGGACTTGAGGCCGCCATTCGCCCGGACACGCGCATGATCTGGGTGGAAACGCCAACGAACCCGCTGCTGAAACTGGCCGACCTGGAGACCATCGCGGACATTGCCCGGCGCCATAATGCGATCAGCGTGGCGGATAATACCTTCGCCTCCCCGGTCATTCACCGGCCGCTGGAGGCGGGGTTCGACATAGTGGTCCACTCCGCCACCAAATATCTCAACGGTCATTCAGACGTGGTTGCCGGGCTGGCTGTTGTGGGGGCGAATAAGGATCTGGCGGAGCGTCTGGGCTATCTGCAAAACGCGATTGGCGGCGTTCTGGATCCGTTCAGCAGCTTCCTGACGCTGCGGGGCATTCGCACCCTCTCACTGCGCGTTGAGAAGCACAGCGCCAATGCGCTGGCGATTGCGCAATGGCTGGAGCAGCATCCGCAGGTAGACAGCGTGTTCTATCCCGGGCTGGCGTCACATCCCCAGTATGCGCTGGCCCGCAGACAAATGGCGCTGCCGGGCGGCATGATCTCCGTTGTGATTAAAGGCGATGCGCAGCGCGCGACAGAGGTGATCCGTCATCTTACGCTCTTTACCCTGGCGGAAAGCCTTGGCGGTGTGGAGAGTCTGGTGAGCCAGCCCTACAGCATGACCCACGCCTCCATTCCACTGGCGCAGCGTCTTGCAAACGGCATTGTGCCGCAGCTTATCCGCCTGTCGGTGGGGATTGAAGATGCGAAGGATCTGATCGCCGACCTTAAACAAGCGCTGAAAAAGTGAGCAAAAAACGGCGGGCGTTGCGCCTGCCGTCATAAGATGACATTAGGCCTTAACGCCTTGATAACAAACTTATGTGAATCTGCACAGATTGTTTTTGAAACGCTGTTTCCATTTTCCTTTTTACTGTAAATCAGCGTATAATGCGCGCCAAATCCCTGGTGAATGGTTTCAGCGCTTGGAATACAAAAAACAACGTACAACTTCTCCTCTCCTTCGTTGGGCTGGCACTCAGGCACACTTTCTTCTGCACGCTCATTTGATGTCACCTATTCTTAGTGCGTGTCATATACTCTTTCGCAACACAGGTTTGACTCCGCGGCGGTGCGCCCCCGGAGCGAGATTTCCATATCCTTCCCAACTTAAAGACTAAGACTGTCATGAAAAAGACGAAAATTGTTTGTACTATCGGCCCGAAAACCGAATCCGAAGAGATGCTGAGCAAAATGCTGGATGCCGGCATGAACGTGATGCGTCTGAACTTCTCCCACGGCGACTATGCTGAACACGGCCAGCGTATCCAGAACTTGCGCAACGTGATGAGCAAGACCGGGAAAAAAGCGGCAATCCTGCTCGACACCAAAGGTCCTGAAATCCGCACTATCAAACTGGAAGGCGGTAACGACGTTTCCCTGAAAGCGGGCCAGACCTTCACCTTCACCACCGACAAATCCGTTGTGGGTAATAACGAAATCGTTGCCGTGACCTACGAAGGCTTCACCAGCGACCTGTCTGTTGGCAACACCGTGCTGGTAGATGACGGCCTGATCGGCATGGAAGTGACCGCTATCGAAGGTAACAAAGTTATCTGTAAAGTGCTGAACAACGGCGATCTGGGCGAAAACAAAGGCGTCAACCTGCCGGGTGTGTCCATTGCTCTGCCAGCGCTGGCTGAAAAAGACAAACAAGACCTGATCTTCGGCTGCGAACAAGGCGTGGACTTCGTTGCTGCCTCCTTTATCCGTAAACGTTCTGACGTGGTTGAGATCCGTGAGCACCTGAAAGCGCACGGCGGCGAGAACATCCAGATCATCTCCAAGATCGAAAACCAGGAAGGCCTGAACAACTTCGACGAAATCCTCGAAGCGTCTGACGGTATCATGGTAGCGCGTGGCGACCTGGGCGTTGAAATCCCGGTTGAAGAAGTGATCTTCGCGCAGAAGATGATGATCGAGAAATGTGTTCGCGCGCGTAAAGTGGTTATCACCGCAACGCAGATGCTGGACTCCATGATCAAAAACCCACGCCCTACCCGCGCTGAAGCAGGCGACGTTGCGAACGCCATCCTCGACGGTACCGATGCCGTTATGCTGTCTGGCGAATCTGCAAAAGGGAAATACCCTCTGGAAGCGGTCAGCATCATGGCGACCATCTGTGAGCGTACCGACCGCGTGATGAAAAGCCGTCTGGATTACAACAACGACAGCCGTAAACTGCGCATCACCGAAGCCGTGTGCCGTGGTGCGGTAGAAACCGCCGAGAAACTGGAAGCCCCGCTGATTGTCGTGGCGACCCAGGGCGGTAAATCTGCGCGTGCCGTGCGTAAATACTTCCCGGATGCGACCATTCTGGCGCTGACCACCAACGAAACCACCGCGCGTCAGCTGGTGCTGAGCAAAGGCGTGATCCCACACCTGGTGAAAGAGATTGCCTCTACCGATGATTTCTATCGTCTGGGTAAAGAAGTGGCTCTGGAACTGGTTGATTGTGGCCTGGCTCAGAAAGGCGACGTGGTGGTTATGGTTTCTGGCGCGCTGGTTCCAAGCGGCACCACCAACACGGCATCTGTCCACGTGCTGTAATATTTCACGAACAAATTATTGTTTTGTTAAAAAGCGTCCTTCGGGGCGCTTTTTTTATTCCCGCCTTTAACCAGAACTATTCAAAAAGCAAATCGGGTTTTTCTATTTAATCGCGATTTATCTAAGATGAATCCGATGAAAAATGCCTTTTTTAACATAGCTTTTTCGTCAAAATTGCCGATTTCGTTGCTTCTTTGAGCGAACGATCAAAAATAGGCGTAATCCCATCAAAAAAATATTCTCAACCCAAAAAACTTTGTGTAATACTTGTAACGCTACATGGAGATTAACTCAATCTAGAGGGTATTAATAATGAATCGTACTAAACTGGTACTGGGCGCGGTAATCCTGGGTTCTACTCTGCTGGCAGGTTGCTCCAGCAACGCTAAAATCGATCAGCTGTCTTCTGACGTTCAGACTCTGAACGCTAAAGTTGACCAGCTGAGCAACGACGTGAACGCAATGCGTTCCGACGTTCAGGCTGCTAAAGACGACGCAGCTCGCGCTAACCAGCGTCTGGACAACCAGGCTACTAAATACCGTAAGTAATAGTACCTGTTAATAAAATGGCGCACATTGTGCGCCATTTTTTTTGCCTTAGTCAAACCTCTACTGAAGCGCTTTCTCTCCCTCGTCTTCCGCCACCGCCGCTGAGACACGACTATTCTGAACCGACAGGACAGAATTGCTGGCTGACGAACCATTGCCTGTTGAAACGGCAACCGGGATCCCGGCTCTGCGCGCCAGGGCTTTATCGATAAGCGTTTTATCGCTACCTGACTCCGCTGCAAAAGCGGTAAACGCCGCCGAGTGCGTGAACGGCACCGTCTGTGGGTTTTCGCCCTCTGCCTGCGCCAGCGGCCTGTGCACTTCGATATAACGTTTGCCGTCCGGCTCGACGGAGAACTTCACCGGCTCATTGATAATCTGCACCCGCGTGCCGACGCGCACTTGCTCAAACAACGCTTTGATATCCGGCGCGTTCATCCGCATACAGCCCGAGCTGACCCGCAGCCCTACGCTGTCCGGCGCGCTGGTGCCATGAATAAGATATTCCCCATTCCCGATACCCAGACGAAGCGCAAAGCGCCCCAGCGGGTTATTTGGCCCTGCGGGTACCACAGGCGGCAGTTTAATTCCCTGGGCCAGTGAGCGCGCTCTGATGCCCGCTGTGGGGGTCCAGGTAGGGTTAGGGATTTTCTGACTCACACGGGTGGTGCTGACCGGTGTTTCCAGCCCAAGCTGACCAATACCCAGCGGATAGACCTGCACGATATTTTCGCCAGGCGGATAGAAGTAAAGACGCAGCTCCGCCAGATTCACCACAATGCCCTCACGCTCGGTGTCCGGCAGTAGCATCTGGGAAGGGATCGTAATGACCGTTCCTGGCGCAGGATTCACCGGTGCAATGGTATTATTGGTTTCAAGGATGAGCTGTGCGGCGGTATTAAACCGACGAGCGATAGACTGAAGTTTATTGTCCCCTTCCTGAATGGTGTATGTCTGGTTTTGCCCAATCAGGCGGCTGCCTGCGGGCGGTAAAGGATAATCAACCGCCCTGGCTGAATTAACAGCACTGAGCGAACCAAGGAGTAATAGAGTTATTAGAGACGCGCGCTTCATGCTGAGATTCCTTATTCACTGACCAAACGTCAGAAAGCTGAAAAACCAGCGAGGTGGAAACCACCCCGCGAAACAGAATGAATGCTGTTCTGTCAGTTTAGCTAAGGATTGCGGCTTTGGCGCGTATGGCGCGGATCATCGCTTCCAGTCCCTGGGATCGGGACGGGGTGAGGTGTTGGGTTAAGGCCATTTTTTCAAACCACGGGCGAACGTCAAAGGCGACAATATCCTGCGCCGACATCTGGTGATAAAGAATAAATACGACGGCAATAAGCCCCTTCACAATGGCGGCATCGCTGTCACCCTGTAAATCGATTACGCCATCATCCGTCTGCTGCATCTGGATCCAGACCTGGCTCTGGCAGCCCTGAATGATGTTGTCCGGGTTATGCGCCTCTTCGCTGAGCGGCGGCAGGCGCTGACCCAGTTCGATGATATAAAGGTATTTCTCTTCCCAGTTCGCGCAACGCCCAAAGTTGCGCAGCAATTTATCTCTGTCCGGCAAATCTGCCATCTCTCGCCTCTCCGTTAGCCAAGCAGCTGATGAATACGTTTTAATCCCGCCACCAGTCTGTCGACCTCTTCCGTTGTGTTGTACATCACCAGCGATGCGCGGCACATGGCCGGTACCTCATAATACGCCATCAGCGGCATCGCGCAGTGATGCCCGGTACGCACAGCGACGCCGTAATTATCAAGGAAACTGCCCACATCATAGGCGTGATGCTTGCCGAGGTTGAAGGCTATCACACCCAGACGGTCAGCAGGACCATATAAGGTCAGGTCCGGGACGCTGACCAGCTCCTGCAAGGCGTAATGCATCAGCAGCTGTTCGTACTCCTGAATCGCCGCCAGCCCCGTTTCAGAGACATAGCTAATGGCCGCGCCCAGCCCGATGATCCCGCCCGTGTTGGGCGTACCCGCCTCGAAGCGCCAGGGCGCACGGGCGTATGTTGTGCCGTCCGTCAGGCTGACGGTGGCGATCATTGACCCGCCCCCTTCCCACGGCGGCATGGCCTGGAGAATGTCCTCTTTCACATACAACACGCCGATGCCCGTCGGGCCATACAGCTTGTGCCCGGAGAAGACGTAGAAATCGCAGTCCAGGGCCTGAACGTCAACCGCATGGTGCATCACCGCCTGGGCACCATCAATCAACACTTTCGCACCGGCCTGATGGGCTTTGTCGACGATCAGCGCCACCGGATTTTCCGTGCCCAGCACGTTTGAAACGTGGGTCACCGCCACCAGCCGCGTTCTGTCGTCCAGCAGAGCGTCCAGCTTTTCCAGCTGGAGCGTGCCGTCTTCATTCAGGGGGATCACCCGCAGTTGCGCCCCCACACGCTCACAGAGCATCTGCCAGGGCACGATGTTGGCGTGGTGCTCCATCTGGGTGATGATGATGTTATCCCCCGCGTGCACCTGCGCATTACCCCAGCTGTTAGCCACCAGGTTGATCCCTTCGGTGGTGCCACGCACAAACACCAGCTCTTCCGGCGAACGCGCGTTGAGGAAGGCCGCAACCTGCGTGCGCACGTTTTCCATGCGCTGGGTCGCCTCGGCGCTCAGGGTGTGGATCCCGCGATGTACCGCCGCATAACCGTGGCGGTAAAACTCGGCTTCCGCATCCACCACCTGATTTGGTTTTTGCGCGCTGGCCGCACTGTCGAGATAGGCCAGCGGCAGACCGTTCACTTCACGGGTCAGTACCGGAAAATCTGCCCGGACTTTCTCTACGGGAAATGTCATGCTTCGCCTCCAGGCAGTCGCTGACCGATACGGGCCAGCACCTGCTGTTTAAGTCCGCCATCGGGCAGCGCTTCCGTCAGCTCAGCCGCAAAGGCGTAAATAATCATCTTTTGCGCGGCCTGCTGGTCTATCCCGCGCGAGCGCAAGTAGAACATCTGCTCATCGTCAATACGCCCGACCGTCGCGCCGTGACTGCATTTCACGTCGTCCGCATAGATTTCCAGCTGTGGTTTGGTGTCCACCTCTGCCAGACGTCCCAGCAAGAGGTTGTTGTTGGTCATCTGCCCGTCAGTTTTGATGGCGTGCTGCGCCACGTTGATCAGGCCGTTGAACACCGCACGTCCTTTGTCGCTGACGATGGTTTTGTGCAGCTGACGGCTGTTGCAGTAGCCTTTGTTATGCTCAAGCCAGGTGCGCGTGTCGCACACTTCTGACTTCACCGGCATCGCCAGGCTGTTAATACGCAACGTAGTGTTTTCACCGTTCAGCTGGGTGCTGGTATTGTGGCGCAGCACCGCGCCGCCAAGCAGAAAACTGTGGCTGTACGCCGCGGCATCCTGGCCCAGCAGAATATCGTTGTGGGCGAAGTGGTGACTGAGCGGATTCTCAAACGCCAGCTTGATGTGGTGCAGTTGGGCATTGGCCGCCACGTTCATCGTCAGACGCGAACCGGTAAAATGACGGGTGTCGTTAAGGCTGACGTAATGCTCGATCACCGTCGCCTCCGCCCCTTCTGCCAGCTCAAGATGGTGGCGATAGTGGGCGGTGTTAATCTCATCACCCGCAACGCCCTGGGTGATATGCATCAGCAGCAGCGGTTTCGCCGGGCGCTGGTTACGCTTAACGCGAATATGGGTGACAGATTGTGACAGGCTCTCTGTCAGGTGCAGGAAGACTTCAGGCTGAACAGGCGCGTTCAGCGACTGACGTTCATCGTTAATGACGATATCGAACCCGCTCTCCTGCACGCTGTCGCTCAGCTCCGCACGGAACAGACCGTCGACAAACACCAGACGCACGGCATCCACGCTCAGCGCCAGCATGTCGCGCTGATCGGGGCTGACCTGCGCCAGACGGGTGACAAACTCGCCGTTCAGCAGGCCATCCAGCGGGGTATATTTCCAGTTCTCATGTTTACGCGTCGGTAAACCGAGACGCAGCATCTGCTGGAGATGGTGCTGAGCCTGTTCAGAGCGCGCTCCAGCCTGCGCTTCAAACAGCCGGTGCCACTGCTGAAGTGCATTACTGCTGTTCGGTAAGCCAGCCATAACCCTGCTCCTCCAGTTGTTTAACCAGCGTAAAGTCACCGGATTTCACAATGCGTCCCTGGTAAAGCACGTGGACATAGTCCGGCTTGATGTAGTCCAGAATTCGCTGGTAATGTGTCACGATGATAAATGAGCGGTTGCCATCACGCAGGGAGTTCACCCCGTCGGCAACGATCTTCAGGGCATCGATATCCAGCCCTGAATCGGTCTCATCAAGAATGCACAGCGCTGGCTCCAGAACCGCCATTTGCAGAATATCGTTACGTTTCTTCTCACCGCCGGAGAAACCCACGTTTACCGAGCGGGTCAGCAGATCTTCCGGCATTTTCAGCAGCTTGATCTTCTCTTCCATCAGATCCTGGAAGTCAAAGCGATCCAGCGCCTCAAGGCCGCGATACTTGCGCACCGCGTTCAGCGCGGTTTGCAGAAAGAACTGGTTGCTGACGCCCGGAATTTCCACCGGATACTGGAAGGCCATAAAGATGCCCTCGCCGGCACGCTCTTCCGGCGACATCTCCAGCAGATCTTTGCCGTTAAACTCAACGGAGCCGCTGGTAACTTCATAATCTTCGCGTCCTGCCAGCGTCGCTGAAAGCGTACTTTTCCCGGAGCCGTTTGGCCCCATGATGGCGTGAACTTCACCCGGTTTGACGTCAAAATTGAGGCCACGCAGGATCTCTTTCTCTTCCACGCTAACCTGTAAATCTTTAATGCTTAACATGTGCTTTCCTTAACCGACGCTGTGTTCAAGACTAATGGCGAGGAGTTTCTGGGCTTCAACGGCAAATTCCAGCGGCAGTTCAGAGAACACGTCCTTACAGAAGCCGTTAACGATCATTGAAATCGCATCTTCTTCACTGATCCCGCGTTGCAGGCAGTAGAAAAGCTGATCTTCACCAATACGTGACGTAGTTGCCTCATGCTCAAGCTGGGCGCTGTTATTGCGGCATTCGACATACGGGAAGGTATGCGCCCCGCAGTCCGCGCCAATCAGCATGGAGTCACATTGGGTGAAGTTACGCGCGTTGGTTGCCGTCGGCATGATTTTCACCAGACCGCGATAGCTGTTCTGGCTGTGACCGGCAGAGATCCCTTTGGAGATGATGGTCGATTTGGTGTTTTTACCGATGTGGATCATCTTGGTGCCGGTATCGGCCTGCTGATGACCGCTGGTCAGCGCCACGGAGTAAAACTCACCGATGGAGTTGTCGCCGCGCAGAATACAGCTCGGGTATTTCCAGGTAATGGCGGAGCCGGTTTCTGACTGCGTCCAGGACATTTTGCTGTTTTCGCCTTCGCACAGCGCACGCTTGGTGACGAAGTTCAGAATACCGCCGGTGTTACCGTCGCCCGGGAACCAGTTCTGTACCGTAGAGTACTTCACTTCCGCATCTTTATGGATGATGACCTCCACCACCGCCGCGTGCAGCTGGTAGCTGTCGCGCACAGGAGCGGAGCACCCTTCGATGTAGCTAACGTAGCTGCCTTCATCGGCCACCAGGATGGTGCGTTCAAACTGGCCGGTTTTTTCCGCGTTGATGCGGAAATAGGTCGAGAGCTCCATCGGGCAGCGCACGCCTTTCGGCACGTAGATAAAGGTACCGTCTGACGCCACCGCCGCATTCAGTGCCGCGAAGAAGTTATCGTTACTGGGTACCACGGTGCCAATGTACTTTTTCACCAGCTCCGGGTGATCGTGAATGGCTTCCCCGAAGGAGCAGAAAATAATCCCCTGCTCCGCCAGTTTTTCACGGTAGGTGGTTGCCACCGAGACGGAGTCAAAAATGGCATCTACCGCCACCTCTTTGCCTTCGCGCACGGGCACGCCGAGCTGATTGAACGCCTCTTCCACCTCTTTACTCAGGAAGCTGTTCTCGGCACCGGTTTGCTGTACCGCACCGGGTTGCGAGGCGCAGGTATCATCACAGCTGCCGCAGGAGGGCGCAGAGTAATAGCTATAATCCTGATAGTTCAGCTTATCGTAATGCGCTTTCAGCCAGTGGGGTTCTTCCATCTCCAGCCACGCGCGGAATGCGCTCAGGCGAAACTCCAGCATCCACTCTGGCTCGTTACGTTTCGCCGAAATGGCGCGCACGACCTCTTCGTTGATGCCTTTCGCCAGTTCATCGGTTTGCAGCTGCGTGAAGAAACCCTCTTTATAGTTGAGGTGTCCGCCGCTCCAGGTGTTTACATCACTCGTTGCTTCAGTATTACGAGACATAGTACCGCCTATACCCCAAAGCTTTCGCCGCAGCCGCATTCGTTCTGGGCTTTCGGGTTATGAAATTTGAATAACTGGTTTAAACCTTCCCGAACGTAGTCGACTTCGGTTCCATCGATAAACGGCATCGCCTGTAGTGCGACGTATAACTTTGCACCGTCGGTTTCAAAGACCAGATCGTCCTTTTCAGGTTCGGTTACGGTATCCAGCACGTAGCCAAATCCCGCGCAGCCAGTCTGCTTAACGCCTAAGCGTACGCCGAGGATGTCGGGATTTTTTGCCACCAGCTCATGAATATGCGCCGCCGCCGCGGGCGTCAGCGTTAAGCCACGCCAGGCAAAATCGGCCGGATTGAAGGTTTCTGAATGCAGTTCCATAGGTCCACCTCATCTGATAAGCCACCAGGGCATAACACCATGTTAGTGATAACGATTATCACTTCAACCCCCTGCGAGCAGGGGCTTTGGGCTAAACCGCCCTTTTTGGCTACTTTCATTAAGCATAGACCCTGTGACGGGATGCGGATGGGATGGTTAGATTTGTTCAATGCATTGATAAATAATGCATTTCATAAGAAAGGCGGTAAGGTGGCGGGCAATGATAAAAATTGTATTGGAAATACCTATTTTTAAGATAGCTAAAGTACACCCAGGCGCCATATACATTTTTTACGTATGCCTCCCCCTTAAGACAGGTTCTTTTTAATCCTTTTTTGCCTTACCTGGGCGCGCATAAAGACGTTTGATGGATAAGTTAACCATTATTTATCAGTCTGATAGTGGTTAAATTCCGATCATGATTAATTACATAAACTCATCCCTTTTCGGCGTAATGTTTCCCTTGTTAACCATTTATTCAATAAGGGATTAAATTATGTGGAATGCCCATAAAGCCGCAGTTCATGCTCGCCAGCATGCAGGTCAGTATAGCCAGAAAAGATGTGCAGAATTTGTTTCGAAATCCATTCGCGCCGGCGGTGCTAATCTACAGAACACGCATTATGCTAAGGATATGAAAAGCAATTTAATTCTGGCGGGTTTCCACCAGGTTTACGGTGAGCCTGTTGAGGGCGATGTGGCGGTGATCCAGCCCACTGCGCACCACCCATATGGCCACGCTTGCATCTATGGTGGGAACGGCGTCTGGTACTCTGATTTTGTTCAGCGAACAATGTATCCGGGAAAGGAATACCGGGAATTAAAGCCAGCATATGCAATTTACAGGCATGACTGACATGAAAAAAATAATTCTGGCGATCCTGCTTCTGCCCACTCTCGCATCCGCTGCACAGAAGTTCCCCCCTGAGGTATCCGCTGCCCTTCAGTTTAATAAGTGGTACATCTCGCAAATTATTATCGGGAAAGAGCCCCTGAAAAACTATGAAGCGCTGAGGCCATATGTAACCCGCGAAACTATCAGCAAACTCAAAGCCATGGATAAGCTGGATCCAGATGAATATGACGTGCCTGACGTCGATATGTTCATCAAGGCTCAGGGATATGAAGATGACTGGGGCATCGTCAGTGCGCGGGCGCTGGATTACGATGCCGCCTGTATGCAGGTTTATATCTCATTCGGCAAAAAGCGGGATCACACCGTGATTGACTGCATGGTCAAGGAAGATGGCGTGTGGAAAGTTGAATCCGTGGCCAGTATGAATATTTCAGACAACCTGATGATGGAATAAACCGACGATATGACAGGGGTACTGATGCTATGCATCTTCGCGGATACCCCTGTCGTATCGCCAGAAGGCAAAATCCCGCACTGGCGGTTTACCGTTGGCCCCCTTAACATCAGTGATGGATCGAAACGGCGAAACCCTGTTCACGCCAGTGGTCGAGCTGCTCCTGTTGACGAGGCGTAGGCGCTTTACCGGTCCAGACGAAGATTTTTTGCCCGGGGAAGAGTTCAGGACGTGGAGAATCAATCGGCTCAGCCAGCACGTCGATATGCCAGCCTTTGTAGGCAAGACGGGCCGCTTCCAGCCACAAATGCGTACGGTCGTCGCACTCCCACCCAATCAGCAGCGCATCCTTACCTGCTTTTTTTCGCGACTCACCCAGGCTTGCAACGGCAAACTCAATCAGGACACCGTCCAGCAGGCTCGCCATGTGACGCACCGTATTCTGGTCCTGGTTCATTCGCTGCCGCACAGGGGTGATGATGTTATCTATCAGAACATCCATCGCATGGTCACGGCGGAACTCGCCGATTTTGGCGCGCAGTTTTGCCGGGCTGGCATAGCGCAGAACGGTTAACATCTCTTCCTGAAACGATGCCCAGTTCCCCTGAGTCATCACTTCTGTATTTTCAAGAAGCGCTTTTACTTTACCGACCGAAACACCCGTTTTCATCAGGCGTTTGATCTCTTCGATACGCAGGATATCTTCATCGTCAAACTGACGATGGCCCCCTTCGCTTCGCTGCGGCTTCAACAATCCATAACGGCGCTGCCAGGCACGCAACGTAACGGGGTTGATACCGCATCGTTCGGCCACTTCGCCGATACTGTAATAGGCCATTAACTCCCTCACGCACAATACTTCCATACCTAACCAAACCAACCTTATCAGATTGTACAAATCATTTGTATAACTAACTCCTCGTTCTGAGACAAGTGAATGGCTCAAAGAACCACTCACTCGTTAATATATTGTTGTATAAATTTAGCCGTACGTACAGGTCACTTTTAACAGTTACGTACAGGTTTTTTATAAATCGTACTTTTTCTCGGGCCAGGCAATCGCCGGAATGCCCCCCAGACGCGGGCTGGCGAAAAGGTGACCCTGGAACTGAGAAATCCCGGCAGATTCCAGCCACATCCACTCTTCAGCTAGCTCTACGCCTACCGCACAGAACAGAATTTCCAGGGAGGCGCAGCATTTAATGATTGACTGAATGATTGCCTGACGCGGGCCGCTCTTGTGCACGTTAGCAATCAAATCACGGTTGATCTTGATTCTGTCCGGCTGGAACTGGGCCAGCAGTTGCAGACCGGCGAATCCCGCGCCAAAGTGATCGATGGCCACGCTGATCCCGGCGCTTTTAAGCTGTCTGACCGCGCTGGTGAACTCTTCGAAGCGCGAGATCGCCTCGCTCTCGGTGAACTCGACCACAATTTGCTCCGGCACAAAACCGTTCGCCTCAATTGCCGTCAGTAAAAAATCGACGGCGCCAGGAACATTGACCAGCGTCATCGGCAACAGATTAATGGACAACGTTTGAGTCTGTAGGCCCAGCGCGCTGGCCATCGACAAAGCCACCTGCTTACTCTTCAGATCCGATTCGTACAGCGCCTCACGCGACAGGTTGGCAAAGTAGCTTTCCGGGGACTCACCGGACGGCGTGCGGATCAGGGCTTCCCAGGAAACCACCTGCTGCATAAACGGATCGACGATAGGTTGAAATGCGAAACTACAGTCCGCGCCCTTTGCCACTACCGTTGGCTGGGAGGATAATGGCGTGTTTTCGGTGACAAACTCCCAGGCGTCAGCCGGAGGCAGCTCAAAGTAGTTGGCTTTTTCAGTGGCCTCAACGAAGGTGCGGAAAAATTGTAGGGCGCGATCGTTATAGGTCAGCTGATAGCGGGTTGTGCCTTTATCGAGTACCTTTTGTAGCACTTCGTCGGTGTCGTACTGACGAAGGTCAAAGAGCTCCATACCTACGTTGCCAAAACGTCTTGAAGGCCCGTGATCGCTTAATAATTCGACCACGTTGTGATGCCGTGGGTCACGGCAGATGAGCTGATAGATCTCCTTAACGTTATCAGCGGGCCCTTCAAGTAACTGAAAGAAGTGTGTGCCGTTAAACAGCAAAATCCCCGTCACATCGAACTGGCGATTTCTACAATTTGCAGCAGCGACCATGTCTTCCAGCGCTTTCACTGGAACGTCCTCGCAGATATGACTGCGGTAAATAATGGTTGTGAGCATGCTAATCCTGAAGATTGAGGGGGTGACCACGAAAACACGTGGGGAGAACTCTGTTATAGCACATTAATTACCCAATAAATAATTTACATCTCAACAATTTACATGTCTTCTTTGCGCCTTTTCCGGGCTTGTACAACTCTGCAACGCCACTTCGAATTGTACAATATATTTTGTGAATTTAGCAGTAAGCTGTATACATATAACCATATGATAAATATATACTTTATCAAATATATTATAAAATATTTAAAAAATTGTACATTTTTAATGTACAGATTTTAAAATTATGTATACCTTAAATGTAACGTTACTGATTACGAAAATTTACAGGAGCGAAACATGCAGCAGAACGGACACCTCGCAGACACAGCAACAGCAATTGCGCAGTACTTCGAAAAAGCCGCGCTTCCAACCCAACAGGAAACATTGGGTCAGGTTGTTGTTGAAATCCTTAGCGACGGGCGGAATCTGAATCGCAAATCGCTCTGCACAAAACTGTTAAGTCGCCTTGAAAAGGCCAATGGCCCGGAAGAGGAGCATCATTATCACATGCTTCTTGGCCTGCTCTTCGAACGTTAATGTTATGAACAGCAGTGATGCGGACAGACTGATCGACCAGCTTATTGGAGAAGCCGCTCTTTCACTTTTGAAGGAGCGCGGTCCTGTAACGACCGAGGGATTGGTTCAGCGTCTGCGTAACATGCAAGCCTGTGAGACGGATCCCCAGCGGCGGGAGACATTAGCGAGGGTGATAGCTGAAATCAGCTCTGGCACGGTCGCTTTTAAAGGTCGCAGAACCGCACAAGGACGAATTCAGAGAGAGGGATCTCTCAAAAATAACCGAGACAATGTAGTGCCGTTATTTGGAAATGGAAAACCGTCCGATCCCAAAAAGATACATTGACTACAACTTTACAGCTACGGTGAGAACAAATGAGACAAAATATTCAGCTTCAACCCGAATACCACTCCGCCTTTTTAGATAGCGCGTTGTCGGAGTATTTCCGTCACGCAGGCGATCGCTTTGCTGAAGAGTCTGCCATTTTTTCGACTGCGGTTCGTTGTGTTCTTGCTTCCGAAGGTCATCTGACCAACAAAGCGATCATTCTCTGGCTGATCCAGACGCTGGAATCCACCGACGATGTCGTTAAGGCGGATGTGATCCGCAAGACGCTGGAAATTGTCGTCGGTTACACCATGGACGATCTTTAACGCCTCTCTCTTCCCATCTCTTCGGATAGCGTGTCATCGTCAATTCTGACGAACGGACTGACGATGACACGCCCTCTCTCCTCTAACGCCCTGTTAATCAAGCACGCCGAATGTGGCATGGATCCTGCTTAGTCCGCTAAGGGACTGGGCTTTCCAGTAAACATTGCTTCATTTCTTAACAGGTCTGTTATTGATGAAAAAAATCGCCAGCGTCTGCCCGTACTGCGGTGCAGGCTGCAAACTTAACCTCGTCGTTAAAAATAATCGGATTATCCGTGCCGAAGCCGCTGATGGCGTAACTAATCAGGGCACGCTTTGCCTGAAAGGGTTCTACGGCTGGGACTTTCTTAATGATACTCAGCTGCTTACCCCCCGCCTGACGCAGCCCATGATCCGCTACAGCAAAGGCGAGGCCTTTACCCCTGTTACCTGGGAAGAGGCCATTCGCTATACCGCTTACAGGCTTAAAAGCATTAAAGAACAGTACGGCCCTCGGTCCATTATGACCACGGGTTCCTCGCGGGGAACGGGCAATGAGACCAACTATGTGATGCAAAAATTTGCCCGTGCGGTGCTGAATACTAACAACGTCGACTGCTGCGCCCGCGTCTGTCACGGTCCGTCCGTTGCCGGTTTACAGGAGACCCTCGGCAACGGCGCCATGAGCAATTCCATTAACGATATTGAAAACTCAAAATGCCTGCTGGTATTCGGCTATAACTGCGCCGACTCTCACCCCATCGTCGCCCGACGCGTGCTTAAAGCACGTGAAAATGGCGCTAAAATCATTGTCTGCGATCCGCGTCATATTGAAACGGCACGCATTGCCGATCTTCATCTTCAGTTAAAAAATGGCAGTAACATGGCGCTGGTCAATGCCTTTGGCTATGTCCTGCTTGAAGAGGAATTGTACGACAAAAACTACGTTGCTCGCTTTACAGAAGGGCTTGAGGCGTACCGACTGACGGTAAAAGATTACGCACCCGAGCAGGTTGAACATCTGACGGGGATCCCCGCGCGGGATGTTCGTCAGGCAATGCGCATGTTCGCAGCGGCGCCTTCAGCAACGGTGATGTGGGGAATGGGCGTCACGCAGTTTGGTCAGGCGGTCGATGTGGTGAAAGGTCTCTCCAGCCTGGCACTGCTGACCGGCAATCTGGGCCGCCCTGCCGTCGGCGTGGGGCCGGTTCGCGGGCAAAATAACGTTCAGGGCGCCTGCGATATGGGTGTTCTGCCCAATATGTTTCCCGGCTACCAGGACGTCACTGATCCGGCGGTCAGACTGAAATTTGCTGATGCGTGGAAAATCAATGTCAACCGGATGGACGATCGCGTCGGAACGCGCATCACCGAAGTGCCGCATCTCGCGCTGGAAGGTAAGATCAAAGCGTATTACATCATGGGGGAAGATCCGCTTCAGACAGAAGCCGATCTGGGTCTGGTCCGCCGCGGCTTTGAGGCGCTCGATTTTGTGGTGGTTCAGGACATCTTTATGACCAAAACGGCAGAGCTGGCTGACGTGCTGCTCCCTGCCACCTCATGGGGAGAACACGCCGGTGTGTTCACCTGTGCCGATCGCGGCTTTCAGCGTTTCGGCAAAGCCATTGAGTCCAGCGGCAATGTCAGGCGCGACTGGGAGATCATCAGCCTGCTGGCCACGGAAATGGGCTATCCCATGCATTACGAGGATAACCAGCAGATCTGGGACGAAATGCGCGAGCTGTGCCCCCTCTTCTACGGCGTGACCTACGAAAAAATGGGCGAGATGGGTCACGTTCAATGGCCGTGCCCGACGCTGGATCATCCCGGTACGCCGTACCTGTACAAAGATAATCAGTTCGATACCCCGAGCGGTAAAGGGCAGCTCTTTGCCGCACCGTGGCGCGCGCCAGCGGAAATCCCGGATGCGGATTTCCCGCTGGTGCTCTGTACGGTCCGCGAGGTGGGCCACTACTCCTGCCGCTCCATGACCGGGAACTGCGCGGCGCTGCAAAGCCTGGCCGACGAGCCGGGCCGGGTGCAAATTAACCCGGCCGACGCGGATGAACGGGGGATTGCCGAAGGCCAGCTGGTCTGGGTACGTTCACGCCGGGGTAAAGTGATCACCCGCGCCAGCATCAGCGAGCGCATCAATGCGGGAGCAATCTATATGACCTACCAGTGGTGGATTGGCGCCTGTAATGAGCTGACGCAGGATAATCTCGACCCGATCTCCAGAACGCCGGAAACGAAGTATTGCGCCGTGCAGCTTGAGGCAATCGAGGACCAGCGCTGGGCGGAGGATTTTGCGGCTTCCGCGTACCAGACCATGAAGACGCGGTTGATCGCTGCGGTTAACGTTTAAATGCTTGCCGGGTGGCGGCTATCGCTGCCCGGCCAGCTATCCGCTGCCGTTTCAGGCTATTTGTTGTGCATAATTATTTTCCAGGTAATCGCGAAGCAGGTTCGGCCGGCTCTTTTTCTCCATCAGCCTTCTCAACAGTACGATCAGCTCGTAATCGCTTCGCAGATTAAATTTTTGCATCATCATATATTTATGGGTAAAGACCGTTTTTTCGCTCATCTCCAGCGCCTGAGCGGTCTGCACTACCGACAGCCCTCGGTAAAAATTGACCAGAATACGAATTTGTTGCCGGGATAACCCTTTATGCTGGCAGTCGAAACAGGTCTTTTTATTCCAGGTGTAACCCGGTAATTGCGTCGTGAACCACGCAATAAACAGAACGCCGCTAATACGATCAAGCGATGCCCGGCGAGGAAGAAAAATAATGTCCTGAAAGCAGGAAGGCAGCGCCGAAAAGCGCAGCTCATCGTCGACGAGACCTATCACAATGCCTTTTTGCCGGGCCAGTAACTCCGGAAAACAGGTCAGCGTTTCCCCCTGACATAATGAAAGAACAATAATATCGGCCTGGCTGACGTTTTCATTGGTCAGCGCCAGGTGAAAAGTGATGGAGCGATGAAAGTTATGCTTAAAAAAATCTTCGAAAAAGCTCTGTAGCCCAGCCTGAAAAAACAGATCCGTTTCCTGAATCAGAATATTTAACATAGTTCACACCAACGTCTTTAAAAGGCTTATTACCGGCATTCAGTTGTACTGCATCGTCATCACCACAACCGCACTGATGCTTCCCGGCGTGGCGCCCCCTGCCATGGATTTTACCGAGGCCAGCATAGCCAATGTCGCGGTTCTGTCCGCGGCAATGGTCTGGGTCATGCTGGAGCCTGTTCCTTTAAGCGCACCGGTTTGGGCATCGCGCATGGCTATCGCCACATGCGTGGCCGAACCGCTGTTCATAAAATAGTCCGCGCCCGCCTCGGGATCGGGGCTGCCGGTGAAAGCGACGGTCACACTCTGCGTTCCCGTTGGGCACTGGGTAAACAGCAGACTGAAAGGCACCGGATCCGATGTTGAGCCCGGCGTCGCCATATTGGTTGCCTGAATATTGCCCAGATTGACATCGAGGCTGTTATTGCCGCCATTAAATATGCACGGCGACGCCACGATATTTCCCGTCACACCGATATTGACGCTATCAGCGGAGCATACCTTCCCGCTGAGTAAGGCAAGTAACAGCAGTGTCCTGCATCTTATTTTCATCTTCTTACCTGCTACTGATAGGTCAAATTAAGGGTAGCGGAGGCATTCGCTGAACCTGACTCCACGC
This sequence comes from Enterobacter cloacae complex sp. IR5459, assembly GCF_049238005.1. Classification (NCBI taxonomy): domain Bacteria; kingdom Pseudomonadati; phylum Pseudomonadota; class Gammaproteobacteria; order Enterobacterales; family Enterobacteriaceae; genus Enterobacter; species Enterobacter cloacae complex sp. IR5459. The sequence continues at coordinate 148,994 of NZ_JBMKIG010000004.1, forward strand.
GGGTTAACGTCTGGTAATATCGGGCCGTTAATGGCAACGTCTCTTGCCCCCCGGCAGACTGTCGCAAAAACAGTCGGCTGTTCATCACCAGCGGTGCACCGTTATAGATAAGCTGCACCCCCACCCCTTTCGCAGTGCCGGCATTTCCCTGCCCGGTTAAGGCCATCACGCTGGTATTGGCGCTGTCCGGATTCTGTATTCCACTGAGCGAGACCGTAATATTGGTTCCGGCGGCGCAGGTTAAGCCCAGGTTTTGCGTGTTCTGTGCTCCCGCTGGCGTGGTGCCCACCACGGTGCCGAACGCCGAAGCGGGAATATCCCCTATCGGAAACGTAAGCTGGGCCGTATTCACCGTGCACGCCAGGGCATTGATGTTGCCGGAGGTGAGCTGCGTGGTCAGACCGTCACGGTAGAGGCTGTCGCTTCCCTGAAGCGTCACGACGCCAATCACCCCCGGGGTTAATGCCCCCGATGAGACCGGGCCGGTCACCACCAGCTCAATCCTCCCGCCGTACCAGTCCACATAGGAGGTCTGCGCATTGTACGAGAACGTATTGCTCGGGTTTTCAAAATAGCCGTTGGAGGAAAAGCGTATCCCTATCCCGCTGACGTTCGTGTTGTAAACATGGTTGCCGTAGCTGCTCAACGTGGCGCTGTTGTAGCGCATGCTGAATCCCAGCATCAGCGGATTCGTACACCCGGTAAGATAGGAGCCTGTGGCTGACGCCGCGCCGGAAAATACCACCGTGCCGACAGGCGCATCGCGCTGCACGTTGATCGTCCCCACGGACAGGGTGGAAAGCTGCGGGGTGATGGTGGTGCAGGTACCGGCACGAGCGATACTTCCCGCCGCGAGCAAACAGAGCAGCAGCATCGTGTTAAGACATTTCATGTTAGCGTTCCTGACGGCAGGTGGCGCGCATATCAGCGATCCCACCGTACATTGAGTGATTCGGCAGCGTGAAATCAGCGCGGCATTGCTGGCTGGATTGACTTCCCCATGTGGCGACTAACGTTCCCTGCTCGCGCATCCCGGTTAAATAGACCTGACCGCGATCGCCGACAATAAAACTGCCGCTTTCATCTCCCACAAGGGTGACCACCGCCCCAAACGGAACGGCGCGGTCGTTGTCGGTCAAGGTCATCAGCACCCGGCGACCTGACTTCGGCAGATAATCGGCTCTCACCACCGCTCCCCGCGTCGGCGTCACCGTGCGGGTGTTGATCTCCAGCTCGACATCGTCCGGCATCGTTTCCGGGTCGAGGGTGAGATCGTTTTTCCGGTAGACAGAAAGGTTGCTCACGACCGTATATCCGCGAAAATCTGTCCGTACACCGGGCTGATTGCGGATATCCACGTCGTGGGCGCCTGGGGCTTTGATTAAGACGCTGGTCTCCCCCAGCGGCTGGGAAAGCGTGATGCCGTCAGCATGGGCGAGAATGCCGCCTTGCAGCCCGTAATTCAGGCGTTCACTGTTTTTATCATAACCATAACCTGCCGTGACTTCGCCATAGGTGCCTTTATAGTCCGCGTTCACGTTGCCGATATTCCCCACGCCCTCTGTGCCATATCCCTGCTGAACGTTCCAGCTCAGGGCACGGTTCTCGAGTGCCACCCCGTTCAGGCCGACGTTATGCGTCGTCCCGTTATTGCTGCTGGCGTTCATGCCATAGTTAGCCCATGTCTGCGGCAAAAATTTATCCAGCGGAATGCTGACGTTGAACGACAGAAGCTGGTCGTGGTCAGCGTTTTTTTGGCTTTTGCGGTTTTCTGACGCTGAGCGGACATTTTTGCTGTAGGTCCATGTCAGGCCATAGCTGATGTTGTGCCAGTAGTTGCTATAGCCGACGCTCCACGAAGCCATCGACTTACCGTCATTCCAGTAATCTTCCCGCGCCGCACTGAGGGTAAGCGCGCCCAGGTTGTCCCCCAGCGTCTGGCTCATCGTCAGCTCGGCACGGTTACGTCGCCTGTCCTGAAGCGCGCTGCTGTCTCCGTACGAACCGAGGACGTCCTGCATCCCGTAATAGCCGCGGGTCGAGTAGCGATACCCGGCAATCGAAAAGTTGGTTCCGGTAGTGATAAAATTCTTGCTGTATCTGGCCCGCCACGACTGACCGTTTGTTTTCGCGGTATGCTCCGGCGTTGACCAGCCCAGGGTGACGTCTGCGGATACTGCCCCGAGATCGCCCATGTTCTTGCCCATCCCCAGAGCCGCCGACTGGTACTTATCTGCCCCCTGGACGCCGCCATAGAGCGTGATGCCGTGAGGGAGGCCGTAAATTCCGGTCAGTTGCCCGAAGGGGGTTTTCTCCACGCTACGGTTATACGAGCGATACTGCCCGGCGGTAAGGGCATATTTCAGGCGCCCCTCCCGTTGCAGGACCGGCAGCGAAGCGTACGGCAGGGTGAAATGTTGCTCACTGCCATCGGCTTCGACGATCGTGACATCAAGATCGCCCGCGCCGCCGGTGGGATACATATCCGCGATCTCAAACGCGCCCGGCGCCACGTAGCTTTGGTAGATTTGATAGCCATTCTGACGCACCACGACCTGCGCGTTAGTTCGCGCAATACCGCGCACCACCGGCGCATAGCCTTTCAGGGAATCCGGCAGCATATCGTCGTCGGACGCCAGCTGGACGCCGCGAAACGGCATGCTGTCAAAGACATCGGCAGGCGCGGAACTGTCTCCGAGCGTAAGCTGGGCTTGCAGGGGAATAATCGCGCGCTGCATCAAGGTGTAGACGTTGTCCCACTTATCCTGGCCGGACGCATCGCGGGACCAGGTGGTGTAGTTGCGTAACCGCCAGGGACCGACGTTGATCCCCGGCCGCAGGTTTGCATACTGGCTGTCGCTGCGGGTGCCTGCCCCGCTTCTTGCCCGGCTGTTTGCCCCGCTCAGGCTGTAGTTGAGCATGGCCGCGGTAATGCCTTCATCCCACATATCCGGCGGAACGTAACCTCTCGCTGGCAGGTCTATGGCCGCCTGTGGGATGCTGATCGCCAGGCGCTGGGCGCCAAACTGGAAATCCGCGCTGGCCTGTGGAATCGCCCTGAGATCGGCGCATTCTCCTTCCGCGGCGTCGAGCTGCGGGAAAAGCGCCGTTTTCACGCCCCACGCTTTTAACTGCCCGATACTCAGGCACGGCTGCAACGTTTCACTGCCGTTAGCATCCTTCACTGCCATGAAACGAATATCCCGCGTTTCCAGCAGCCGATCGTCAAGAATAATATCAACATGGTATGTCCCGGGCGCCTGCGAGCCGGATTCAAAGGCAGATAAATCCGCTTTCCCCATTCCGGGATTATCCAGCTCAACCAGTTCCGTATTAAACGTCTCACTGGCATACAGTGTGGGAGAGACACCAGCAAGCGCGAGGGCAATAAATATTGCCAGGCGCGCAGGCTGCATTGTATTCAATGCCGTTGTCATGACGAGCACCTGATTAACGCGTAAGGATCACAAACTGGCCCGGTGTAATTCACCAGGGCTGCCATAATCGTTAATGACTTTAAACGTCAGCGTATTGCCACTGGTTCCATTCGGTAACGGGAAACGGGCTGTGCCCGAAGGCATCACATACGTGACATCGTCAAGTTTCTTATTACCCAACGTAATTTCATTGAAATTGATAACGTACGGCGTTGGGTTATTAACCAGAAGGGTATTTCCCGCACGACGCCAGGTTAATTTATTGGCCTGCTCCTCGGGGGTAGACGCACGAAGAGCCTCTGGTCGATAAATTAATTTGATGCGCGTTTTGACGGCAATTTGCAGCGAGTTCATCTGCTTAGAGGCTGACGGAATAGCTTTGATGTTCAGCCAGAATAAACTCTCCTGCTCTTGAGGCAGAGAGCCTGTCATGACAATACGCTCGAGGTTTTTTTGTCCGCCGTTCAGCCGATACAGCGGAGGAGTAATAATAAAAGGCGCTTTACCCGATTGTTCATCCTGAACATCTATCCACGACTGAATTAAATAAGGACCGTTATCAGGATTCGTAATATTTATTGACGCTTCTTTTTTAGCTCCATCAAAAATAACACGGGTGCCGCCAATAATTACTCCTGCACTGGCGGATGTTAACGTCAGCGGTAACAGCGCCATAACCAGGCCCGTTGTGGTGATAAAACGCATTTTTTTACCTCATAAAACAAGGGGCCAGGCGGCCCCCTGCTAATTACTGCCATTAACTTAGTTGTACACCACAGAGAAGTTCGCGACCGAGTTAGCCGGGCCCGCGGTAACGGATGCCGCGGTGGAAATATACTGCGCGTAGAAGCTCAACGTATTATCAGCCGTACTGCTGAGTGCGTAGGTATAGCTGTTGCTGCCGTGCAGCGGCAGATCGGCTTTATCTGCCGTCATCAGGTTAATCGCCACCCCGGTAGCCGCTCCCGCCACGGACGTATCAATCGCCAGCAGGCTGGCGTTGGTTAAATCCGGCGTGCCATCAAAACGGACTTTTGCATTGGTGACCGTTACCGGACAGTTTTTCAAAATAATATTAAACTGCGTCGCAGCCGTTCTCGCCCCGGTTGTCGGGAATTCCGTTTTATAATAATCGCCCAATACCACCACCTGATTCTGGGATGCCACATCAACGTCGCAGGCAGAATCCAGAATATTTCCGTTAAAATTAACGGTACCGGCCGCTGCCAATGCATTGGTCATAGTGAGTACAGAACCTGCCGCTAACATTGCCATCATCAATTTTTTATTCATAATTTTATATCCCGTATTACTCTATTTATTACCGACATTCAGTTGCAGAAATTAAACCCCTTCCGACGAGTCAAAATTTATACAACTCCTTTTCCGCATACAATCAATTTTGAGGTCTAGCTGTAGACCCTCTTTTAACAAATAAAAAACATATTCACTCGGGAATAGCTTAAGAATAATGTCCACAGTCTACTTTTAGACCTGAACAAAAAAAGTTGCAATTTCAATTAATTAACACTTAAAAAAAGATAAGTCTATAATTAGACTCGCTGCTAACATTCCCTGACCTGCTGTTTTTTAAGATAATTCTTTATGCCGATCAAAAAATGATCGCATCAGTCAGTGAGGTCTCAAATGAATACCCGATTCGCGCCTGAGTCAGAAATTGATAAATCAACAGTGCTCGGCGCTAAGCCTTTTAAGCACATTGAAAAAATAATCGATAATGTTTTGCCGCATGCGGAGAGAGGCATTATTGCCAGAGGAGAAATTATCCATTATTGCTCCGGCGATACCCGTCAATGCTTTTTACTGTTGCATGGCAGCGTGGCGTTGCACCGTCGCGGGGACGGTATCGTCTTAAATTCTGAATCTGCGCCATTTATACTCGGCGTGAGCAGCCAATTATCTTCTGAGCACCTGTACGTCAGAGCGCTGGAAACCTCAGAGGTGGCCAGCGTTTCGCTGGCGCGTTTCAATCATGTTGTCGCACAACAGAATTTATGGGAGCACTTCTCAAACCTGCTGATCTATACCGCATCGCGCGTTTACGAACATTGCGCCCAGATATCGCAAATGTCGGCTTATGACATTATCCGCTTTCAGCTGGTTGAGTTGATGCAGGAGCCGGAAGCCATTAGACAAAACATTACCGCCGCAGCCTATATCAAAAGCCGCACCTATCTTTCACGCAGTGGCATTATGCGGATCCTCGCGGAGTTGCGGACGGGGAAATACATCACCATGGAGCGTGGCGTTCTAGTAGAGATCCATCACTTACCCCGTAAATACTGAGGCTGTATTTATCTCTGGAGAAGGTGGAAAAGAAGAGCGACACTATAGAGAGTACAGTCTCTTTCCAGGTTAACGCTATGTCTTCTGACAAACCATCGCATCGCGGATCTCCCTATGCTCAGGAACTGATTTCTCATTTACAGCCGCACTGCACCACGCATAAAACCGATCCCTGCGAGCAACTTGATCTCCAGGTAAACGGGCAGAGCATGTGTTATTTAATTCTTGACGGCACGGTCGCCATATACAGAAGAAGCGACGACATGATGCTTTCGACGGCGCGCAGTCCCGCCCTGTTTGGCCTCGCTAACCTGACGGACATCTATTTTACCGACTACCTTCGAACGGTAACGCCTTGCCTGATTGGTGTGCTCACGACCGAGCGGGTGGCTGAAATTATCAAAGAGAAGGCGCTGTGGGGGCTGCTTTCTAATCATCTGATGTTTGTCTATAACCGGCTTTATCACAACGTCATGCCGAAAGGCGCGCCAACCGCGTACGAGATGATTCGCCAGCAGCTCGTGCTGCTGATGCAGGAAGATGACAGCTACCGACGTAGCGTGACGGCGGAAAGGTATATCAGGGATAAAACCCAGCTTTCCCGCAGCGGCGTAATGCGGATCCTGGCTGACCTGAAAACGGGCGGGTTCATCGAAATGGAAGAAGGCCGGCTGATTAAAATTAATAAACTGCCTGCCAGATACTGACTGTCAGACACAAAAAAGGCCGCGCTTGCGGCCTTTTCTTCACTGCTTAATGGACGTGAACGCCCAACCGCCAGGCAAAGTAGATCTCTTCTTTCAGTTCGTTTGAAGAGAGCGCCAGCAAATCCGTAAATTCCAGCTCAAGCTGTTTCAGCTTTTTCAGGTACTGCGCGGGAGACAGATTGCTTTTATCGCGACTTAAATATTCAATTGCCAACTGTGTTGGGGTTATTTCAGTATCCATGATGTCCTCGCTTATGTTCAAAACGTGACCAGTATATCACAATCAGGCGGCTAATTTTTGACCAAAAGCAAGACATCCGGAAACTTTACACAACGGCCGTCGTCAGCCTTGATGAACAACACAGGCGATCCTGCTCGTCCAGGATATCAATCTGCCACACCTGATGGCGGCTTCCGGCATGCAGCGCCCGGCAGACGCCGCGCACGCGCCCGCTGCGAACGGAGCGGATGTGGTTGGCATTGACCTCCAGACCCACCACCTTCTGCTCTCCTTCCGTACACAGGTAGCCCGCCACCGATCCCAGCGTTTCGGCCAGCACGACGGACGCGCCGCCGTGTAACAGGCCAAACGGTTGATGAGTACGGCAGTCTACCGGCATCGTCGCTTCCAGTTCGTTGTCGCCAATGCGCGTGAACTGGATGTCCAGCAAACCGACCATGTTCTCCGCGCCCATGGCATTTAAGGCCTCCAGCGTGACCGCACGTTTCCAGATCATCCGATAATCTCCAGTAAAGCCTGCAATGGATGGCGGACGCCGTTACCTTCTACCCGTTTCACCTGGCTGCGGCAGGAGTAGCCCGTCGCCAGACAGCGGTTGCGTGGCAGGCGCTGCATCGCCTGATGCCATGACAGCTCGTAAATGCCGAGCGAATTAGCGTGGTTTTTGACTTCATGGCCGTAGGTTCCGGCCATACCGCAGCAGCCCACGTTGACGCTTTCCAGCTTCGCGCCAAACCGGGAGAAGATAGAAGCCCACTGGGCAGGCGCCGTCGGCAGCGCCGTCACTTCGGTGCAGTGTCCAAACAGGTACCAGGATTCTCCACTCACCTCCTGAGGGGGCGTTTGCGTCAGCACCGCAGGCAGCCATTCGTGTACCAGTAAGACCTGAAAATCACCGCGCTTATCGCCGAGCGTCTGCTTATATTCGTCCCGGTAACAGAGCACCAGCGCCGGATCGACGCCCACCATCGGCATGCCGAGCTGCGCCACGCGATTCAGAAAATCTGAAGTTTTCTGCGCGGTTTTCGCAAAGCGGGTGAGGAAGCCTTTAATGTGCTGCGCCTTACCGTTCGGCGAGAACGGCAGCACCACCGGCTGGTAACCGATTTTCTCGGCCAGTCGGACAAAATCGGCCACCACCTGCGCATCGTAATAGCTGGTAAACGGATCCTGCACCACCAGCACCACCTTCGCTTTCTGCTCAGGGCTTAATGCTTCCAGTTGTTCCAGGGTCATATTCGCCGAGCGGTGCCCCACCAGCCGACGCTGGAGCGATGGCACCGACAGCAGCGGCAGATCCACCATGCCGATATGTTTTTCAGACAGTTTTCGCACCAGTGGCTGGTTGATAAAGAAGTTAAAGGTTTTTGGCGCACGGGCCATCAGCGGCGCGTAACTCTCCACCGTCGCTACCAGATGATCGCGCATCGGGCGCAGATAACGCGTGTGGTACAGCTGGAGGAAGCGGGAACGGAATTCCGGTACGTCAATTTTAATTGGGCACTGGGTTGAACACGCCTTACACGCCAGGCAGCCGGACATCGCCTCTTTCACCTCATGCGAGAAATCGTATTCGCCTTTGTTCGCATGCCAGCTGTTGCGGGTGCGTTCGATAAGCCCGCGCAGGCTGGCGCGTTTTTCCGGCAGCTCCTGTTCCAGCTTGAGCGGGTCAACGCCGCGGTCGGCCAGCAGGCGCAGCCATTCGCGCACCAGCGTGGCACGCCCTTTTGGGGAGTGGATGCGGTTGCTGGTGATTTTCATCGACGGACACATCGGGCTTTTCACATCGAAGTTAAAGCACAGCCCGTTGCCGTTACACTCCATCGCGCCGCGCCAGGAAGCGCGTACCGCAATCGGAATTTGGCGGTCATAGGTGCCGCGCTTAACGGCATCCACCTGCAACATCGGCGCATCAACGCCCTCTGGCGGGCAGATTTTTCCCGGATTGAGGCGGTTATCAGGATCGAACGCGGCCTTCACCTTACGCAGCTCGGCGTAGAGCTGTTCGCCAAAAAAGGCCGGGCTGTACTCGGCGCGGAACCCCTTACCGTGCTCGCCCCACAGTAAACCGCCGTATTTGGCCGTCAGGGCCACAACCTCGTCGGAGATCGCCTTCATCAGGATCTCCTGCTGCGGATCGCACATATCCAGCGCCGGGCGCACGTGCAGCACGCCCGCGTCAACGTGCCCGAACATGCCATAGCTCAGACCATGGCTGTCGAGCAGCGCGCGAAACTCCACGATATAATCCGCCAGATGTTCCGGTGGCACGCAGGTATCTTCCGCAAACGGAATCGGCTTCGCCGCCCCTTTCGCGTTGCCGAGCAGCCCCACCGCCTTTTTACGCATCGCGTAGATTCGCTCGATGCCGGAGAGATCGTTACACAGCTGCCAGCCAATGACGCCGCCTTCCCCCTGCGCAATCAGCTCGTCCAGACGCTGGCAGAGCGTGTTTACCTGGCTCTCAATCAGCTCTGCGTCATCCCCGGCGAACTCGACGATGTTCAGGCCGAGCATCTCTTTATCCGGCACGTCGGTAATCAGTTCGCTCACCGAATGCCAGACGATATCCTCCCGGGCCAGGTTCAGGACTTTTGAATCGACGGTTTCCACCGACAGCGCCCGCGCCTCCACCATAAACGGTGCATTACGCAGCGCGGAGTCAAAGGAGTTGTATTTGACGTTCACCAGACGGCGCACCTTTGGCAACCGGGTGATATCCAGACGCGCTTCGGTGATGAAGGCCAGCGTCCCTTCTGACCCGGTCAGTACGCGGGTAAGATCAAACTGGCTCATATCGTCATTGAAGACATGTCGCAGATCGTAGCCCGTCAGGAAGCGGTTTAGCTTCGGGAATTTGTCAAGGATCAGCTCGCGATTTTCGCGGCAGCGCTCCAGCACGGTGCGATAAATCCGTCCGCTGGTGGTGCTCTCTTTTGCCAGCGTTTCGGCCAGCTCGATCGGCATCGGTTGGGTATCGAGGATATCGCCCCCCAGCAGCACCGCCCGCACACCCATAACGTGGTCGGAGGTTTTGCCGTAGACCAGTGAGCCCTGCCCCGAGGCATCGGTGTTGATCATCCCGCCAATGGTCGCGCGGTTACTGGTGGAAAGCTCCGGCGCAAAAAAATAGCCGTAAGGTTTCAAAAACTGATTCAGCTGATCTTTGATCACCCCCGCTTCCACACGCACCCACCCCTCTTCCGGGTTGATCTCAATGATGCGGTTCATATAGCGGGACATATCAATGATGATGCCCTGGTTCAGCGCCTGCCCATTAGTACCCGTCCCGCCGCCACGCGGGGTAAAGACCAGGGAGCTGAAACGCTCCTGCGACGCCAGACGGGCGATGAGCGCCACATCGGCGGTAGAGCGCGGGAAAACGACGGCATCGGGAAGAAGCTGGTAAATACTGTTATCGGTCGCCATCGTCAGCCTGTCGGCATAATCGGTAGCGGTGTCACCTGTAAAACCCTGTTGCTCCAGTGCCTGCAAAAAATTAAGCACCAGCTGAACGACGCCCGGTGCCTGAGAAATCTGTGGGATCATTGCTGTCGACCCTAATGAGAATAGTGTGAAATCGTTTGCGTTGTGTCTGGAAAGTTTTATCACATTTTTTTCTTATGTGCTTCGTAGAATTACGGGCAAAATCCGCCTGTCAAAAATCGCTGAAATCACTAATGATTAGAGAGATGCGGTTTATATTCCCATCAGCCTTGCTGGTGTTCATTTAAGGAAAGTTTCGTTTATGGTCAATCTTCGTCAGCCCAGGGATGTCGCGCAGATACTGCTGTCGGTGCTGTTCTTAGCCATTATGATTATTGCGTGTCTGTGGATTGTTCGTCCTTTCGTGCTCGGATTTGCCTGGGCCGCGACCGTCGTCGTCGCCACCTGGCCTTTACTCTTGCGTTTGCAGAAACTGCTGTTTGGTCGCCGCGGCCTGGCCGTGCTGGTGATGACGTTGCTGTTGTTCCTGCTGTTTATTATTCCCATTGCACTACTGGTTAACAGCCTGGTTGACAGTAGCGGCCCGGTTATTCGCGCGGTCACCAGCGGTGATATGACGCTGCCGGATCTCGCGTGGCTGAACAGTATTCCTGTTGTGGGCGCAAAACTGTACAGCGGCTGGCACAGCCTGCTGGAGATGGGCGGTAGCGCCCTGATGGCCAAAGTGCGTCCGTACATCGGCACAACCACCACCTGGTTTGTGGGGCAGGCTGCGCACATCGGTCGCTTCATGATGCACTGTACGTTGATGCTGGTCTTCAGCGCCCTGCTGTACTGGCGCGGCGAGCAGGTTGCGCTGGGGGTACGTCATTTCGCCACCCGACTGGCAGGGAAACGCGGCGATGCGGCCGTGCTGCTGGCAGCCCAGGCCGTCCGCGCGGTGGCGCTCGGTGTGGTGGTCACAGCGCTGGTGCAGGCTGTACTTGGCGGAATCGGGCTGGCGATTTCCGGCGTACCTTATGCCACCATTTTCACCGTCGTCATGCTGATGACCTGTCTGGCGCAGCTCGGTCCGCTGCTGGTGCTGGTTCCCTGCATTATCTGGCTTTACTGGACGGGGGATACGACCTGGGGCACGGTGCTGCTGGTCTGGAGTTGCGTGGTGGGCACCATGGATAACGTGATCCGTCCCCTCCTCATCCGCATGGGCGCTGACCTGCCGCTGATTCTGATCCTGTCCGGGGTAATCGGGGGGTTAATTGCCTTCGGCATGATTGGCCTGTTCATCGGTCCGGTTCTGCTAGCGGTGACCTGGCGTCTCTTCTCCGCCTGGGTGCATGAAGTACCGCCGCCGGGAACCGATCCAGACGTCATCTTAAGCGAACTTGAAGAGCTGGAAGATAAGAACGCGCAGTAAGAACGGATGCCGGGTGGCGCTAACGCTTACCCGGCCTACACTCTCCACAGCAATACTTAAACGTTGCTAAACTATTTATTCTCTGCACACTGGTCAGACCCGCCTTTTCCTGCCTAAAACCGTCATTCTCTTCAAGAAATCTTTACCTGCCTTTAACTATTGAGACGAATCCGATCGACTCAAAATCCTGGCATGCCTACTATTAAGACACGGTTATAAATCAACACCTTGATTTATAAGCATGGAAATCCCCTGAGTGAAACAACGAATTGCTGTGTGTAGTCTTTGCCCATCTCCCACGATGGGCTTTTTTTTATCCTTTTTACGCCAGTGTAATGTCACAGCGACTAAGCATCCGCCAATCCCCCGCCAGTACCCGCGTCTTTCCGCTTACCTGCACGTTCACCACCGCGCGAATATCCGCCGAGGACGCGCCAACCTGTAGCTCAAACTCCCCTGGCTCGACAATTCGCTTTCCGTCCCGGCGGGTGAAATTAAACATCTCCACCGGCAGGGTAAAGGTCAGCGTGGCGGTTTCTCCCGGTGAAAGCGTAACGCGCTGGAACGCTTTCAGCTCCTGAAGCGGACGCACCTGCGTGGCGACCTTATCGCGTACGTACACCTGTACCACTTCGCTGCCGCTGCGCTCGCCGGTGTTGGTGATATCGACGCTTAACGCCACCTCTCCGTCGATCGGGACGCGGCTTTCAGCCAGGCGGGCCGCGCCCCAGCGAAACTGCGTCCAGCCGAGACCGTAACCGAACGGGTAAAGTGCGCCGAAATGGAACGCAAACGGCGTGCCGCCGCTTTTCAGCTTGTGGTTATAGTAGTACGGCATCGCCCCGGCGTTTTTCGGCACGCTCACTACCAGCCTGCCCTGCGGCTCCGCGCGGCCGGTTAAGACATCGGCAATCGCCCAGCCCCCTTCCTGCCCCGGCGCCCAGGCCATCATCAGCGCGGCCACCTTCTCTTCCAGCCCCTGAAGGTTATAAGGACGCCCGCCCGTCATGACGACAATCACCGGCTTACCGGTTGCCACCAGCGCCTCCAGCAGCTGTTGCTGCACGCCCGGCAGGTTTAGCGAATCCGTATCCGAGCCTTCCCCCACGGTGCCGCTCTGGAATAGCCCGGCGAGATCGCCGACGCAGGCTATCACCACGTCACTCTCTTTTGCCGCGCTTACGGCGTCGGGGATCAGATCCATACGTTGTGAAACCGGCGATTGCTGCATCGGTTTACCGCCGCTGTCGCCCGGGAACACCGGCGCGCCCGCCATCCGTTTTTCGATAATGTGACACCCTTTGGCGTAACGTATCAGCGATGCGCCAAGGTACTGTTCCAGCGCCGCGCGCGGCGTCGTTACCTGTGAGGTCTCTTCAACCATATCGCTGATGATCAGGTGAACCGGGAAGCTGTAGCCGCTCAGCAGCGCCAGCGGATCGTCAGCCGTCGGCCCCACCACCGCTACACGGGGTTTTCCGCCGAGAGGTAATATGCCGTTGTTTTCCAGCAGCGTGATCGATTTTGTTGCCACCTCGCGCGCCACCTGCCGGGTCGCCTCACTCTGCAAATCGATGCCGTCTTCGTCGGCGTACGGTTTTTCAAACAGCCCGAGACGGAATTTTTCACTTAGCACGCGCGCCACAATCTCATCCACTTTCGCCATTGAGATAAGCCCACGCTCTACCGCTTCCGCCAGATGACGCGCGCAGTCATCCTTCGGCAATTCCACGTCCAGCCCGGCGTTAAACGCCAGCGCCGCCGATTCCGCTGGATCGTGAGAAATTCCGTGGTGCTGGTGCAGCAGGCTGACGCCGCCGTAATCCGCCACGATAATGCCGTCGAAGCCCCACTGTTCACGCAGCACGGTAGTGAGCAGGAAATGGTCGCTGTGCCCTGGCTGATTATCAATGTCGTGATAGGCTGGCATCACCGAACCGGCGTTGGCCAGCTTCACCGCCATCTCAAACGGCAGCAGGAAGGTATCGTTTAGCTCGCTGAAACCGAGATGGACCGGCGCATGGTTGCGCGCCCCTTCGCTGAAGGAGTGGCCGACGTAATGTTTCAGGGTCGCCAGCAGATCGCGCTTATCGCCCTGCAACCCCTTCACGTACGCCGTCGCCATCACCCCTACCAGCCACGGATCTTCCCCAAATGTCTCTTCCGTCCGTCCCCAGCACACATCGCGCGAGACATCCAGCACCGGGGCCAGCCCCTGCTGGCAACCGACGGATCGGGCCTCTTTACCAATCTGCTCCGCCGCGCGCTGCACCAGCGCCGGGTCCCAGGTGGAACCGTAGTTCAGCGACGACGGGAACAAGGTTGCATCTTTGCACAGCAGCCCCACCAGACACTCCTCATGAAACAGCGCCGGAATGCCGAGCCGGGTCTCCTCCATCATCATGCGTTGCAGGCGGTTGGCGGCACGCACGCCGGTTTTTGCATTAACAATGTGCGTGCCGAGCGGACGGGTGATCTGCCCGACGCCGAGCTTCAGCCTTTCGTTGAGGGACGCCTGTTCGCTCACGCCAGCGAATTCATCGCTCAGATCGCTGCGCTCGCGGTGGTTGCCGTGTTCATCGAGGATCAGCCAGTACGCGTGCATCTGGGCAAATTTCTCTTCCGGCGTCATACGCGCCAGTAAATCAGCGACACGCTCGTGTACGGGACGTCCCGCGTCCTTGTAGATCGCAGTCATGGTTTACTCCTGTAGTGCGGATTGGGTTGCCGGGCTGAGCTGCCCCGCATCGTTTCGACTATCGCGTTTGCTGGCCAGCTCGCGGGCGATGCTGTCCACCAGCCGGCTGTTAAGTTTGTAGATAGCTAGGAGCGCCACCATGCAGAGGAACAGCGCGCAGGGGATCAGGGTGAACAGGGCATTGATGGTTGCAAGAACATGAGGCGCCTGGTTTGCCTGACCCGGAGCGTAATCCACCATGCCAAGCACCCAACCGACCACCGCCCCACCCAGCGCCAGCCCAAACTTGATGGCAAACAGGGCGGTTGAAAAGACCAGCCCGTCCAGGCGGCGGCCGCTACGGTGTTCTTCGTAGTCCACCACATCGGAGAACATGGTCCATTGCAGCGGCGTGGTCAGGTTCTGAATAAAGCTAAACACAATATTCAGACTGAATATCAGCCACACCTGCGAAGGCGGAATGAAGAAAATCAGCGCGCCAAAAATAACGAAAGAAATAATGGTCCACTGATAGGCACGCACCCGGTCAAATTTCCCCAGCAGGCGTTCAGATAATAATGCGCCGCTTAAGGAGGCCATCATGCCGGAAACAATAAAGGCAAAAACCAGTTCCGGACGTAACAGAACATAGTTAACGTAATACATGGTCGCAGAGCCACGCGTCACGACGGCGGTTAACAGTAAAATATTAAACAGGAAAACTATTCGCCACTGGCTATTGGCGGCCAGCAGTTTTAAATCCGTCAGCATCGAACCGGAGGTGTCATTGCGCGGCGAGTAACGCTCCCGGGTCATAAAGAAGCAGCAGAAGAATAAAACAATGCCCAGCAGCCCCATCAGGCTCATGGCATAGAAATAGCCTTTTTGCACATTCCCCTGGCCTAATAATGAGACCAGCGGCAGCGCGATGACCGTTACAATCAACCCGCCGATAAACGACAGGCCAAAGCGCCAGGATTGCAGCGAGTGACGTTCACGCGGATCGAGCGTCAGCGCGCCGGGCATGGCACAGTAAGGGACGTTAATCGCAGAATAGATCAGACTCAGGATGGCATAGGTTACGCAGGCATAGACAATTTTTGCCGTCTGCCCGGCATCCGGTACGTAGAAGGTAATCAGGCAGCTCACGCCAAACGGAATGGCAAACCAGAGCAGCCAGGGACGAAAACGACCGTGGCGGGTCTGAGTGCGGTCCACCAGCGCGCCAATGCACGGGTCGACAAACGCATCGACCACGCGCACCACTAAAAACATGGTGCCCATAATGGCGGCAGGCAAACCGAATACGTCCGTATAGAAATAAGCGAGAAATAACGTTGCCGTTTGCCAGACCAGCGCGCTGGCCATATCGCCGAGGCCATAACCTATTTTATCTTTGGTACGTAATACAGAGGAGATTGTCATTGTTATTTGCCTTTTTATCAGGTTAAAACGTATTTCAACCAGTCGCGCATCATCCCGACGGATGTACGCGGTAAGGCTCAAGTATTAGCAACGCCCTGCCCGCTAACAATTGTCTAAATTAACAGATAAATTATGATATTTGGTTTTTTGCTTTATTTGTGATGGTGAGCATATTCGCAGGAAAATATAAAAGGCGAGGACAGATATCCTCGCCTTTTTCAGATTATGCAGGTTTTACTTGTTCAGCTCTGCCAGGCTCAGCCAGGTCTGCACCACGGTGTCCGGGTTCAGGGAGAGGCTATCAATTCCCTCGTCCATCAGCCAGGCCGCAAAGTCTTCATGGTCAGAAGGACCCTGGCCGCAAATCCCGACATATTTACCCTGTTTCTTCGCCGCGCGGATGGCCATGGAGAGCAGCGCTTTCACCGCCTCGTTACGCTCATCGAACAGCTCAGAGACAACGCCGGAGTCGCGGTCCAGGCCGAGCGCCAGCTGCGTCATGTCATTCGAGCCAATGGAGAAGCCGTCGAAGTGCTCCAGGAACTGCTCTGCCAGCAGGGCGTTAGACGGAATTTCACACATCATGATGATCTTCAGCCCGTTCTCGCCGCGCTTCAGCCCCTGACGCGCCAGCTCATCTACCACCGCCTTCGCCTGATCCACGGTACGGACGAACGGGATCATGATTTCCACGTTGGTCAGCCCCATGTCGTTGCGCACGCGTTTTACCGCCTCGCACTCCAGCGCGAAGCAGTCGCGGAAGCTTTCCGACACGTAGCGTCCGGCGCCGCGGAAGCCCAGCATCGGGTTCTCTTCTTCCGGCTCGTAGCGTTCGCCGCCCACCAGGTTGGCGTATTCGTTGGACTTAAAGTCCGACAGACGCACGATCACGCGTTTCGGGTAGAAGGCCGCGCCGAGCGTGGCGATCCCTTCCGTCAGACGACCAACATAGAACTCTCTCGGCGAGTCGTAACCCTTCATCATCTCGCGGATTTCGTTTTGCAGTTTTGCGTCCTGGTCGTCGAACTCCAGCAGCGCACGCGGGTGCACCCCGATCATACGGTTAATAATAAATTCCAGACGCGCCAGGCCCACGCCTTCGTTCGGCAGGCAGGCGAAGTCAAACGCGCGGTCCGGGTTGCCGACGTTCATCATGATCTTCAGCGGCAGATCCGGCATGGTATCCACGCTGGAGCTTTTCACGCTGAAGTCGAGGATATCAGCATACACGTAACCGGTATCGCCTTCGGCACAGGAGACCGTCACGTTCTGGTCGTCCTTCATGCGTTCGGTCGCGTCACCACAGCCGACTACCGCCGGGATCCCCAGCTCACGGGCAATGATTGCCGCGTGACAGGTACGGCCACCGCGGTTGGTGACGATGGCAGCCGCTTTTTTCATGATCGGTTCCCAGTCCGGGTCGGTCATGTCGGTCACCAGCACGTCGCCTGGCTGAATGCGGTTCATCTCGCTAATGTCGTGGATCACTTTCACCGGACCGGCACCGATGCGGTGGCCGATTGCGCGGCCTTCCGCGACAATTTTGCCCTGCGCGTGCAGGGTGTAGCGCTCCATGACCTGACCGCGTGAACGGACGGTTTCCGGACGCGCCTGCACGATAAACAGCTTGCCGGTGTGTCCGTCTTTGGCCCACTCGATGTCCATCGGACGGCCATAGTGTTTTTCAATCTGCACCGCCTGCTTCGCCAGCTCTTCCACTTCGGCGTCGGTCAGGGAGAAGCGATCCCGCTGCTCCTGCGGCACATCTTCAATGGTGACCTGCTTGCCATGTTCTTGCGTCGGGGCATAGATCATGCGGATTTTTTTCGAGCCCATGGTGCGGCGTACCACTGCCGGACGGTTAGCCGCCAGCGTAGGCTTGTGCACATAGAATTCGTCAGGGTTCACCGCCCCCTGCACCACCATCTCGCCCAGACCCCATGCGGAGGTGATAAACACCACCTGGTCGAAGCCGGATTCAGTGTCGATAGAGAACATCACGCCGGAAGAGCCCACGTCGGAGCGCACCATGCGCTGTACGCCTGCGGAGAGCGCGACGCCGCGGTGGTCATAGCCCTGATGGACGCGATAGGAGATGGCGCGGTCGTTGAACAGGGAAGCAAACACATGCTTCACCGCCACCAGTACCGCCTCGTAACCCTGGACGTTGAGGAAGGTTTCCTGCTGCCCGGCGAAAGAGGCATCCGGCATATCTTCTGCGGTAGCGGAAGAGCGCACGGCAAAGGAGGCCTGCGCGTCGTCAGCGGAGAGCTGGTTGTAGGCGTCATGGATGGCTTTTTCCAGTTCCGGCTGGAAAGGTGTGTCGATAATCCACTGGCGGATTTGCGCGCCGGCTTTGGCAAGCTCGGTGACATCATCAATATCCGTTTTATCCAGCAGGTCGTAAATGCGCTGGTTTACACCGCTCTGGTCTAAAAACAGGTTAAACGCATCGGCGGTTGTGGCAAACCCGTTAGGTACGGAGACACCCATACCGGACAGATTTGTAATCATTTCACCCAGGGAGGCATTTTTGCCCCCAACTCTGTCTACATCATTCATGCCGAGTTGGTTATACCAAAGCACCAGCGGTGACGAGCCATTGTTGGACATCGAAACAATCCTTTTGTGATATTTGATCGGAGTAAGAAACACCTGACTACGTATTTATACTGGCATATTTATTTCCGCTAAAAAAACGGTGAATCGTGTAAGCAATTTAAATTTTCAACTTTTCGGACAGTTTCCCGCCATTCGCTAACCCGATGATTCCTATAGATTCCGGCAAAAACCTTAGAAATAAAGCCGCTAATCGAAAAATGAAATCCACTTTTCAGGAAAATCAAAAACACCATTTCATTTTAAATTCAGATAAGTTCTTTGCTGTGAAATTAACTTTTTTAATTTATGCTTTCAGGCAATTACGTACGCTATTCAGGGTGGATAAAATGGATAATGCTGTCGATCGCCACGTTTTTTATATTTCTGATGGGACGGCGATTACCGCCGAGGTGCTGGGACACGCGGTGATGTCGCAGTTTCCGGTATCGATAAACAGCATCACGCTGCCGTTCGTGGAAAATGAGAGCCGGGCCAAAGCGGTCAAGGATCAGATCGACGCCATTTACCAGCAGACCGGCGTTCGTCCGCTGGTGTTCTATTCCATTGTGATCCCTGAGATCCGCAATATCATTCTGCAAAGCGAGGGCTTCTGTCAGGACATCGTGCAGGCGCTGGTTGCCCCCTTGCAAAGCGAGCTGAAGCTCGATCCGACGCCGATCGCCCACCGTACCCACGGGCTGAACCCCGGTAACCTGACCAAATACGATGCGCGTATTGCCGCTATTGACTACACCCTGGCGCACGACGACGGGATCTCGCTGCGCAATCTCGACCAGGCGCAGGTGATTTTGCTCGGCGTGTCGCGCTGCGGTAAAACTCCCACCAGCCTATACCTGGCAATGCAGTTTGGCATTCGCGCCGCCAACTACCCCTTTATTGCCGATGATATGGATAACCTGGTGCTGCCCGCCGCGCTCAAGCCGCTCCAGCATAAGCTGTTTGGGCTGACCATCAACCCGGAACGACTGGCGGCGATCCGCGAAGAACGTCGCGAGAACAGCCGCTACGCCTCGATGCGCCAGTGCCGAATGGAAGTCTCTGAAGTCGAAGCGCTGTACCGGAAAAATCAAATTCCCTGGCTGAACAGTACCAACTATTCAGTAGAAGAAATTGCCACCAAGATCCTCGATATCATGGGGCTAAATCGCCGCATGTACTAATACGCTAGTACATTAATTCAGTTTCAGTTATTATCATGCCATCCTCGGGGCGACGTGCCCCGAACTTGAAATCAGCAGGGATTGGTTTAAGGTGATGCCCATCACTTCCCGGTAGTCTGCCGATGAAGCAAAAAATTTCTGAGACATTCCATGAACAAAACCGACGAACTGCGCACCGCGCGCATTGATAGCCTGGTCACACCGGCTGAACTGGCCAGGCTGCATCCCGTTTCCGCCGAGGTGGCGGACCATGTGACGGCCTCCCGTCGCCGCATCGAAAAAATTCTCAATGGTGAAGACAAACGTCTTCTGGTGGTGATTGGCCCCTGCTCCATCCACGACCTGGACGCGGCAATGGATTATGCACAACGCCTTCAGACGCTGCGCGGCACGTATCAGGATCGCCTGGAGATCGTGATGCGTACCTACTTTGAAAAGCCGCGTACCGTCGTGGGCTGGAAAGGATTGATTTCCGATCCGGATCTGAACGGTAGCTACCGGGTGAATCACGGTATTGCGCTGGCGCGCAAGCTGCTGTTACAGGTTAACGAGCTGGGCGTGCCGACTGCCACCGAATTTCTGGATATGGTGACCGGACAGTTTATTGCCGACCTCATAAGCTGGGGCGCGATTGGCGCGCGTACCACCGAAAGTCAGATCCACCGTGAAATGGCGTCGGCGCTCTCCTGTCCGGTGGGCTTCAAAAACGGAACGGACGGCAATACCCGAATTGCCGTAGATGCCATCCGCGCCTCACGCGCCAGCCATATGTTCCTCTCCCCGGATAAAAACGGCCAGATGACCATCTACCAGACCAGCGGCAACCCGTTCGGACATATCATTATGCGTGGCGGTAAAAAACCGAATTACCATGCAGAAGATATTGCCGCCGCTTGCGAAACGCTGGCGGAATTTGACCTGCCCGAGCATCTGGTGGTGGATTTCAGCCACGGCAATTGTCAGAAACAGCACCGCCGCCAGCTGGACGTCTGCGAGGAAGTTTGCCAGCAGATCCGCAGCGGCTCGACCGCCATTGCAGGAATTATGGCGGAGAGCTTTATCAAAGAAGGCACGCAGAAGATCGTTGCCGGACAGCAAATGGTCTACGGCCAGTCAATCACCGACCCGTGCCTGAGCTGGGAAGACAGCGAACGGCTGCTGGAGATGCTGGCGTCTGCGGTAGATTCGCGCTTCTAACCCCTTGCCGGGTGGCGGCTTTGCCTTACCCGGCCTACGATTCGTGCCCTTCTCCCTCTCCCCGTGGGAGAGGGTCGGGGTGAGGGCGTCAGACCGCATCTCTCCCCCAAATTTGATCCCGTCACACAATTTTCACAAAAACGCTTGCTGTGAATTTGCAGTTTATTGATAATGATTATCATTGTTACATTGATTGTTATTTATAAACATTATGTCACCGACCGATAACAGCGCGGCAACGCCTTCAAAAACACACACAGCGCCGTCCCCTGCTCCCACCGATCGCCGAATCGACAGTAAAAGCCTGTTGGGTGAGGAGGGACGGGTCATTATCGAGCATGACGGCCAGCACTACCTGCTGCGCCAGACCAATGCCGGAAAACTGATCCTGACTAAATAAACCAGACAACACATTCGCCAGCCACCCAGGTGATCCCCAGGCAGCCAGCGCTTTTCAATTCTTATGGAGAGTTGCTATGCCACACCTGCAATCCGCGTCTTTACGCCCGTCTCTTCTGGCGCTGGCGATTGTCAGCACCCTGCCGGGCGTTACGTTTGCTGCCGCAGACGAGATCACCGTCACCGCCACCGGCAATGCCCGCAGCGCCTTTGAAGCCCCCATGATGGTGAGCGTGATTGACGCCACCGCGCCGGAAAACCAGACCGCCAGCTCCGCTGCCGACCTGCTGCGCAAGGTGCCCGGTCTGACGCTGGACGGCACCGGGCGCACCAACGGTCAGGACGTTAACCTCCGTGGCTATGACCGCCGTGGCGTGCTGGTGCTGGTGGATGGCGTGCGCCAGGGCACCGATACCGGACACCTGAACAGCACGTTCCTCGATCCGGCACTGATCAAACGTATCGAAGTGGTACGTGGCCCTTCCGCCTTGCTGTACGGCAGCGGCGCGCTGGGCGGCGTAATTTCGTATGACACCGTCGACGCCAGCGATCTATTGGATGCAGGTAAAAACAGCGGCTATCGCGTATTTGCTACCGGTGCAACAGGCGATCACAGCATCGGGATGGGCGCCAGCGCCTATGGCCGCACCGATACCCTGGACGGCCTGGTCTCATGGTCCAGCCGCGATCGCGGCGACATCCGCCAGAGTGACGGCGCGAGGGCGCCAAACGACGAATCCATCAACAATATGCTGGCGAAAGGCAGCTGGAAAATCGATCCGGCGCAGACGCTGAGCGGCTCCCTGCGCTACTACAACAACGACGCGCAGGAGCCGAAAAATCCGCAGACCACGGATGCCAGCAGCAGTAACCCGATGACCGATCGTTCCACCATTCAGCGCGATGCCCAGCTTGGCTACCGCATTGCGCCAGCCGGAAACAACTGGCTGAACGCCGATGCGAAAATTTACTGGTCCGAAGCGCGGATTAACGCCCAGAACATCGACGCCAGCGGTGAGTTCCGTAAGCAGACCACCAAAGGCGGCAAAGTCGAAAACCGCACCCGCCTGTTCAGCGACTCCTTCGCCTCGCACCTGCTGACCTACGGCGGGGAATACTATCGTCAGGAGCAACACCCTGGCGGCGCGACCACCGGCTTCCCGGACGCTAAAATCGACTTCAGCTCCGGCTGGTTGCAGGATGAGATTACCCTGCGCGACCTGCCGGTAACGCTTCTCGGCGGGACGCGTTACGACAACTACCGCGGCAGCAGCAGCGGTTACGATGACGTGGATGCGGATAAGTGGTCATCACGCGCCGGGTTAACCGTGAGTCCAGCCGACTGGCTGATGCTGTTCGGCTCTTACGCCCAGGCCTTCCGCGCGCCAACGATGGGCGAGATGTATAACGACTCGAAGCACTTCTCTATCGGCAGCTTCTACACCAACTACTGGGTGCCGAACCCGAACCTGCGTCCGGAAACTAACGAAACCCAGGAGTTCGGTTTTGGGCTGCGTTTTGACGATCTGCTGCTCGCCAACGACGCGCTGGAGTTCAAAGCCAGCTACTTCGACACCAAAGCGAAAGATTACATCTCCACTACCGTCGATTTTGCGGCGGCCACCACCATGTCCTATAACGTACCAAATGCCAAAATCTGGGGCTGGGACATGATGGCAACCTACGCGACCAGCCTGTTCAACCTGGACGTGGCCTACAACCGCACGCGCGGGAAAGATACCGACACGGGCGAATACATCTCCAGCATCAACCCGGACACCGTCACCAGCAAGCTGGATATCCCGGTGGCGCAAAGCGGATTCTCCGTGGGCTGGATCGGCACCTTCGTCGAACGTTCAACGCATATCAGCAGCAGCTACAGCGAGCAGCCTGGCTACGCAGTGAATGATTTCTACGTCAGCTATAAAGGTCAGCAGCAGTTCAAAGGCATCACCACCACCCTCGTGCTGGGGAACGCCTTCGACAAAGCCTACTGGTCACCGCAGGGCATCCCGCAGGATGGCCGCAACGGCAAGATCTTCGTCAGTTATCAATGGTAATTCCCTTCGGGGCAACGATTCAGAAGGATAAGATTATGGGTCACTACACACGCTGGCTTGAGCTTAAAGAAGAACATCCGGGTAAGTACGCCCGTGATATCGCCGGATTAATGCACATCAGCGAAGCAGAGCTGGCATTTGCGCGCGTTGGACACGACGCCTGGCGGCTGCGCGGTGAAATCCGTGAGATTCTGGCGGCGCTGGAGTCGGTGGGGGAAACCAAATGCATCTGCCGTAACGAATACGCCGTTCATGAACAGATCGGAGCGTTTACTAACCAGCACCTCGGCGGCCACGCCGGGCTGGTGCTAAATCCGCGTGCGCTGGATCTGCGTTTGTTCCTCAACCAGTGGGCGAGCGCGTTTCACATAAGTGAAACGACCTCCCGCGGCGAACGTCAGAGCATTCAGTTCTTCGATCATCAGGGCGACGCTTTACTTAAGGTCTACACCACGGATCACACCGACGTTGCCGCCTGGGGCGACGTGCTGACCCGTTTTATCATTGCCGATAACCCCGCTCTGGCGCTAAAGGCTGTCGAGTCCCCTGCGCATTCCGACGGTGCTGATGCAGGCTCGGTGGAGAAAGAGTGGCGCGCCATGACCGACGTGCATCAGTTCTTTAGCTTACTGAAGCGCCATAACCTGAGCCGCCAGCAGGCGTTTCGTCTGGTGAGTGACGATCTGGCCTGTAAGGTGGATAACAGCGCGCTGGCACAGCTGCTGGAGACGGCGCGACAGGACAGAAACGAAATCATGATCTTCGTCGGCAACCGCGGCTGCGTGCAGATTTTCACCGGTGTGGTGGAAAAACTGACGCCCATGAAAGGCTGGCTGAACATCTTCAACCCAACCTTTACCCTGCACCTGCTGGAGGAGGCCGTCGCGGAGACGTGGGTAACGCGCAAGCCGACGGCGGACGGTCACGTCACCAGCCTGGAGCTGTTTGCTGCGGATGGCACTCAGATCGCCCAGCTCTATGGGCAGCGTACCGAAGGCGAGCCTGAGCAGAGCCAGTGGCGTCGCCAGATTGACGCCCTGACGCCAGAAGGGCTGGCCGCATGAAAAACTGGTTTGCCCTGCTCTGCGCCCTGCCGCTGGTCGCCGTCGCCGCGCCGGAGAGAATTGTCGCCCTCGGCGGCGATGTGACGGAGATCGTCTACGCCCTCGGCGCGGAGTCTTCTCTGGTTGCGCGCGACAGTACCAGCCAGTGGCCGCAGGCGACAAACGCGCTGCCTGACGTGGGGTATCTTCGCCAGCTGAATGCGGAGGGGATTTTGTCCGTACGCCCGACGCTGGTGCTGGCAAGCGACCAGGCGCAGCCCTCTCTGGCGCTGAAGCAGGTTGAACAGAGCCACGTCCGGGTGGTTACCGTTCCCGGCACGCCTGACCTGCGCGCGATTGACGAAAAAGTACGGGTGATAGCTCAGGCGACGCATCATGAGGCGCAAGGGGAAACCCTGCGCAACTCGCTGCGTCAGGCGCTGGCGGCACTGCCCTCAACACCGCTCAACAAGCGGGTGCTGTTTATCCTCAGCCACGGCGGAATGACCGCAATGGCGGCCGGGCAACAGACCGGTGCGGATGCGGCAATACGCGCCGCCGGGTTGCAGAACGCCATGCAGGGCTTTACCCGCTATCAGCCGCTTTCCCAGGAGGGGGTGATAGCCAGCCAGCCGGATCTGGTGGTGATTTCGCAGGAGGGCCTTAACGCGCTGGGCGGCGAAGAAAATCTGTGGAAACTGCCCGGTCTGGCGCAAACGCCAGCGGGACGAAGCAAGCAGGTGCTGGCTATTGATGACATGGCCCTGCTGGGCTTCAGCGTCCGCACGCCGAAAGCCATACAACAGCTGCGTGCCAGAGCGGAGCAACTGCCCTGATGTCCCGGCGCATCACATTATCGTTATGGCTTCTGGCGGGGTCGCTTACCGTCATGACGATCATGGCTACCGGTTTTGGGGCGTTACGCCTGCCGGTGAACGTGCTCTGGAGCGGCAGCGATGGGACGCTACGCCAGATCTGGCTCACCATCCGTCTGCCCCGCGTGCTGCTGGCGCTGGTGATTGGCGGGTCGCTGGCGCTCGCCGGCTGCGTCATGCAGGGGCTATTCCGCAATCCGCTTGCCGACCCGGGCCTGCTCGGGATCAGCAGCGGTGCGGCGCTGGCCGTCGCCCTGTGGGTGGTGCTCCCGCTCGCGCTGCCCGCGCTGGTGATGCTCTACGCCCCTATGCTGGCGGCATTTCTTGGGGCGCTGGCAGCCACAGGCGTGATCTTCCTGCTCAGCAAGCAGCATGACACCTCTCTGTCACGTCTGTTGCTGGTGGGTATCGCCATCAATGCCCTGTGCGGTGCGGCAGTGGGTATGCTTTCGTGGGTCAGCAATGACGCCCAGCTGCGTCAGCTTTCACTCTGGGGAATGGGAAGTCTTGGTCAGGCACAGTGGTCCACGCTGCTCGCCGTGACCTCGCTGATGGTGCCTGCCGCTCTGGCGATCTGGCGCTGTGCCAGTGCGTTAAATTTACTGCAACTGGGTGAAGAGGAAGCGCATTACCTTGGCGTGGACGTTGCCCTTGTACAGCGAATATTACTGTTATGCAGCGCCCTGCTGGTCGCTGCGGCTGTCGCCGTCAGCGGCGTGATTGGCTTTGTCGGACTCGTGGTGCCGCACCTGATGCGCATGTGGTTGGGCGCCGATCACCGGGCAACCCTCCCCGGAACGGTTCTCGCGGGCGCTTTACTGCTGCTGGTGGCGGATACGGTCGCGCGCACCCTGGTCGCCCCGGCAGAAATGCCGGTCGGCCTGCTCACCAGTATCCTTGGCGCTCCCTGGTTCTTATGGCTCATTTTTCGTCGTGGAGAACAGCATGGCTGAACGTTATACGGCTGAAAATCTGACTTTTACCCGGTCTGGCCGCACGCTGACAGATAACGTTTCGCTGTCACTGTCGCAGGGAGAGCTGGTTACATTGATCGGCCCCAACGGCGCGGGGAAATCCACGCTGCTGCGGCTGCTGACCGGCTATCTGAAACCCGACAGCGGAGGCTGTTCGCTGGCGGGAAAAGCGCTGGATGAATGGCATCCGCAGGTGCTGTCGCGCTATCGGGCGGTGATGCGCCAGCAATCTCAGCCTGGATTTGACTGGCAGGTGGAGGAGATCGTTGGAATGGGGCGTGCGCCCTGGACGCGTCACCCGGAACCGTCAATTGTGCGTGAGGTGTTGCAGCTGACCGGTTGCCTGCCGCTGGCCGGCAGGCGCTATCATGCCCTCTCGGGGGGCGAGCAGCAGCGCGTCCAGCTCGCCCGCGCGCTGGCGCAGCTGTGGCGTGACGGAACGCCACGCGGCTGGCTGTTTCTCGACGAACCCACTTCCGCGCTGGATCTCTACCACCAGCAGCATCTGCTGCGCCTGTTGAAATCGCTGACCCGTCAGGGCCATCTTCACGCCTGCGTGGTGCTGCACGATCTCAATCTTGCCGCATTATGGTCGGACCGGATCCTACTGTTACACAACGGCAGGATTGTTTCTCAGGGCATACCGGAGACGGTTTTGCAGGCCGACGCGCTGGCACGCTGGTACGGTGCGCAGGTGCACGTCGGCAGACATCCGGCGCACGCCGCGCCGCAGGTTTTTCTCGCCCCTTAGCTTGAGCAGCTCACTTCCAGCCGCTTGCCCCAGTCCGGCGGGCGGCTGACATAGTCATCCTCCCGGTCGGCAAACGGCGTGCGCAGGGCGATATGTAGCCGATGCAACTCGGTATAGTCCCCCTGCTCTGCCTGCTCAATGGCCCGCTGCGCCAGCCAGTTGCGCAATACCATCGCCGGGTTAACCGCCTTCATCCGCGCCTGGCGGGTATCGTCATCAATTTGTTCCTGCTGTAAACGCGCCCGGTAAGCGGCAAACCAGTCATTAAACGCCTGTCGATCGACGAACTCGTCGCGCAGCGGTGACGCAGCGCTCTGCTGCGCGGTCTGACTCAGCATACGGAAGGTTCGGGTATAGTCGCTGCCTTCACGCGCCATGATGGCAAACAGCCCATTCAGCAGCGCGTTATCGCCTTTTTCCTGCGTCATCAGCCCCAGCCTGGTGCGCATTAACACACCGTATTCCCGCAGCAGGACCTCCTGATAGCTGTCCAGCGCATCGTTCAGGGCATCAACGTCGATAAACGGCGACAGGCTTTGTGCAAGCCGCTGAAGGTTCCACAGCCCCACCGCAGGCTGGTTGTCGAAACGGTAACGCCCCTGATAGTCCGAATGGTTACAGATGTAACCCGGCTGATAGTCATCAAGGAAGCCGTACGGACCGTAGTCAAACGTCAGCCCTAACAGGGACATGTTGTCGGTGTTCATCACCCCGTGGGCAAAGCCGACGGCCTGCCAGCGGGCAATCATTGCGGCGGTGCGCGCAACAATATCACGGAACCAGAGAACATAGCGGTCCGGCTCGTTTTGCAGGTGCGGCCAGTGACGACGAAGAGCGTAATCGGCAAGCTGGCGGACTTTATCCGGCTCGCGGCGATAGTAGAAGTGTTCAAAATGACCGAAACGCAGATGGCTTTCCGCCACGCGGACCAGCATCGCTCCCTGCTCCATCGTTTCGCGGGCCACCGGCGTGTCGCTGGTGACAATGGACAGCGCACGTGAGGTAGGGATCCCCAGAGCGTGCATCGCCTCGGAAGCCAGACCTTCACGTATGGTTGAACGCAGCACCGCGCGGCCATCTCCCATGCGTGAGTATGGGGTTAGCCCTGCCCCTTTCAGGTGCCAGTCGAGCGTTTCGCCATTCGGCAGAACTTGTTCACCCAGCAGGATACCGCGGCCATCGCCGAGCTGTCCCGCCCAGACGCCAAACTGATGTCCGCTGTAGACCTGAGCCAGCGGCTTCATGCCCGGAAGCAGCGTTTCGCCGCCCCAGACGCCGGCGCCTTTTTCTGGCTGAAAAAGCGTCGAAGGGATGCCAAGCGAATCCGCTAATGCATCGTTATGCCAGATAAGACGCGCGTTTTGTAAAGGCGTTGGCTTAAGCGCGGTGTAAAAGCTGGGTAATTCATCGTGCCAGTGAGCAGTAAAAGACAGGGTCATAAGTCCTCCTGCTTTAAGTGTAGAGGGTTTCCCTGGACGTAAACACGGGCGAAGAAAGGGGTTATTGCTGTACGAGAGTCGTGACCCGCTCTGCCGGGACGGCAGGCCACAGGCTTCCCTGCATTGCACCAAAATTGAATGGCAGCACGCGTTGTAAGATGCCGTGATCGTCAATTCCCGAGACCATGACCGACTGACAGTGCGGCGCGATCTGCCAGAGAATAGCGCGCATAAAAGGCTCAAACGAGAGTGCCGAGACACGCTGCTGGATAAAGTTTTTATCCAGAACCACCCGTTTGAACAGACCATCATAAACCGGCTTAAGGGACGCAGCCCCTGCACCGAAGTTAGCCAGCACTAAGGGGAAATGGATCGCCATTCTTGCCAGACAGGGATCGTCTTTCCCGTTATTTAAACCTGGATAGTTCTCATTAACAGTAAACTCAAGAAACGGATATCGTTCAAGGATTGAAACAGCGTTCTCATTAGTTAATAAAAACTCAACAATTGCAGGTGTAATATTGATCCATGCAATTAACTGATGCTGAATAAAAAATAGCTTACAGGTATCGAGTAATTGTAGTTTCTCCTGAAACAGCGCTAATTCATCTTCCTGAGAAAGATGGGGGATAACCAGTTCAGTCGGGATCCGTACGTCCGCACCCACGCCAGTAAAGTTAACCAAAATCTCTAAACCTTTAAGCAAACCTGCACTATCACGCGCCGGAAGGAGTAAAAGTTCAGACTGGTAAGCATTATCTAGCGTAATAATCATCGCGCTTGTCCTGCATTAAAGATGAGAGAGAACATCCTGGAGCAATTGCAGGCACAATTCCACTGTCTTGATTTTAATAAGGTTAATTTCATTCTTTCCGTATTAATTTTCAGATTTTTCCCTGAATCTTAATTAATTTTATCCTGGTTATTGAATAATAGCCAGTTTTAGATAAAACAGGCACATGCGGACATAAATAATTGGGCAAAAAATTTAACTTTAATCAACCCGCAAGAAAAGCCTGACGTCTATTTTCACCGCCAGGCCCTCCGCACTGCATTTTTATGCAGCGGTTAAATACGTCTGGCCTGCCAGAAGTTTTTACGCCAGTAAACATTATCCAGAGAGGAGCGCATCACGCCACGGCTGGTCGAGGCATGAATGAACTGATTATCGGTGTCATAAATGCCGACATGAAGGCCGCTTTCACCGGAGCCCGTTTTAAAAAAGACCAGATCGCCGGGCAGGAGTTCGTCTTTATCAATTTCAGTGCCGATTTTCGCCTGCATACGCGTTTCTCGCGGAAGCTGGAGGTCAAATTTATCGCGGAAGGTCATCAGCACGAATCCTGAGCAATCCACCCCGCCCCGGCTCATGCCGCCGTAGCGATAAGGGGTGCCGCGCCAGTTGCTGAGCTGATCGTTCAGGCTGGCAATGACCGTAATGGAATCGGAAAGCCGTGGGTTGGGCGGAGGTGCACGATGGCTGCTGCATCCTGCAAGAAATAGCGCCGCAACAAGGAGAAACCAGAATCGCATTTCAGACGAATCCTCTGCTTTTTTTGTTCTTTCGGTAATTTAGCGTGCATCTATGCGACTGTGCAAGAAAGGTTATTCCTGCGCCGTGGAAATGAGCATCTTGTGGCCTTCAATATCCAGCCTCCGGAACGACATGTGGTAAGCGCTCGCAAGATTGGCGGCCGTCAGCACGTTGTCGCGCGTTCCGCTGGCAATCAGTTTGCCACGCGCCAGCAACCACACCCGATGCGCGTGGCGCAACGTATGGTTTAAATCATGGCTGCTCATCACAATGGCGATCCCCTTGCGACATAGCGCGCTGAGCAGGGCATCCAGCGCTGCCTGTTGGGCAACGTCCAGCCCGCTCATCGGCTCGTCCAGCAGCAGCATCCGCCCGTGAGGATTTCCCGCCGGATGGATCTGAAGGATAACGGCGGCCAGACGCACGCGCTGCCACTCGCCGCCGGAAAGCTGATTTGCCTGCCGGGTGAGCTTATCGTCTAACCCGAGCGCCGCAGCAACCTCGTTGAGCAAGCCCACCTGATTTTTATCAGGCAGATGCAGCGTCAGGTAGTGCCAGACGGGCATCGCAAAGGGCGGAACCTGCTGCTGAACCAGGTAGCTTCGACGGGAGGCAAGTGTAGCGGGTAGCCAGTCGACGAGCGATTGCCCGAGAAAGGTTATCTCTCCTTCCCCGGTGGTCAGCCCCGCCATGCGAGCCAGCAGCGTGCTTTTTCCGGCGCCGTTTGGCCCAACCAGGTGAAGGATTTCACCTGCGTTGACTGCGGCAGTCACAGGCTCAAGACGTCCCTTCCCGGCAACGTCCGTGAGCTGCATCACCAGCGTCATTATTTCGCCAGCGCCAGCTTGATTGATTCCATCACGATAGGATCTTCAGGCGTCATGTCAGGCGAAA
This sequence comes from Enterobacter cloacae complex sp. IR5459, assembly GCF_049238005.1. NCBI lineage: Bacteria > Pseudomonadati > Pseudomonadota > Gammaproteobacteria > Enterobacterales > Enterobacteriaceae > Enterobacter > Enterobacter cloacae complex sp. IR5459. The sequence continues at coordinate 179,600 of NZ_JBMKIG010000004.1, forward strand.
AACGCTGCACGACCTGACCGTCACGTCCAATCAGGAATTTTTCGAAGTTCCACAGAATATCGTCCGGATAGAGCGGCGCGCGGCCTTTACTCGCCATACGCTCATAGAAACCACTCTCTTCAGGCGCAACGGCGGTCGGCGCCGCGGCCACCAGTTTGGCATACAGCGGATGACGATTTTCCCCGTTCACGTCAATTTTGCTGAACATCGGGAACGTCACGCCATAGGTTGTGCTGCAAAAGGTCTTAATTTCCTCTTCGCTGCCCGGCTCCTGGCCCAGGAACTGGTTGCACGGGAAGCCGAGTACGGTAAAGCCGTCTTTTTCCCAGGCTTTATGAATGTTTTCCAGCTGTTCATACTGCGGCGTAAGGCCACATTTCGACGCCACGTTCACGATGAGCAGCACCTTGCCCTTGTAGCCTACCAGCGTGGTTTTCTCGCCGTCAATGGTCGTCACTTCGGTATTCAGAATATCAGACTGCATAGCATTCCCTCAGGTTGACTTACAGGTTGTGTTTTAACGTCCAGCTTTTAATAGTAGCCAGATAAAGACCGGCGCGCCCAGCGTTGCGGTCACCACGCCTATGGGCAACTCAGCGGCCGTCAGGGCGAGTCGGGCGATGATATCGGCAACCAGCAGCGTTGCCGCCCCGGCAACCGCCGAGGCCGGGAGCAGGGTTCGGTGGTCCGTAATGCCGCACAGACGCAGCATATGCGGGATCACCAGCCCAATAAAGCCAATCGCCCCCGCAAGCGCCACGCTTACGCCCACCATCCAGCCGATGGCGATAACCAGCACGTTGCGCCAGAATCCAATCGGCATCCCGAGCTGGCGAGCAGACGTTTCGCCCAGCGCGAGAATATTCAGCGGCTGCGCCTGGAACACCATCCACAGGATAACCGGGATCAGGAGCACCATCAGCCACCCCTGACGCCAGTCAACACCCCCAAATCCCCCCATCATCCAGTACATTAACTGGCGCAGATCGAAGGAGGTAGAAAAGTAGACGGCCCAGGTCATCAGCGCACTACAGATGATCCCCAACGCTACCCCGGCAAGTAGCAGCCGGCTGGTGGATAAATGGCGACGAGCAAAGCGCAGAAGGATAAGGGTTATCAACAGCGCGCCAAGGATGGCGCTGAGGCTAATCCCCCAGCCGGAGAGCTCGCCTCCCCCCAACATCACGGCGGCGATAAGCCCGACGCCTGCACCATTCGAGACCCCGAGAAGCCCGGGTTCCGCCAGAGGGTTTTCAAATAATGCCTGCATGATCGTACCGCACAGCGCCAGCGCAGCGCCGACTAAAAGGACAGCCAGCGTCCGCGGCAGGCGGATCTGCCAGACAAAGAGCTGCCCTTCAGGCGTAAACCAGCTTTCCGGCCCCAGCCACCGATCGCCCGCGCACAGGCTGACGGTGGTGGAGACAATCAACAGCACCCCGAGCAGACACAGGCGGCGGAGATCGGAGCGGTGCTGAAGACGGGCAAGATCAAGCATAGACGATAGGTTATCCGGTTGAGATATCATTGATTTTACGGCGGGTTTAGCAAATAGCGCAAAGAAAAAAGGCCGCGTGAGCGGCCTTTTTAGTTAGTTCATATTACTCTGCTTTGGGCGTTGCGTTTTCGACACGGCTTTTTAACTTCTGTCCGGGTCTGAAGGTCACCACGCGGCGGGCTGTAATGGGAATATCTTCCCCCGTCTTCGGGTTACGGCCCGGACGTTGGTTTTTGTCTCGCAAATCAAAATTGCCAAAGCCGGAGAGTTTAACCTGCTCACCATTTTCCAGAGCACGACGGATCTCTTCGAAAAACAGCTCTACCAGCTCTTTGGCATCCCGTTTGCTAAGCCCAAGCTTATCAAACAGATATTCTGACATTTCAGCTTTTGTAAGCGCCATAGGTTCAATCCCTCAATGATGCCTGGAATCGCTCTTTTAATGCCTCTACACATTTGGCGACGGTAGCGGCAATCTCCTCTTCTTCGAGTGTACGGCTGGTATCCTGAAGGATAAGGCTAATAGCGAGGCTCTTGAAACCTTCTGCTACGCCCTTGCCGCGGTACACGTCAAATAAGTTTACGCCAACTACCTGATTTACGCCAACTTTCTTACATTCGGCCAAAATATCTGCTGCGGGCACATTTTCAGCGACCACAACCGCGATATCACGGCGGTTTGCCGGGAAGCGTGAGACGTCCTGCGCCTGAGGAATGACGCGGTCTGCAACCGGGTTCCACTCCAGTTCGAATACGATGGTACGGCCATTCAGATCCAGCTTACGTTCCAGTTCCGGGTGAACAACCCCAATGAAACCAACACGTTTGCCGTCTAAATAGATCGCCGCACTCTGACCCGGATGCAGGGCTGGAATCGCTTCTGCGCGGAATTCAATTTCGGATAATTTACCGGTCAGATCGAGAATTGCTTCCAGATCGCCCTTCATATCGTAGAAATCAACCGTCCCTTTTGCCAGGTCCCAGTGCTCTTCATAGCGGTTACCGCTGATGGCGCCGGCCAGCATGAGATCCTGACGGATGCCTAAATTCGCCTGAGTATCCGGTACAAAGCGCAAACCGCTTTCGAAAATACGTACACGGTTTTGCTGACGGTTCTGGTTATAAACGATAGTGCCCAGCAGTCCCGTCCACAGGGACAGACGCATCGCTGACATCTCGCTGGAAATCGGGCTTGGCAGGATCAGCGCTTCCTGACCCGGGTGGATCAGCTGTTGCAGCTTAGGATCAACGAAGCTGTAGGTGATCACTTCCTGGTAGCCTTTGTCGTTCAGCATGGTTTTCACACGCTTCAGAGACAGACCGGCTTCGCGATGGCTGCCCATCACCAGACCCGCCTGCACCGGCTCGTCAGGGATGTTGTTGTAGCCGTAAACGCGGGCCACTTCTTCCACCAGATCTTCTTCGATCTCCATGTCGAAACGCCAGGATGGCGCAACGGCTTTCCACTCGTCCTGACCTTCAGTGACTTCGCAGCCCAGACGCGTCAGAATGTCGGTCACCTGCGCATCGGCAACGTGGTGACCAATCAGGCGATCCAGCTTGCTGCGGCGCAGGGTAATGGTCGCACGCTTCGGCAGTGTCGCTTCGTTGGTCACATCAATTACCGGACCCGCTTCACCGCCGCAGATATCGATCAGCAGGCGAGTCGCACGCTCCATCGCTTTGTATTGCAGCGCAGGATCCACTCCACGCTCGTAGCGATGAGAAGCATCAGTGTGCAGACCGTGACGACGTGCGCGGCCGGTGATGGAGAGCGGGCTGAAGAACGCGCATTCCAGCAGGACGTTTTGCGTCTCGTCGTTAACGCCAGAGTGCTCGCCGCCGAAGATACCGCCCATCGCCAGCGCTTTGTTGTGATCGGCAATCACCAGGGTGTCGGCGTTCAGTTTCGCTTCGCTGCCGTCCAGCAGAACCAGGGTTTCGCCCTCTTTCGCCATGCGCACGACGATCCCACCTTCGATACGATCTTTATCAAAGGCGTGCATTGGCTGGCCCAGCTCCAGCAGAACATAGTTGGTGACGTCAACCACGGCGTCGATAGAACGGATACCGCAGCGACGCAGTTTCTCTTTCATCCACAGCGGGGTTGGCGCTTTAACGTTAATACCTTTCACCACACGACCGAGGTAGCGTGGGCAGGCCTCAGGCGCGTCTACCTGAATCGGCAGCACGTCACTGATGGTTGCCTCAACCGGCGCGATCTCCGGCACGTTCAGTTCGGTCTGGTTTAGCACGGCCACGTCGCGGGCCACACCGATGATGCCTAAGCAGTCGGCACGGTTTGGCGTTACGCTGATTTCGATGGTGTTGTCATCAAGCTTCAGGTATTCGCGGATATCGGTACCGACTGGCGCATCCTGCGGCAGTTCAATAATGCCGGAGTGATCGTCGGAAATACCCAATTCGGAGAAGGAGCACAGCATACCTTCAGACGGCTCACCGCGCAGCTTAGCCGCTTTGATTTTGAAATCGCCCGGCAGTACCGCACCGACGGTCGCCACGGCCACTTTCAGGCCCTGACGGCAGTTTGGCGCACCGCAGACGATATCCAGCAGACGATCACCGCCCACATTGACTTTTGTTACGCGCAGTTTGTCAGCGTTAGGGTGCTGACCGCATTCAACCACTTCGCCCACGACCACGCCGGTGAAGGCGCCAGAAACCGGCTCTACACCGTCAACTTCCAGACCCGCCATGGTGATCTGGTTGGAAAGCGCGTCGCTGTCCAGCGTGGTGTTCACCCATTCGCGTAACCACAGTTCACTGAATTTCATTGTTCTGTCCTGCCCTTATTTAAACTGTTTGAGGAAACGCAGATCGTTTTCGAAGAACGCACGTAAATCGGTTACGCCGTAGCGCAGCATGGTCAGACGCTCCATGCCCATACCGAACGCAAAGCCGGAATACACTGCTGGATCGATACCCACGTTGCGCAGCACGTTTGGATGCACCATGCCGCAGCCCAGCACTTCCAGCCATTTACCGTTTTTACCCATCACGTCAACTTCCGCAGACGGTTCGGTGAACGGGAAGTAGGACGGACGGAAGCGAACCTGCAAATCTTCCTCAAAAAAGTTGTTCAGGAAATCGTGCAGCGTGCCTTTCAGGTTGGTGAAGCTGATGTTTTTATCAACAATCAGACCTTCCATCTGGTGGAACATTGGGGTGTGGGTCTGATCGTAGTCGTTACGGTATACGCGACCCGGCGCGATGATGCGGATAGGCGGTTCCTGTTCCTTCATGGTACGGATCTGAACGCCGGAAGTCTGGGTACGCAGCAGACGGGTAGCGTCAAACCAGAAAGTGTCGTGGTCAGCACGTGCCGGATGATGGCCAGGAATGTTGAGGGCATCGAAGTTATGGTAATCATCTTCAATTTCCGGGCCAGTCGCCACGGTAAAGCCGAGCTCACCGAAGAAACTTTCAATACGATCGATAGTACGGGTAACCGGATGCAGACCGCCGTTTTCAATACGACGACCCGGCAGAGAAACGTCAATCGTTTCTGCCGCCAGACGCGCATTCAGTACTGCGCTTTCCAGCTCGGCTTTACGCGCGTTCAGCGCTTGCTGTACCTGCTCTTTGGCTTCGTTAATCACTGCACCGGCTGCCGGGCGCTCCTCTGCTGGCAGTTCACGCAGGGTAGTCATCTGAAGGGTCAAATGCCCTTTCTTGCCCAGATATTCGACGCGGACATTGTCTAACGCGGCAACATCTGAGGCCTGGTTAATGGCGGCCGTTGCACTGGCAACCAGCTCTGCGAGATGTGACATGGTTTTCCTCATTATGTCGGTGCAGACACCGAATTGTTGGACGTATTCTCTTAACTTCAGGCACAAAAAAAGCCTCCATCGGGAGGCTTATCTGGCGCTGTTTTTCGTTTCATCTTTCACGCGCTAGCCTCCTGAAGTCAGGTGCTAAAGTAAAAGAAGAAGCGGAAAATAGCAGCATTCATGCTTGCGTTACCTTGTAGGGTAAAAACCGTTAAGACCTTATTGAAAAGCCTGCACGGATAAATGTCAATCTTCTGATGGTGTTAAATGAAAAGAGGAGGCAAAGCCCCCTCTCTCAACTGGCTTATGCCAGTGCTGCTTTCGCTTTTTCGACCAGAGCGGTGAACGCTACTTTGTCGAATACTGCGATGTCAGCCAGGATCTTACGGTCGATTTCAACAGAGGCTTTTTTCAGGCCGTTGATGAATTTGCTGTAAGAAATACCGTTCTGACGTGCTGCTGCGTTGATACGCGCAATCCACAGTTGACGGAACTGACGCTTACGCTGACGACGGTCACGGTAAGCGTACTGACCTGCTTTGATAACAGCCTGGAAGGCAACGCGGTATACGCGTGAACGCGCACCGTAGTAGCCTTTAGCTTGTTTCAAAATTTTCTTGTGACGTGCACGTGCAATTACACCACGTTTTACGCGAGCCATGTGTGCTCTCCTGTATCTATTCTAAGTTAAAAAAGTTAAACGTTAACGACTTATGCGTACGGCAGGCACGCGATGACCAGGCCCAGATCGCCTTTAGAAACCATGGCTTTTGGACGCAGGTGACGTTTACGCTTGGTAGCTTTCTTAGTCAGAATGTGACGCAGGTTAGCGTGCTTGTGCTTAAAACCACCTTTACCGGTTTTTTTGAAGCGCTTAGCAGCACCGCGTACGGTCTTAATTTTTGGCATTTTAATAACTTCCACTTCGCATTGTTAAATAAACGAAACATAGGCGAACAAAACCTATGAAACCCGAAGGCTCCACAGATTTTGCTGCTTGAAGGCCTTACTGTTTCTTCTTAGGAGCGAGCACCATGATCATCTGGCGGCCTTCGATCTTCGTAGGGAAGGATTCGACTACTGCCAGTTCACTCAGATCGTCACGGACGCGGTTAAGCACTTCCATACCAATCTGTTGGTGGGCCATCTCACGACCGCGGAAACGCAGCGTGATCTTGGCCTTATCGCCATCTTCCAGAAAGCGAATCAGGCTGCGGAGTTTTACCTGATAATCGCCATCGTCGGTACCAGGACGGAATTTGATTTCCTTAACCTGGATAACTTTTTGCTTCTTCTTCTGTTCCTTAGAAGACTTACTCTTTTCATAAAGGAACTTGCCGTAGTCCATGATACGACAAACTGGCGGTTCGGCGTTAGGGCTGATTTCAACTAAATCTACTCCAGCTTCTTCAGCCTTTTCGATCGCTTCTCTCAGACTCACAATCCCCAGCTGCTCGCCTTCCAGACCTGTTAAGCGAACTTCCTGGGCGCGAATCTCGCCATTGATACGATTCGGACGTGCCGTTTGAACTCGTTTTCCGCCTTTAATACCTTATTCCTCCAGTTGTTGAAGACTGCGGCTGCGAATCTCTTGTTGCAGCTTCTCAATCACTTCACTTACGTCCAGGCTCCCCAGGTCTTTACCACGGCGGGTGCGAACGGCAACTTTGCCTGCTTCCACCTCTTTATCACCACAGACCAACATATACGGGACACGACGTAAAGTGTGCTCGCGGATTTTAAAGCCAATCTTCTCATTTCTCAAGTCTGCTTTTACGCGAATGCCCGCATTTTGTAGTTTCTGCGTCAATTCTTTAACGTAATCCGCCTGAGAATCGGTAATGTTCATCACCACGACCTGCACTGGCGCAAGCCAGGTTGGGAAGAAGCCTGCGAACTCTTCGGTCAGGATGCCGATGAAGCGCTCCAGTGAACCGAGAATCGCACGGTGAATCATAACCGGCACCTGACGCTCGTTGTCTTCGCCAACATAAGAGGCGCTTAAACGCTGCGGCAGGGAGAAGTCCAGCTGTACCGTTCCGCACTGCCATGCGCGATCGAGGCAGTCATACAGGGTAAATTCAATTTTCGGACCGTAGAATGCGCCCTCGCCCAGCTGGTATTCGAACGGAATACCGTTCTCTTCCAGCGCTACGGCGAGATCCGCCTCTGCGCGATCCCATGTCTCATCGCTGCCGATACGTTTTTCCGGACGCGTTGAGAGTTTGACCACGATCTTCTCGAAGCCAAAGGTGCTGTACATATCGTAGACCATACGAATACAGGCGTTAACTTCTTCACGGACCTGATCTTCAGTACAGAAGATATGCGCATCATCCTGAGTAAAGCCACGAACACGCATCAGACCGTGCAGCGCACCTGATGGCTCGTTACGGTGGCAGCTACCGAACTCCGCCATACGCAGCGGCAGATCGCGGTAGGATTTCAGACCCTGGTTGAAGATCTGAACGTGGCCCGGGCAGTTCATTGGCTTGATGCAGTATTCACGGTTCTCAGACGAAGTGGTGAACATCGCATCTTTGTAGTTGTCCCAGTGGCCGGTTTTTTCCCACAGCACACGGTCCATCATGAACGGGCCCTTCACTTCCTGATACTGGTACTCTTTCAGCTTGGAGCGCACGAACGTTTCCAGTTCACGGAAGATAGTCCAGCCGTCGTTATGCCAGAACACCATCCCCGGCGCTTCTTCCTGCATATGATACAGGTCAAGCTGCTTACCGATTTTACGGTGGTCACGCTTAGCCGCCTCTTCCAGGCGTTGCAGGTATGCGTTCAGGGCTTTCTTATCGGCCCACGCGGTACCATAGATACGCTGCAACATCTTGTTGTTGCTATCGCCACGCCAGTAAGCGCCTGCGATTTTCATCAGTTTGAAGTGATGACAGAAGCGCATATTCGGCACGTGCGGACCACGGCACATGTCGACGTATTCCTGGTGATGGTACAAGCCTGGCTTGTCATCATGAGCGATGTTTTCATCAAGAATCGAGACTTTGTAGCTCTCGCCGCGCTTCACGAAGGTTTCACGCGCTTCGTGCCAGCTGACTTTCTTCTTAATGACGTCATAGTTGGTTTCGGCGAGCTCGTGCATACGTTTTTCGAGCGCGTCGATATCTTCCTGGGTCAGGGTGTGGTCAAGGTCAACGTCGTAGTAGAAACCGTTGTCGATAACCGGGCCGATCGCCATTTTGGTGTTTGGCCACAGCTGCTTGATAGCATGGCCTAACAGGTGCGCGCAGGAGTGACGAATGATCTCCAGACCTTCTTCGTCTTTCGCGGTGATGATCGCAAGCGTTGCATCGCTTTCAATCAGATCGGACGCGTCTACCAGCTCGCCGTTTACGCGGCCTGCAATGGTTGCTTTTGCAAGTCCAGGACCGATATCCAGGGCAACATCCATTGGGCTAACAGCGTGGTCGAAATGGCGTTGGCTGCCATCAGGAAGAGTAATTACAGGCATTTTATATCCTTATTTGCAGTGATGCCCCACACATAAGAGCATATACAAAGAAAATAATCGTGATTAAACAGTAGATTACGAAACCATCTGACCAACAATCGTCAAATTGGTTCGTCATCATTCACCGGCCGATTTCAGAATAATGCGGGTTTACGACAGGCGACATAATGGTAACACTATTGACAGGGCGAATGCACCTTCCTGCGACCGTTTTGAACCGCACATCCTGTTGTCTGCATTAATGAACTTTTGTTGACGGGTGCTCGCAATCCGTAAGTGCTGAGCTATTCTTGATCTGGTCCTTAAACATCGAAGGGGTATCACATGAACGTATCGAGTAGAACCGTTGTGATATTAAATCTACTTTCCGCTGCTGGCCTGGTATTGATTCTGGCTGACAGATTCCATTGGTTTTAAGCCGAACCGGTGTTCCGGCATAACCTCTTCTCCCTTGTTGAGCGCTTTCTGGCGCAGACTTTGGTAGACTAAGGGTATCAACAGATAAGGATTAGGTTATGCCAACAAAAAGATTTGCCGTGAAGCACTGGAAAATGGTCGTGGTGTTAATTGCTATTTGCGGCGCGATGTTGCTGCTGCGCTGGGCCGCTATGATCTGGGGCTGATATTTTGTCAGCGAAAACCTGCCGTGAATTTACTGAATAAATCTTAACTATCTTTACGATAATTTATGGTCCAAAACCGGTACGTCATAAGCCGGTTTTCGACAGGCTGTGGCAGCGTATATATTCCGTCACACGTGGCAGTTGAAATATCAGGACCACTCACCCGCCACCAGCTTATGTACATCAAATGCATCATTCATTGACTGGCCGGTAGACTGAGAGCCAGGGGCAATGTTGGAGCCTGCTTCTACATCAGAGGCTTTAGCGATCCCGATTGGGCTGTTAACGTCATTGGCAGGTTGCGTATTATCAGCAGCAAATACGCCAAATGAAAGTGCGGAAAGCACCATCGCTGCTGTAGCGGTTTTGATTTTTTTCATAATTTTATTCTCATACTTATTTAATGCGATATGCCTGAGGCAAGTTTTTCGCCTGTGCCGTAAGTGTAGATCTGGATCACATTCTTGCCTAGTCAAATTATTTATCAATTCGTGTCAAATAAACTGAATAAGCCCTGGCCAGCTAATTATGGAGAAATTATGAAGATGAAACCAGACACATTATTTTAAAACGCCGTTTAATATAAATAAGCACAGTTTCAGAAAATAAAAAACGGGCCGGGATTATTCTCGGCCCGACGATATTACATTTTATAACCTAATGAAATCGTGGTTCGGCGATCGGTATGTTCCGGTGCAGAATCAGGTGGGGATGAGTTCCAGGTTACGTTGTACGCCACCTTGAGTCCAAAGTGTTCATTGATCGCCACGTTCAACGCACTTTCTGAGTTCAGCGTTGTATCTTCAGCACCAAACACCGACACACCCTGGGTGAATTTTGCGTTGTCGGTCATCTGCCATGCATAGGTGCCCGATGCATAACCCAGCGGCTGGGTTTCATCTTCGCCGTTGGTGTACTCGTCGTAACGGACACCCGGACCGAATTCAAAACGCAGGCTGTGCACCGGCCCATTGAGGAACTGACGACCATAACCCGCAGTTACGACATCACGCTGGCGATAGCCGTTGTAGCGGTCAGTCAGCCAACTCGCCTGCCCGAACAGGTAGTCATAATCGGTCATGTTGTATCGGCTACGTCCGCCTACCGCGTATTTCTCCGATGAGCGTTGATCGTTAGCAGAGGTGTTGCTGGCATTTCCCCACAGCGACCAGGCCGTGGTGTTGCCGTACCAGGTCAGGGTGCTGTCTGCTGTCAGGGAGGAGCTTTTCGTGTTACCGGATTGCGCCAGATACCCGGCATTCACGTTACCTTCAAAGGGTTTTTTGGCAGTGGAGGGATCGTCCATGACAGTAAAAACGGTATCATCGGCGGTTGCATTCAGTGACGCAAATACGCCACCCGCCAGCATCAGTGCTGCGGGTACTGTCTTCAAAAGCTTCATTTTATTTAAGGAGTCCGTACAACATAAAAAGAGACCGTCACGGTCTCGGAAACTTTCTTGCGGATCAATGACAAGGCGACCATAGAAAGGTAACAAATTATAAAAAGCCGCAAATAACATAGCAATATTTTCTTCTTTCATTTTTTGAATAAGAACGATCCCAAAACGCGTTTTATTTTATATGCCCGGCGCGGGTTATTTGTCAGCATTCATATTTAAAATCATACTGTTATTTACGTTGCCTTCCTGCCAAACGGTGCCAGGCTTAAAAGAACCCATGATAAAAGGAGGTCATGATGGCTTCGATTTATACGCTGACACTCTCCCCTTCCCTCGACTCCGCGACCATAACGCCGCAAATCTACCCGGAAGGTAAGCTGCGCTGTAGCGCGCCGGTGTTTGAGCCGGGCGGCGGCGGCATTAACGTGGCGCGCGCTATTACCCATCTCGGCGGAAAAGCCACCGCCATCTTCCCCGCTGGCGGCGCCACGGGAGAACATCTGGTGGCGTTGCTGGCAGATGAACAGGTTGCCGTAGACACCGTCGACGCTAAAGACTGGACCCGGCAGAACCTGCATGTCCATGTTGAATCCAGCGGCGAGCAATATCGTTTTGTGATGCCGGGGGCGAAATTGACCGATGATGAGTTTCGTCAACTGGAAGAGAAAGTGCTGACCATTGAAAGCGGCTCATTACTGGTGATCAGCGGTAGCCTGCCGCCGGGCGTCAAAACAGAGAAACTGACGGCGCTGGTTCAGGCGGCGCTCCAGCGCGGCATCCGCTGCATTGTCGATAGCTCGGGCGAAGCCCTGAAGGCGGCGTTAGAACCCGGACAACTTGAACTCGTTAAACCTAACCAGAAAGAGCTCAGTGCCCTGGTTAATCGAGAACTCAGCCAGCCTGATGACGTTCGTACTGCCGCAGAAGAGCTGGTACGTACGGGCAAAGCACATCGCGTTGTTGTTTCTCTCGGTCCTCAGGGGGCGCTGGCCGTCGATAAGACGGGCTTTGTGCAGGTTGTGCCACCGCCGATGAAAAGCCAGAGCACCGTGGGTGCCGGTGACAGTATGGTTGGCGCGATGGTGCTGAAGCTGGCGCAGGGGGCTTCGCTTCTGGAGATGGCTCGCTATGGCGTCGCGGCAGGGAGTGCAGCCACCATCAATCAGGGAACGCGTCTGTGTTCGCTTGCGGATACCCAGAAAATTGTCGATTACCTCGAGAGAAGCTGAACCTAATTCCCCTTCCCATGGAGGGGGAAGTCGCTAAACAGAGCTTATCGACTATGCTAAGAAAACTTTCAGGATAACAACGAGGTGAATTATGAGCAGTGGTGATATCACCCGCTACGTCGTAACCGTGAATATTCATGAGGCGTCGCTGACCGAACTGAATGAACTCAACAACGCGTTCACGCGCGCCAATTTTCTGCTTACGCTGACGGACGATGAGGGCAATATTCACGATCTCGGCTCACTGGCATTTGGCCTGATAAGCCCGCTGAGTCAGGAAGAGGTGAAGGCGCTGGCCAGTAGCCTGGTGGAAAGCGTGACTGACAAAGCCACGGAAATTGATGTGGATAGCTGGGAAAACTGGCATAAAAAAGAACAATAAGTGCCCTGTATAAAATTAAACCGCTCAGTTGTGCGTTAGTTCCTGTTTTTTTATAGCCGTTTTGCGCTAACTTTATGATCTGGCAGACAACATGGGAGAGACATCATGTGGCAGGCTATCAGTCATCTTTTAAGTGAGCAGCTGGGTGAAGGTGAAATTGAACTGCGTAACGAACTGCCAGGCGGAGAGATCCATGCCGCATGGCATTTACGTTACGCCGGGCGCGATCTTTTCGTTAAATGTGATGAGCGCGAATTGCTCCCCATTTTTACTGCCGAAGCCGATCAGCTTGAGCTGTTATCGCGCAGTAAAACAGTCACCGTTCCGCAGGTTTTAGCCGTCGGCAGCGATCGTGACTATAGCTTTCTGGTGATGAACTATCTTCCCGCGCGTCCTCTGGATGCGCATAACGCCTTTATTCTCGGGCAACAGATCGCCCGTTTGCACCAGTGGAGCGATCAACCTCAGTTTGGGCTCGATTTCGATAACGACCTCTCCACCACCCCACAGCCAAACGCATGGCAGCGCCGCTGGTCGACTTTTTTCGCCGAACAGCGCATCGGCTGGCAGCTGGAGCTGGCCGCTGAAAAGGGATTAGCGTTCGGCAACATCGACGCGATTGTTGAACATATTCAGCAGCGTCTGGCTTCGCATCAGCCTCAGGCTTCCCTTCTGCACGGTGATTTATGGTCAAACAACTGCGCGCTTGGGCCTGATGGTCCCTATATATATGACCCGGCCTGCTACTGGGGCGACAGAGAGTGTGACCTCGCGATGCTGCCGTTGCACCCTGAACAGCCGCCGCAAATTTATGATGGCTATCAGTCTGTCTCGCCGTTACCTGCGGGTTTCCTTGATCGTCAGCCGGTTTATCAGCTGTACACCTTGCTAAACCGGGCTATTTTGTTTGGCGGGAGTCATCTGGTAAATGCCCAGCGGGCGCTGGACCGTATTCTGGCGGCATAGCGGGAGGGGGCGGCATCACGCCCCTTCCCTTAGGATTTACAGGAAGCCAAGCAGCGTAAAGAAGAAATACCCGGCCACAATGATGATGACCGGCAGGATGTAGAGCGGGAAAAACTGCACAAAAATGGTATGACGCGGAACGACAATGCGCGATTCGATCTGCTCGCGGCTCATCCCGTCAGGGCCTTTCGCCTTCTCAAGTATCAGCTGATCTTCCACCCCTTCGCGTAAAAAGCGGGTCTGGCGACTCATGCGCGCGCCGGAGGCCTGCAACGCCATCGCGATAAATATCAACGCATAGATTATCCAGAAACCGACATTCAGCTGGTGGTGAAAATCCGGCGTGGGCGAGTTGAACCAGAAGACGTTCAGGAACGGGGTGTTAAACCGCATCATCTCAATCATGACGTGGGCAAAATCAAGCATAACGGCATTGATGCCCGGCTGTTTTTCGCTGTGATCGTACATAAATTTGAGTACGGAGATCAGCGTTGAAATCAGGGCGGGAATAAAAATAACCCAACCAGCAACACGTTTTAAGACCGCGATGCGTCCAGCTTGTTGATACGTCATTAGTTCCTCTTCATAAAGACGCGTTATTTGTGCCTAAGTCTACCTGCTGTCGGTCAATTTCGCCCGCTCTTTGCATGCAATATGCTAAATTGCTTGTGCTTAGCACCGTTCGTCTTACCCCAAGATAAGGAGATGTTGTAATGTCGACACCGCGCAAGATACTTGCCGCTATTTTTGACATGGATGGATTGCTGATTGATTCCGAACCCCTGTGGGATCGGGCTGAACTGGACGTGATGGCCAGCCTCGGCGTCGATATCAGTCGTCGTAACGAGCTTCCCGATACCCTGGGGCTGCGCATCGATATGGTGGTTGACCTTTGGTATGCCCACCAGCCATGGGTTGGCCCGGATCGCGACGAAGTTACGGCGCGCATTATCAACCGCGCCATCTCCCTCGTAGAAGAGTATAAGCCTCTGTTACCGGGCGTACGCGACGCTATCGCCCTGTGCAAGGCGCAAGGGCTGAAAGTGGGGCTGGCCTCCGCCTCACCGCTGCATATGCTGGAAAAAGTGCTGACGATGTTCGGGCTGCGCGACAGCTTCGACGCGCTGGCCTCGGCCGAAAAGCTTCCGTACAGCAAGCCACATCCGCAGGTGTATATGGACTGCGCCGCGAAACTGGGGCTGGATCCGCTTACCTGTGTGGCGCTGGAAGATTCGGTTAACGGCATGGTGGCGTCCAAAGCCGCACGTATGCGCTCCATCGTTGTGCCGGCTGAAGAAGGCCGACACGATCCCCGTTTTGCCCTGGCGGATGTCAGGCTGACGTCTCTTGAAGAATTGACTGCCCGCCATCTGCGTGGGGAGTAACGCTCTTTCAGGCAGCTTCGGCTGCCTGCCCCGCAAAATCAAAACAACGTTTTACTTTATTTGCTTTTCTCATTCCAGACTCCTATTCTTACGTGCAGAATGACAATAACCTGACTTCTGAGGCGCGTATGATACTGGATGCTTTTACTCTGGCAGGAAAAGTGGCGATGGTGACCGGGTGCGATACCGGTCTGGGGCAAGGCATGGCCATTGCCCTCGCCGAAGCAGGATGCGATATCGTGGGGGTTAACCGCAAGGTTCCTGACGAAACGGCAGCGCGCGTTACGGCGCTGGGACGACGCTTTATCGCGATTCGCGCCGATCTTGGCAAGCAGGAGAGTATTCAGAGCGTGGTGGATACCGCAGTCGCTGAGATGGGCCGCATCGATATTCTGGTTAACAATGCCGGCACCATCCGCCGTGCCGATGCGCTGGAATTTAGCGAGAAGGACTGGGACGAGGTCATCGATCTCAATCTGAAATCAGTCTTTTTCCTCTCTCAGGCAGTGGCGAAACAGTTTATCGCGCAGGGTCAGGGCGGCAAGATCATTAACATTGCTTCCATGCTCTCCTTCCAGGGCGGCATCCGGGTGCCCTCCTATACGGCGTCCAAAAGCGGCGTGCTGGGCCTCACCCGCCTGCTGGCGAACGAATGGGCAACGCTGGGCATTAATGTGAATGCTATTGCGCCGGGTTATATGGTGACAAATAACACCCGGCAACTTCGGGATGATGAGCAGCGCAGCCAGGCGATCCTCGACCGGATTCCGGCGGGCCGCTGGGGTCTCCCGGAGGATTTACAGGGTCCGGTGGTGTTTCTGGCTTCAAGAGCATCTGATTACGTTAACGGTCATACTCTCGCCGTAGACGGTGGCTGGCTGGCGCGCTAACCGCCGGTTTGTGACAAAGAGTTACACCGTCACCTCTTTCACACACTGTATAAAAACCCTATACTGTATGGATTGACAGTTTACCGGGTTTTATCATGACGGCGGAAGGCCACCTGCTTTTTTCACTTGCCTGTGCAGTGTTTGCTAAAAACGCTGAACTGACCCCTGTGCTGGCACAGGGGGACTGGTGGCATATTGTCCCTTCCGCCGTACTTACCTGCCTGCTGCCGGACATAGATCATCCAAAGTCATTTCTTGGCCAGCGGCTAAAGTGGATTTCAAAGCCCATCGCCAGAGCCTTTGGTCATCGCGGGTTTACCCACAGCCTGCTGGCCGTATTTGGCCTGCTTACACTCTTCTATTTAAAGGTTCCGGAGAGCTGGATCGTCCCGGCGGATGCCATTCAGGGCATGGTGCTTGGCTACTTAAGCCATATCCTCGCCGATATGCTGACGCCAGCGGGCGTACCGCTGCTCTGGCCCTGCCGCTGGCGTTTCCGCCTGCCAATCCTCGTGCCGCAAAAAGGCAACCAGCTGGAGCGCGTTCTGTGCATGGCGCTGTTTGCGTATGCCGTCTGGATGCCGCAGACATTGCCCGAAAATGGTGCAGTGCGCTGGTCATCGCAGATGATCAACTCGCTGCAATTTCAGTTCAATCGTTTTATTAATCACCAGATTGAACATTAAACCGACAATATAATCACTTTTGTCATAAACCATTCCATATGGATATAAGCGTGACATCACACTTCTGATAACCTTGCGCCAACAGGTTCGGTAAAAACCGACCGTATAATAAATCAGGAGAACGGGGATGAATTTTCCACTCATCGCGAACATTGTTGTGTTCGTCGTATTGCTATTGCTTCTCGCCCAGGCTCGCCACAAACAGTGGAGCCTGGCGAAAAAGGTACTGGTCGGTCTGGTCATGGGCGTGGTGTTTGGCCTGGCCTTACACGCTATTTACGGTTCCGACAGCCCGGTACTGAAAGACTCCATTCAGTGGTTCAACATTGTCGGTAACGGCTATGTACAGCTGCTGCAAATGATCGTTATGCCGCTGGTATTCGCCTCTATTCTGAGCGCCGTAGCCCGCCTGCACAATGCCTCTCAACTGGGTAAAATCAGCTTCCTGACCATTGGTACCCTGCTCTTCACCACGCTGATTGCGGCGCTGGTGGGTGTGCTGGTAACCAATCTGTTTGGCCTGACTGCTGAAGGTCTGGTGCAGGGTAGCGCTGAAACCGCGCGTCTGACGGCGATTGAGACCAACTACGTGGGTAAAGTGGCCGATCTGACCGTTCCGCAGATGGTGCTCTCCTTCATTCCGAAGAACCCGTTTGCTGACCTGACCGGCGCAAGCCCAACCTCCATAATCAGCGTGGTGATCTTCGCGGCATTCCTGGGCGTGGCTGCGCTGAAGCTGCTGAAGGACGATGCGCCGAAAGGCGAGCGCGTTCTGACGGCCATCGATACCCTGCAAAGCTGGGTGATGAAGCTGGTGCGTCTGGTCATGCAGCTGACGCCGTACGGTGTCCTGGCGCTGATGACCAAAGTCGTTGCAGGTTCTAACCTGCAAGACATCATTAAGCTTGGCAGCTTTGTGATTGCCTCGTACCTCGGTCTGGGCATCATGTTTGTTGTGCACGGCATTCTGCTGGCGGTGAACGGCGTTGGCCCGCTGAAATACTTCCGTAAAGTCTGGCCGGTGCTGACCTTCGCCTTTACCAGCCGTTCCAGCGCGGCATCTATCCCGCTGAACGTCGAAGCACAGACCCGTCGTCTGGGCGTACCGGAGTCTATCGCCAGCTTCTCGGCCTCCTTTGGCGCCACCATCGGGCAGAACGGCTGTGCGGGTCTCTACCCGGCGATGCTGGCCGTGATGGTTGCCCCAACCGTGGGGATTAATCCGCTGGATCCGGTCTGGATTGCGACGCTGGTCGGTATCGTGACCATTAGCTCCGCCGGTGTTGCGGGCGTGGGCGGCGGCGCGACCTTCGCTGCGCTGATCGTTCTGCCTGCGCTTGGACTGCCGGTGACGCTGGTTGCCCTGCTGATCTCTGTTGAACCGCTGATCGACATGGGTCGTACCGCCCTGAACGTGAGTGGCTCAATGACCGCCGGTACCCTGACCAGCCAGTGGCTGAAGCAGACCGACAAAACAATTCTCGACAGTGAAGATGATGCCGAACTGGCCCATCGTTAATCACTGCCGAAATAAAAAAACCGCCTGAGGGCGGTTTTTTTATGGCTGTTATTCTTCAACCTCTTCATCCTGGCGGGTCTGCATAGCCCATCGCTGCGCCGATTCTGGTACCGTAAACGCAGGGGAGCGACGGAAGTGCTCGCCAATCAGCACGAAGGCAACGTATTTACCCCGTAACATCCAGACATCGCGAAAACCATCCACTTTCAGGGCATGGTCAGGCGGCGCGGGTTCAACGCGGGGCACATAGCTAATAACCTGGCGGTTTTGTTGACGAAGAGGTTTCATAAGCGACGGGTTCACTAAAGCAAATTCTTAAAGCAGGAAATTTCTATCATAGCCGATTCTCCCCCCACCCGTCGCGCCTGACATGTGGCAGATGGCTCCTTTCGCTAATCACTTCCTCTGAAAACGCTTAGTTCGCCTGCTAATTCATCACATTGTTCTATCCTTAATAGGGTTTTCAGGAACGAACAAAGGAGAATCGTGCAATGTCGAACAATGATAAACCCCATCAATCCCCTATTCATGGCACCGAAGAATCTCAACCGGGAATGGACTCACTCGCCCCTGCGGATGGCTCTCATAAACCGTCGCCGGGCCTCTCCGCGCCGGGCGAGCAACCTACTGCACCGGGAAGCATGAAGTCACCCGATGCGGACAACGAAAAGTTAAAATCTCTCGACCCGCACCGCAAAGGGGGTGAAGGCTATGCGCTGACCACCAATCAGGGCGTGCGCATCGCCGATGATCAGAACTCCTTGCGCGCCGGAACACGCGGCCCGACGCTGCTGGAAGATTTCATCCTGCGGGAAAAAATCACCCATTTCGACCATGAGCGTATTCCTGAACGTATCGTTCACGCTCGCGGCTCTGCGGCGCACGGCTATTTCCAGCCGTACAAGAGCCTGAAGGAGATCACGAAGGCGGATTTCCTTTCCGATCCGAACAAAATTACACCGGTATTTGTGCGCTTCTCTACCGTACAGGGCGGCGCGGGTTCGGCCGACACGGTGCGTGATATTCGCGGCTTCGCCACCAAATTCTATACCGAAGAGGGCATTTTCGACCTCGTCGGGAATAACACCCCGGTTTTCTTCATTCAGGATGCGCATAAATTCCCTGACTTTGTCCATGCGGTAAAACCAGAGCCACACTGGGCCATACCGCAGGGACAAAGTGCGCATGACACCTTCTGGGACTACGTCTCCCTGCAACCGGAAACCCTTCACAACGTGATGTGGGCGATGTCTGACCGGGGGATCCCACGCAGCTATCGCACCATGGAAGGCTTTGGTATTCATACCTTCCGTCTGATTAACGCTGAAGGTAAAGCGACGTTTGTGCGTTTCCACTGGAAACCGGTCGCGGGGAAAGCGTCCCTGGTGTGGGATGAAGCACAGAAGCTGACCGGGCGCGATCCGGACTTCCACCGTCGCGAACTGTGGGAATCCATTGAAGCCGGTGATTTCCCGGAATACGAGCTGGGGTTACAGCTGATCCCGGAAGAGGACGAGTTCAAATTCGACTTCGACCTGCTCGACCCGACCAAGCTTATTCCCGAAGAGCTGGTGCCGGTTCAGCTGGTGGGCAAAATGGTGCTTAATCGCAACCCGGATAACTTCTTCGCGGAGAATGAGCAGGCTGCGTTCCACCCGGGCCATATTGTGCCGGGGCTGGATTTCACCAACGATCCGCTGCTCCAGGGCCGTCTGTTCTCTTATACCGATACGCAGATCAGCCGTCTCGGCGGACCGAACTTCCACGAAATTCCTATCAACCGTCCGACCTGCCCGTACCATAACTTCCAGCGTGACGGGATGCATCGCCAGGATATCGATACCAACCCGGCGAACTACGAGCCAAACTCCATTAACGATAACTGGCCGCGTGAAACCCCGCCGGGGCCAAAACGTGGCGGATTCGAGTCGTATCAGGAGCGCGTGGACGGAACAAAAATTCGCGAGCGCAGCCCGTCATTCGGCGAATATTACGCTCAGCCTCGCCTGTTCTGGAACAGCCAGACCCCGATTGAACAGCAGCACATTATCGGCGGTTTCAGCTTTGAGCTGAGCAAAGTGGTGCGTACCTACATTCGCGAGCGCGTGGTCGACCATCTGGCGCATATTGATATCCAGCTTGCTCAGGGCGTGGCGAATAATCTCGGCATCACGCTCACCGATGAGCAATGCCATGCCGCACCGCCAAACGACGTGAACGGGCTGAAGAAGGATCCGTCCCTGAGCCTGTACGCGGTACCTGGCGGGTCAATTAAAGGCCGCGTAGTGGCTATTCTGCTGAACGATAAACCGCGCGCCAGCGACGTACTGGGGATCATGCGGGCGCTCAAAACCCAGGGCGTACATGCCAAACTGCTTTACTCTCGCATGGGTGAAGTGACGGCCGATGATGGCTCCGTCCTGCCGATTGCCGCGACCTTCGCCGGAGCACCGTCGCTGACGGTTGATGCGGTGATTATGCCGTGCGGCGACGTTGAGAGCCTGCTCGGTAACGGTGATGCCGCCTATTATCTGCTGGAAGCCTATAAGCACCTGAAGCCAATCGCTCTGGCAGGCGATGCGCGGAAGTTTAAAACTCTGCTGAAGGTACCGGATCAAGGGGAAGAAGGCATTGTCGAAGGTGATAACGTCGATGATGCGTTTATGACCCGATTGTTTGACCTGCTCGCCGCGCACCGCGTGTGGTCGCGCAGCAGTAAGATTGACCAGATACCGGCGTAAAAAACCTGAAGCCCTCACCCCGGCCCTCTCCCCTGGGAGAGGGAGAAAACAATAAAAACGGTAACCAAAAGGTTACCGTTTTGCTTTTACCTCGCCACCGGGCTTTGCCTCAAAGATCCCTGAACGTCCCCAGACGATACCCACGCTCGGCAATCGCATACTTTAACGACGCCGATGTCAGCACATCCAGTTCTGCCAGACGCGGCCAGCAGTAGGCGCTCTTACGTACTATCTCATCGACAAACGCCGGGTGCGCCATTACCTCAAGCGAGCGCTCCCCTTTTGCGGCGGAGTCATCCAGCACCTTCAGGAACAGCGCTTCATCGATCTCGTCGCCATAAAATGCGCTGCTGAACCCCTCCGTTGACGTCACCGCGACGTCCGGCAACCCGCGCACCTCACGATCCACGCGCATCGCCACGCCTTTACGTTGCGCAAACTCTGCCACAAGCGGGAAAATCGCCGGGATCATATGCACATGATGATGGCTGTCAATATGGGTAGGTTCGCGGCCAAACACATCCACAAAGCGGTTAAACTGGCACTCCAGCTCGCGGGCAATCTCATCGAGCGGCAGAGCGTCCTGCTCCGCCATTTCCCAAATCCATTTCCCCAGTTTTCCCTCGCGCGTCAGACCCGGCATCGGTGAAAGGGGCAACCCAAGCGTCAGCACAAAATGCATGCCCACGCCCAGCTCGGGCAGCTCACGGCTTAACTGCGCCGCATGTTCCACCGCCTCACCGTTGATGAGCGCTGTTGTAGAGGTCACGACGCCCCGGCGACAGGCTTCAATAATGCCGTAGTTCTGCCCTTTTGACAGGCCAAAATCATCGGCATTGACGATCAGCAGGTTTTCCATCGCGCCTCCTCTTAACGGTGTGTGAGTTTCAGTTTCTCAACCGTTGCAGCAAAGTTTGGCAGCCATTTTTCATGCGCCAGGATCATCTCACTCGCGAGTTTTTCAGCGTCACGGTCAGAATGCACCAGCGGGCTGAGATTCAGCGCCAGCAGCACGTCATTCAGTTCGCCGCTCAGGGCAGCATTGCTCGCCGCCACTTCAAAGCCTTTGATGGTGTGAATCAGCCCCATCACCTTATCGTCGAAGTGGGTAATGCGGGGATGCGGTTTTGCACCCTCGCGTCCAAGGATGCAGGTCATCTCAACGGCCCAGTCTGCCGGGATATTGTCGATGTGCCCGTGATGGGGAACGTTCACATAGTGCTCGGCCTGCTTGTCATTGTAAATGGCGTTAATCACTTCACACGCCGCATCCGAATAGTATGCCCCGCCGCGCTGCTCCAGCTCTTTCGGTTTGACGTTCAGGTTCGGATCTTTATACAAATCAAACAGCTGCTTCTCTACTTTCTGCACAACCTGAGCGCGTGCGCCACCTTTGTAGTATTCGCCCATTTCAATGGCCAGCATCTCTTTCTGCTTGAAGTAGTAAAGCAGATACGAGCACGGCAGCAGATTCAGGGAGCGGATCAGCCCTTCGCTGAACGGCAGATCGAAGATGTTTTTCACCGAGGCCGCAGTCAGGCGACCAGAGGCGACGCCGTCGAGCAGTTCCGCAAAGCGCGATTGCCCGTTCACAATCACATCTTTGATAAAGACCATGTGATTCAGGCCGAACAGGTCAATGGACAGATCATCGTGCTCGGTCAGTTCCAGTACATCGCGGATGAACATCTTCATGCCAATCGGAATATTGCAGACGCCGATAAAGCGTTTGAAACCGGTATGGCGATAGACTGCCTCGGTGACCATCCCGGCCGGGTTGGTAAAGTTAATCACCCAGGCGTTCGGGCAGATCTCCTCCACGTCTTTAATGATGTCAAAAATGACTGGAATAGTACGCAGGCCTTTAAACAGGCCACCTGCCCCGTTGGTTTCCTGGCCCAGATAACCGTGGCTCAGCGGAATGCGCTCGTCCAGCTCACGCGCCTTCAGCTGGCCGACGCGCAGCTGCGTGGTCACGAAGTCAGCATCTTTCAGTGCCAGGCGACGATCCAGCGTTTTATGCACGGTTAAGGGCACGCCCGCTTTTTCAACCATGCGTTTGCACAGTTCAAAAATAATATTCAGCTTCTCCTGACCTTCTTCAACATCCACCAGCCATAATTCGCTGACCGGTAATTCATGATACCGTTTCAGGAAACCTTCAAGTAATTCCGGGGTATAGCTGCTGCCGCCACCAATGGTTACGACTTTTAATTTCTGTTGCATAATATCTCCCTTAGCGTATCAGGTTAATCGCCTGCAAGGTATAGCGTGCTCTTCCCGCTATTTGGGCAAGCCATTACGTCACTATTCCTGGCGGATAAACCGCCGAAAGTTAATTAATTACCGTTAAATTTTTGCGGTAACTGTTCGGTGTAAATGAAGTCAATTTTTTAAAGGTTTTAATAAACAGACTGGGACTGCTGTAACCCGATTCGTAAGCGATATCGGTGACAGAGTAATTAGTAATTTCCAGCTGTTTTTTGGCAAAGTTAATGCGGATTTCATTAATAATTTGCACAGGCGTTTTACGGTAATAACGCTGCGTGGCGCGCGTCAAATATTCCTGCGATTTACCCGACAGCGCCACCATATTCTCCAAGGCGTTATCGCTGAACTGTCCTTTGTCGTGCATCAGCTCCACGGTACTACGCAGCCACTGAGGAATATCATCCACCACCTGCTGTTCTTCACGGTGATGGCGGAGGCGATTCATGACGTAGAACGTCACGGTTTCAATAAATTCATCAAATTCATTGTCGCGGAAATTCAGCGAGGCGATAACCGTTTCAATCCAGGTCATAAACTCATTTTTAACGCGATACACCTGTGACGCCACAAAGCAGAACGGCACCAGCGGCAGATAGTGCTTGTCGAAGAAACGCCTGCTCACGCCTACGTTCAGAATGCGCGTCGCACCAAACTCATAAAAGCTCTGGTGATAAGATCCCATCGGCAGGAAGACGAAATCGCCACGCTCAAGCAGGACGCGCTTACCGTTGATCTCCTGATAGTAGCGGCCGGTCAGAACAATCGTGAACTCGTAGTAGTCATGCTGGTGCAGACCGCTGGCGCTCTCCGTTTTGTTGTAAATCACCACGTGAAAATTCTTGCCATTAAACAGCTGCTGCTCATGTGCGGTTTTGATTTCCATCGTGCTGACCTCCTGCTACTTCATCCTGACTTATTGCATCTTCTCGTGAAGCTCGATGAGCTCCGCTACCAGCTCGCGCGCCAGCATGGAGGTCATCAGATGATCCTGCGCATGTACCAGCACCAGACTCACTTTCATCTTCCCTTCGCCCTGGTCGCTTTCGATAAGCTTCGTCTGCACCAGATGCGCTTCGTTTAACGCCGTACGGGACTGCTCCATCATGGTTTTCGCGGCAACGAAGTCGCCCTGCTTAGCCTGCTTAAGCGCCGCATACGCCAGGCTGCGTGCCTGCCCGGAGTTGATGATGAGGCCCATCACCACCTCTTCCAGATCGTTCTCTGCGGTTTCTTCGGCAACGATACTCTCTAAATCTAACATTTTTTAAGCTCCTTTCCGCTGGCGCGGGTTGCCCCGCGCCGTGCAATTTTAGAATTTCAGTGCGAGGGCGATATCCTCTTCGCTCTCTTCTTCATCGATAACCGTTGCGGCCTTGTTCGCAATCGCCACGAACGGCATGTAGAGCAGGGTTGCAATCCCGAGGTTGAATATCGCCAGCAGGAAGGCGGCCACGCTACCATTGGTGTTGAAGAACGCGCCCAGACCAGCCGGCATCGTCCACGGCGCAATGTTGGTCACCGGCGGGATAATGCCCAGGTAGTACGCCGTCAGCGTAATCGCGGCCAGCAGCGGCTGAACCAGGATGAAGGGAATGAACATCACCGGGTTCATGATAATTGGCAGACCAAACAGGATCGGCTCGTTAATCTGGAAGATGCCTGACGGCAGGGCCAGCTTCGCAACCTGACGATGGTCAGCGCGGCGAGAGACAATAAAGACCGCGATGATCAGACCCAACGTCGCCCCGGTACCGCCCAGGAAGATATAGGAGTCAAGCATCGGCTTCGCCCACACATGGAAGGTTTTACCGGCCGCCAGCGCCGCATCGACGGAGCCGTACTGCTGGTAAAGCGCGACGTTTTCCAGTGCCCATGGGGTCATAATACCGCTGTCCAGCGCCGCCAGTGCCAGTGAACCATGCACGCCGAAGAACCACAGCAGGGAGGTAAAGATGACATACGCCCAACCGACCACGCTACCCATCGACGCCAGCGGCGTTGAGATAGAGTCCATAATGATCTGGTGGAAGTTAGTTCCCCAGTGAGAGAGCGCCCAGGCAATAATCCCCATGATGGAGAGAATAATGAAGCCCGGAATCAACGCGGAAAATGAACGAGAAACAGAGGCCGGAACGCTATCCGGCAAGCGGATAACCCAGTTACGGCGAATAATGAAGGTGAACATTTCGGCCACCACCAGCCCGATAACAATACCGGAAATGATGTTTGCCCCACCCAGCCAGTTGGCGCCAACGGCATAAGCGTCGCCCACGCTGTACGGTGTGACGGTCATGAACGCGGCAATGGACAGTAAGCCTGCCGCCAGCGGATCCACTTTACGCTCTTCCGCCAGCGCCATTCCAATAAAGAAAGGCGCCATTAGCGACATAATACCCAACGTACCGTTGTATACGTTGCCGCCAATGGCTTTTAAACCATTAAGGGTTTCAATAGTTGAAGCATCTAACCTAATTCCTAATGAATAAAAAAAGGAACCTTCTCCAAAGCTCAGAAAAACGTTGTTAATTAAAACGAACATTGCCCCGGCTAATGTCAACGGCATTAATTTAATAAAGCCGTTCTTAATGGCATTAACGTGAGGCTGCTTTCCTATTTTAACAGCAAAAGGAAGGAGTACCTTTTCAAGTGAAGCGATGACTTTACTCATAGGAAAATACCCTTAAAGGCCGCAACGACCGTTACGGCGTATTGTGTGTGAAATAACTCTTTGACGGGAAAAATAAAAAATTAATTAGCAGCTTTTTTAATCGCCGCAACGGCAGCTTTTAATACACCTAAACCATCAATCTTGCCGTATAAAACGGAATCGATCACTTCGACCGGCTTATTGGGTAGCAGACGTTGAATTTCTGGCAGCATATAAGCGATTTGCGGCCCGAGTAAAATAACGTCTGCTGTCTGGCCCTTCTCGCCCGCCAGCGTTTCCGGAAACGCCTCAATCACCACAGGGACTTCATATTTTTCGGCCTGCGCGCGCATTTTAGAAACCAGCAGCGAAGTGGACATGCCCGCAGAGCAAAACAGATAGATATGTTTCTTTTCCATGATAACTTCCCTCTTGTTTGGCTACCCGCCGTCTCGCTATCACTCGACTCGCTATCCTGGCTGACGGGCAGTGTGCTGAACATTGTTTATCGTTGAAGTGAGTATACGCAATGGTACAGGGAGGGGATAATTCTGGATAGACTGAAATTGTCTCTCATTGACCTGGCTTGTTGACTACCTTCACATTTCAGGCAAATAATTCGCGCCAAGAAATAAGATTCACGTATGCATAAAAAAACCGGCCTTCAGGCCGGTTTGTTAACGCTCTCAGGCAAACAGGCTTACTGTGCCTTAGGTGCCTGTGGGTCGGTGTCGTATTCGGCACAGGTCTGGTAACCAGAATTGATCACGTGACCCGTATCATCCAGGGCGACAAAGTAGGTCTCTGCCTTACCATCACGTTGACCCAGAATATAGGTCTGGCAGGTACCACGCGCGTGGATCATAGTAACTTCTGAAGAAGGTTTACCGGCAATGGCTGCAACCTGGGAACGCGTCATGCCTTTTTTGACGTCTTTTACCACTGGCTGTGTGAACTGATCTTTGGTGCGATCGTAAGCTGTACACCCTGCCAGCATAGTCAGTACCGCCGCTGCGCTTAAAATTCCTGCTACGTTCTTGTTCATATTCCGTCCTCTTGTTTATCAGCGTGTTAACTAAGCATGGGATAAAAATTACTATTGTTCAACTTTGCGAGTTACGCCAGACGAATTTCGGAAAATTCTAATAAAACAACGGTAAGCTGCTAAATCGCTGTAAAACAGTACACTCAAAACTGTGATCCTTGTCGTTTCCCCGACAAAGGGTTAGTTTTAACAGATCACACTTTCTGTTTGGTTCTGCATAGGGAGGGCGTAATGGCTCTGCAACAAGAAATTATTCAGGCGCTGGGCGCGAAACCTGCGATTGATGCCAATGAAGAGATCCGTCGTAGCGTTGATTTTTTGAAAGCTTACCTGTCTGCACACCCTTTCCTGAAGACGCTGGTGCTGGGTATCAGCGGCGGTCAGGATTCCACTCTGGCCGGCAAGCTGAGCCAGATGGCCATCTCCGAGCTGCGTGACGAGACCGGTGACACCGCGCTGCAATTTATTGCCGTACGTCTGCCGTATGGCGTGCAGGCCGACGAGCAGGACTGTCAGGATGCGATCGCGTTTATTCAGCCGGACCGTGTTCTTACCGTAAACATCAAAGGTTCGGTACTGGCAAGCGAGCAGGCCTTGCGTGAAGCCGGTATTGAACTGAGCGATTTTGTTCGCGGCAACGAGAAAGCCCGTGAGCGCATGAAAGCGCAGTACAGTATCGCAGGGATGACCAAAGGGGTTGTCGTCGGCACCGACCACGCCGCGGAAGCCATCACCGGCTTCTTCACCAAATACGGCGATGGCGGCACGGATATCAACCCCCTCTTCCGCCTGAACAAGCGTCAGGGCAAGCAGCTGCTGGCGGCGCTGGGCTGCCCGGAGCACCTGTATAAGAAGGCGCCAACGGCGGACCTGGAGGACGATCGCCCTTCCCTGCCGGATGAAGCCGCGCTGGGCGTCACATATGACAACATCGATGATTATCTGGAAGGCAAAACGCTCGACGAAGGTACCGCCAAAATTATCGAAGGCTGGTATCTGAAAACCGAGCACAAGCGCCGTCCGCCGATTACGGTGTTTGATGATTTCTGGAAAAAGTAAAAGCAAAACGGTAACTCAGTTTTACAGGCCGGGTAAGGCGTAACCGCCACCCGGCTCTTTTTTAACCACCGAACACCTGCTACACTGTATGCCTGAACAGTATATGGAGCAGTATGTGAGCAGGCGTCAATCCGCCCCGCGTCTTGAGTTTGAAGCGGCGGCTATCTACGAATATCCCGAGCATCTTCGCCCCTGGCTTGAGGCTCTGCCTAAACAGCCTGGCGTCTATTTCTTCCACGGCGACAGCGATACCATGCCGCTCTATATCGGCAAAAGCGTGAATATCCGCAGCCGGGTGATGTCGCACCTGCGTACGCCGGATGAAGCATCGATGCTCAGGCAGTCCCGGCGGATCACCTGGATCGAGACGGCAGGCGAACTGGGCGCGCTTCTGCTCGAAGCCCGGCTCATCAAGGAACAGCAGCCGCTGTTTAACAAACGCCTGCGCCGCAACCGCCAGCTGTGTTCCTTGCAGGTTAACGCAGGAAAACCGCAGGTTGTTTATGCCCGGGAAGTGGATTTTTCGCATGAACCCAATCTTTACGGTCTGTTTGCCAACAAACGTGCCGCACTGCAAACCCTGCAATCCCTGGCTGATGAATTACAGCTTTGTTACGGCCTGTTAGGACTGGAAGCCACCACCCGCGGTCGCGCCTGTTTCCGCTCCGCGCTGAAACGCTGCGCCGGGGCGTGTTGTGGAAAAGAGAGCGTTGAAGAACATCATGCCCGGTTTATGGCGGGCCTGGCCTCTATCAGCGTTAACTGCTGGCCGTGGGAAGGCGCGGTGGCGCTGAAAGAAACCCGCGATGCGATGACGCATTATCACATCATCCGCAACTGGCTCTGGCTTGGCGCCGTTGAAAGCCTGGATGACGCTACCGCCCTGCTGCGCACCCCTGCCGGGTTCGATCAGGATGGTTACAAAATTCTCTGTAAGCCATTATTAACCGGAAAATATGAGATCATCGTCCTCAGTGACCCGGCAGCCAGGTAATTTCACTGAACAGCAGCGACCCCTTCGTTTCCAGTAAACGTAGGGTATGACTGCCCGCTTCCCAGCTGGCACCCTGATCGGCGGTCAGTAATTTGTCGCCCAGTTGCCAGGCGCCACTTAAGACAAAGACCACCCCACCGCGTGACGCGAAGGTAGTGAACGTTCGGGTAGCAACGCGCACCTTTGCCTGGCAGCAATCCCGTCGGGTCATGATGTTGAAGTCCATCGACATCTGCCCCTCTGTGAGCACGGCTTTCACCGCCAGATCGCCCGCAAATCGGTAAGGCTGGTGATGCTTCAGAGTATGACAAAACGCCCTGCCTGCATCCAGGGTCACCTCGCCGCCTTCCAGCAGCGTAATCACCCGGTCAACGCCCGGGAACGCGGAGAATTCGCCGTTACTGGCGATGGAGGCAATACTGGCCCGCCAGAAAAAATCCCGCGTCGCGGGAGGAAAACAGCAAATCTCACGCGTCTCACCCGCACCATTACGCCAGAGACTGACCGGCATTTTACGGATATCAAAGAATTCCATGACCACTCCTGAAGGACGCACCGTGCGCCAGGGCATTTTCACAGACGTATTATCGGCAGCAGTCAGGCCAGACCTTAGGCATGGGATAAAAGAAAAACCGCCGGTCCTGTCCACAGCGTTTTCGCTTTTGTAGACAGGAGCCCGGCGGTCTTAAGAGAGTGAACCGATTATTCGGTTGGTGCAGGCATTTTACCTTCCGGCGCTGCACGTTCTGTCAGACGCTTCTCAAAATTGGCATTAAATTGCTTTTTCTGTTCCGGCGTCAGAATGTTGTAAATCTTGTTCTGGGTTTCCATGTGGGCCAGCATGCGTGCTTTATGCTGCTCGGCCATTTTGTCGATCTGCGCTTCCGCTTTTGCTTTATCGAAGCTGTCGCTGGCAATGATGTCATGCATTGCGCGGCGCTCTTCCAGCGGAGGACGTTTCATCTGGTCACGCTGGCTTTTCATGATGTCGCGGATCTGCTGCTTCTGCGCATCGGTGAGGTTCAGATCTTTAAACATCATCATCTCATGGTGCATACCCGGCTTGCCTTTATGATGCATCATCATTTTGCCTTCCGTCGGCGCGGCGGTAGTGGTCGCGGTATCGGCGGCGAACGCCATGCTGGTAGCGCCCAGAGCCATGGTAGAGGCAACAAACAGTGCAGTTAATTTACGCATAATGTCTTTCCTTACTTTCAGTTATTCTTCGGCGCTATGCCGTGTTGACGAGATTAACTTTACGGCGTTTATCGTCAATTAGTCAGAGCAACGGTAAAACAATGAAAGTGTAAAAAACAACTTTTCGCCAATTGTGGAGAAATTAAGGAAAAAGCGTGGAGAGATGAAACAAAAATATTCAACAGGATGATTTTAAAGAGATTATGGAGAAGTATAGCGAAGTGCCGTTTAATAATAAAGCAATTCTCCAGGAATATTCCGCAAACAATACCAGAGCGCTTTTAACGCTAAGAAATTTATTCTTCATTTCCCCTCCGGTCTGCGCGAGGGGAGACGTTCAGGGCATTTTTTCCAGCATCAGACCTGCTCGCAAACCAAACGCGACCGACGGATTAGGAAATAAAACATATTCCGTGGATTTCTGTACCGCATAGCGCGTCTCACCATCTTCCGCCAGCAGGACGCCCTGGCGAAACGGCGTAAAGTTCAGCGTATGGGGTGCCATATGAAGCTGGAAAGCCTCGCTTTGACGCGTGATCTGCTGCACGACCCGATAGCGCACGACGGGTTCCCGGGTGGGTTCCGGCGCAACCCCGGCTAGCAACGCCCGGAGCGCCTGATGCGTAGGGGTAAAACGCGTCAGGTCGTTTTGCCCGAACGGCAGCGCTTTTCCCAGCTCCAGGGTGCAGGATAACGCGCCAACATTCTCGCAGGTGAAGTGGGTAAACGTGCCGCCTGGTGTCTGGTGGAAGACCAGTGCCTCCAGCCCCGCATCGCCAAGCCAGGTCAGAAACGCCTCATCCCACGGCTGATGACGCTGCGGTAACACGCCAAAACGCACATGGTACGAGGCGCGAATGGCCGTATGCAGATCAAGGTGCCAGCGCGTTTCCCCCGCCCCGGCAAAAAACGCCGTGACCACCTTCTCCAGCCATTGCGCGCGAGTCGTCTCATCACTCTGTGGAAACTGCGCCCAGCGACCACCAAACATGCGGTTGATGTCGCTCACGAGATACCGTTTATTTTGCGCCAGCGCAGGCGGATTTCCCAGTACCACCAGCAGACGGCAGTGCAGCGTGATCTCTGCGCGATACAGCGCGCGCAGCAATAGTTCGACAATCTCCACGGGCGCGGTTTCGTTTCCGTGAATGCCGGTAGAAAGCAGCAGCGACAGGTTATATTTCCCCGTCGGCGTGAGTTCAAGCACGCCCGGCCCCAGCCATCGCCAGTGGAACGAAGGGCCTGCCCCCTCTTGCCGCTCCGGTGTCTCTTCGGCCAGCGTCAGCGCCAGTAAGTTTTCCATATCGTCTCCTTAGCGCTGGAACGGATAAACCGATCCCAGTTGCAGGATGGTTGATAATGCATCCAGCGCTTCGCGGCCTTCGCGCAGCAGCTGCGGATCAACCAGATCGGCCTGAACCAGACGGTCACGATAATAGCGGTCCACCCAGTCATTGAGAGTATTGAACAGCGTGTCGTTCATCATCACCGCCGGATTCACGGCCTGCAATTCCTCCGGCGTTAACACCACGCGTAGTCGCAGGCACGCCGGTCCCCCGCCGTTGGCCATACTTTCCCGAAGATCAAACACGCGCAGTTCATCAATCGGGTTATCCGCCTGCACCAGTTCGCTGAGATAGCGCCAGACGCCCTGATGGTTGTGGGACTCCTGCGGCAGCACCAGCATCATGCTGCCGTCATCCCGGCTCAGCAGCTGGCTGTTGAACAGATACGTTTCGACCGCGTCCTGCACGCTTACCGCCTGCGTGGGCACCTGAATCGGCATAAATCCCGGCACGCGTTCGCGCAGCGTGGCCAGCAACTTTTCCTGATGGGCAAACGCCTGCTCGTGGCAGAACAGTACCTGACGGTTGGAAACGGCAATGACGTCGTTATGAAACACGCCCTGGTCGATCACCTGCGGATTTTGCTGGGCAAAAATCACCTGAGAAGGATTAACCTGGTTCAGCCGCGCAACCGCCTGGCTTGCGGCTAAGGTTTGTCTCGCCGGATAACGAACCGGCGCGGCGTGGCCGCCCTCTTCCCGTCCATAGATAAACAGCTGCAAACCCGGCTCGCCATAGTCGCCGCCCAGACGGTTGTGGTTTGCCGCCCCTTCATCGCCAAACATCGCGACCTGCGGCAGCGCCGAATGTACCTCGAAATGCGCATCATGATTAAAAATGGCGCGCAGCACGCGCCCGGTGGTCTCCGCTTCGCTGGCGCGGTGGAATTTGTTGTTCAGGTTAGCAACGGTCAGATGCACTTTGCCGTCCAGCGTATCCGCCGACGGCGCAACGGTGGCGGCATTCGCCACCCACATCGAGGAGGCTGAACTGGCTGCGGAAAGCAGGTGTGGCGTCTGCGTGCCTGCTTTTTCCACCACCTGTTCATCCGTACCGCTGAACCCCAGCTGGCGCAGCACGGCCACGTTTGGGCGCTCCTGCGGTGGGATCACCGCCTGCGGGAAACCGGCATCGGACAGCGCCTTCATTTTCAATAGCCCCTGCTTCGCCGCCAGCTTCGGGTTCGAGACCTGGAAACGGTGCTTCGTCGAGGCTTCATTACCGAACGACAGCCCGGCATAGTGGTGCGTCAGCCCCACGAGGCCGTCAAAGTTAACCTCACGCGCTTTCATGGGCGTCACCCTCTGTAAAATCCAGCCCCGGATTCAACGTCTCCGGCAGCGTCAGCGCCGGGGTTTCGAGGCTTGCCATCGGCCACGCGCAGTAATCGGCGGCATACCAGGCGCTGGCGCGATGGTTGCCCGACGCCCCTACGCCACCAAACGGCGCAGTGCTCGCCGCACCGGTCAGCGGTTTGTTCCAGTTCACGATCCCGGCGCGCGCTTCCAGCAGCAGCTGGTCGAATTTCTCGCGATGCGGCGATATCAGGCCGCTCGACAGGCCGTAGCGGGTATTGTTGGCCATCTCGATCGCCGACTCAAAATCGTCATAGCGCCAGACGCACAGCAGCGGGCCAAAGACCTCTTCATCCGGCACGTTGCTTGTCGCACTCATGTCAATAATCCCCGGCGTCAGCAGCGACGTGCCGGGCTGAACCAGCTTCGGCTCCAGCAGGGTTTTCGCCCCGCGCGCCACGTGCTCCTGCCACGCTTTCAGTACGTTCAGCGCCGCCTGCCCGGAGATCAGCCCGCCGATAAACGGCTGCGGGTCGGCATCCCATTTCGCGGGAACCAGACGCGCGCTCACCTCCACCAGACGCTTCAGGAACGCATCCCCCTGCGCGCCGCGCTTAACCAGCAGGCGGCGGGCGCATGTGCAGCGCTGTCCGGCGGTAATGAACGCCGACTGAATGGTCAAGTGGACCGCGGCATCGATATCCTCCGGATCTTCCACAATCAGTGGGTTGTTGCCGCCCATCTCCAGCGCCAGAATTTTTTCCGGTTGCCCCGCCAGCTGACGATGCAGCTGATAGCCCGTTCCGGCACTGCCGGTAAACAGCAGACCGTCAATGTCACTCAGCGCACTCAGCGCCTGACCGGTTTCACGCCCGCCCTGCACCAGATTCAGCACCCCCGGCGGCAGCCCCGCCTGCTCCCAGAGTTTTACCACTGCTTCTCCGGTTAAGGGGGTTAACTCACTCGGCTTGAAGATGACGGTATTCCCCGCCAGCAGCGCAGGCACAATGTGCCCGTTCGGCAGATGCCCGGGGAAGTTATACGGGCCAAACACCGCCAGTACCCCGTGCGGACGGTGGCGCAGCGTGGCCGCGCCGTCTGGCATCTCGGTATGCTGCTCGCCGGTGCGGGTATGGTACGCCTTCACCGATATCGCAATTTTGTTGATCATCGCCGTGACTTCGGTTGTTGCCTCCCAGCGCGGCTTACTGGTTTCGCAGGCAATGATGCGGGTCAGCTCGGCTTTATTGGCCTCCAGCAGCGCAGCAAATTTCTCAACCAGCGCCTGGCGCTCGGAGAATGGCCGTTTCGCCCACGCCGGAAACGCGCGGCGTGCAGCCTGACAGGCCTGCTCAACCTGCCCGGCGCTTGCGTCGTTCCCAGACCAGAGCACCTCCTGGCCGACCGGGTTAGTTTTTGTCCGCGCGTCACCTTCGCCCGTAACCCAGTCACCGTTAATCCATAGAGTCATGCTGTTTTCTCCTCAGGGCAGAGCCGCACCAGGCGAACCGTGTCGCCAGCGTTACATTTCAGGGCATCCAGTTGCGCAGCCGTCAGTACCAGACGCTCGCATGATGGGTTGGTTCGCACCAGCATGGCGCGGAAGTTGGTGTAATTCTCGTTCGAGACCAGGCAGGCTGGCCACTCGCCCGGCGCGGGCTGGCCTTCTGAAACCTCAACCAGGCGGCTTTTACGGATGGCGCGAACGCGGTCAATGTCGCATTCCAGCGTCGGGCCGCCGTCGAAGATGTCGACGTAGTTACGGTAGCGAAATCCCTCTTTCTCCAGCACCGCGCGGGCCGGGGCGGTTTGCGGGTGAACTTCGCCGATCACCGCCTGCGCTTCTGGCGTTAGGAAATGGGTATAAATAGGATGCTTCGGCATCAACTCGGCGATAAACGCCTTCTGACCGGTGCCGCACAGGTAATCCGCCCGGCTAAATTCCATGGAGAAGAAGCGTTCGCCCAGACTCTCCCAGAACGGCGAGTAGCCCGTCTCATCAATCACGCCCCGCATCTCCGCGACCACTTTTTCGTTGAAGCGGTCGCGAAAGGCGGCCATAAACATAAAGCGCGATTTGGAGAGCAGATAACCGTTGCCCTCTTTGCGCCAGTCCGGATCGAGAAACAGGGTGCAGAGTTCGCTGGCGCCGGTATGGTCATTACAGAGAAAGAGCGTCGGCAGCGCGTTGTAAACGTTCAGCTCTTTCGAGGCGTGGACCATCGTGCCGACGCGGTAGTTGTACCACGGATCATTAAGCCCGACGGCCACCTCGATAGCGCAAATCCCGGCCACGGTCCCCGTGTCGGTGTCTTCCAGCACGAACACATAGCCCTGTTCGCTTTTTGGCAACGTCCCCTGCCAGGTTTGCAGGGCGCGCTCAATGCGCGCCGACAGCGTTTTTTCATCGGCAGGCAGCGAGGTCAGCCCGCCCCCTGTCTTACCGGCAAGCTGCATAAGCCCGGCGAGATCGCCGTGCGCAACGGGACGGATGACCATCATGATGACACCCCGGACTTCACCTGTTCGCAGGCCAGCGCAAAACGATCTAAGCCAGTTCTGACCTCTTCCTCGCTGACGATCAGCGCAGGGGCAAAGCGCACCACGTTAGCACCGGCAATCAGCACCATTACGCCCTGCTTTGCCGCTTCCTGTGAAATCAGCTTCGCTTTGCCGGCAAACTCAGGGGCAAGCTCACAGCCTATTAACAGCCCCAGACCGCGGATCTCTTTGAACAGGCCAGTTTTGCTGTTAATGGCCGTGAGTCGCTCAACAAACCACTGGTGACGCTGCTTCACGCCGTTCAGCACCTCAGGGGTGTTGATGATATCCAGCACCTGTCCGGCGACAGCGGTTGCCAGCGGGTTGCCGCCGTATGTGGTGCCATGAGTGCCCACGGTCATCACGCTGGCGAATTTATCGGTGGTCAGCATCGCCCCCACCGGGAAACCGCCGCCGAGCGCTTTGGCTGTTGAGAGCACATCCGGGGTCACGCCATAGTGCATGTAGGCATACAGCTCACCCGTGCGGCCCACGCCGGTCTGGACTTCGTCAAAAATCAGGACCGCGTTATGCCGATCGCACAGCTCGCGCAGCCCTTGCAGGAACGCTTTCTGGGCGGGCATGACGCCGCCTTCCCCCTGCATGGGCTCGACAATCACCGCACAGGTGGTGTCGTCAATCAGCTCGCTGGCAGAGTGTAAATCGTTATACGCCGCATGACGGATATCCGGCGGCAGCGGCGCAAAATCCTGAGAATATGAGGGCTGACCGCCCGCACTGACGGTAAACAGCGTGCGGCCATGGAAAGCATTTTTAAAGGCTACGATGCCGCTCTTATGCGCGCCGAATTTATCGTGCGCATATTTGCGCGCCAGCTTCAGCGCCGCTTCG
This sequence comes from Enterobacter cloacae complex sp. IR5459, assembly GCF_049238005.1. Lineage (NCBI taxonomy): Bacteria > Pseudomonadati > Pseudomonadota > Gammaproteobacteria > Enterobacterales > Enterobacteriaceae > Enterobacter > Enterobacter cloacae complex sp. IR5459. The sequence continues at coordinate 215,443 of NZ_JBMKIG010000004.1, forward strand.
TTCGCTTCCGCGCCGGAGTTACAGAAAAAGACTTTTTCTGCGAAGGTGGCGTCGATCAGCTTCTTCGCCAGACGCAATGCCGGTTCGTTGGTATAACCGTTGCCGGTATGCCAGAATTTCGCCGCCTGGTCATTCAGCGCCTGCCGCAACGCCGGGTTTGCATGCCCCAGCGCATTCACCGCAATCCCACCTGCAAAGTCGATATACTCTTTGCCCTGCTGATCCCACAGGCGAGAGCCTTCCCCACGTACCGGAATAAAAGCCGCCGGAGCGTATACCGGCATCATCCATTCATCGAAATTTTCACGCGTAACTGACAGAGACATAGCGACCTCATCCGGTAAATAAAAGGTTGTTTAAATGTTAAATAATTGAGTGTTTGCACTGTGAATGTAGATTGCAGCGTTCGTGCCAGCCAGCGATAAAATGCATAAATGGGTTTGGGTAACAGAATATCAATGAGTTACAATATGGAGATATTCACTTATAATGCATAAATAGTGAATATTTTTACGACAAGCGGCGCTTTGCCGCATGAAAACAAGAAAGAGTATGCAGAGGCCAAATATAATTCTGGAATTGTGATCGCTCGCGAAATTTATCGGTCGTTTACGCCCTGTTCGAGGGCAAAACGCGCCGAAATGGTGCAAATATTGCACCGTTGGCATTATCTGTCGCAGTAATTGGGCGAAGCGGATAACAGACGACGTAAATTCTGCTACCATCCTTGCACTATTCACCTTGCATTGGCAGCGACTATGAAATTTGTCTCTTTTAATATCAACGGCCTGCGTGCCCGCCCTCACCAGCTTGAAGCGATTGTTGAGCAACATCAGCCAGATGTGATCGGCTTGCAGGAGACAAAAGTTCACGACGATATGTTCCCGCTCGAAGAGGTAGCGAAGCTGGGCTATAACGTTTTTTACCACGGTCAGAAAGGCCACTACGGCGTTGCGCTGCTGACCAAAGATACGCCGGTGTCGGTGCGCCGTGGCTTCCCGGGTGACGGTGAAGAGGCGCAGCGCCGCATCATCATGGCGGAAATTCCTTCCGCACTCGGCAATGTGACCGTCATCAACGGCTATTTCCCGCAGGGTGAAAGCCGCGATCATGAAACCAAATTCCCGGCCAAAGCGAAGTTTTATCAGGATCTGCAAAACTACCTGACAACCGAACTCAAAAAAGAAAACCCGGTGCTTATCATGGGCGACATGAATATCAGCCCGACGGATCTGGATATCGGTATTGGCGAAGAGAACCGTAAGCGCTGGCTGCGCACCGGCAAATGCTCTTTCCTGCCGGAGGAGCGCGAGTGGATGGAGCGCCTGCTGGGTTGGGGGCTGGTGGATACTTTCCGCACGGCTAACCCGGAAACGCAGGACCGTTTCTCGTGGTTTGACTACCGCTCTAAAGGCTTCGATGACAACCGGGGCCTGCGTATTGATCTGCTGCTGGCGAGCGCCCCCCTGGCCGAACGCTGCATCGAAACCGGTATCGACTATGACATCCGCAGCATGGAAAAGCCGTCCGACCATGCGCCGGTATGGGCAACGTTCAAGCTGTAAACTTCAGTGAATATTAAAAAAATCAGTCTCCTGTGCGCCCTTCTGGGCGCATTTGTTTTAATTGTTGTTTTGCTTCCACCGGGCATGCTCTCCCTCGACACGCTAAAAATACACCAGCAAACGTTGCTCGCTCGTGTGGAGCAAGCGCCCCTTCAGAGCGCGCTGTTCTATTTTGCGGTTTACGTTCTGCTCTCCGCGCTATCGATCCCCGGAGCCGCGCTTCTGACGCTGCTCGGCGGGGCGCTTTTCAGCCTGTGGGAGGCGACGCTGTTGGTGTCATTTGCCTCGACGCTCGGCGCCACGCTTGCCATGCTCGTCAGCCGTTATCTGCTTCGAGACTGGGTGCAGCGGCGCTTTGCCGCACAGATGAATACGATCGATGCGGGGATGGATCGCGACGGCGCACGCTACCTTTTTGCCCTGCGCCTGATGCCGTTGTTCCCGTTCTTTCTGGTCAATTTGCTGATGGGGCTAACCCGTCTCAGGGTGCGTCACTACTGGTGGGTCAGCCAGCTTGCGATGCTACCTGCCACCGTCATTTATCTGAACGCCGGACGCGAGCTGGGAAAACTTACCTCGCTGCGCGATATTCTGTCGCCGGGACTGCTGTTCGCCTTTACACTGTTAGGGTTATTACCGCTGGTCACTCGCTGGCTGTTTTCCCGTTACATCCCTTCGATTAAAAAGTGAGGCATTATGCGCCGGGTGCGTTTTTGCGCGTTTCTGACGAGTCTGCTGCTGGCAACCTCTGCCTTCGCCGCAGAGAGCTGGCAATCCATTCAGCAACAGGCCACCGGGCAGACCGTCTGGTTTAACGCCTGGGGCGGTGATGAGGCCGTTAACCGCTACCTCGACTGGGTGAGCGGCGAGATGAAAACGCACTACGCCATCAACCTGAAGATCGTTCATCTGGCCTATGCCGCCGACGCGGTGAAGCGGATCCAGACGGAACATGCCGCAGGACGTAGCAGTAACGGGTCGGTGGATCTGCTCTGGGTAAACGGGGAAAACTTCCGCAACCTGAAAGCGGCAAACCTGCTGCTCACCGGCTGGGCGCAAACCCTGCCCAACTGGCGCTACGTCGATACCCGTAAACCGGTAACGGAAGATTTTGCCATCCCGACCGATGGGGCAGAATCCCCGTGGGGCGGCGCGCAATTAACCTTTATCGCCCGTAAAGCGAGTACGCCGACACCACCGGCAGATCCCCACGCGCTGCTGGTATACGCCCGACAGCACCCTGGCAAGGTGAGCTATCCGCGACCGCCGGATTTTACCGGCACGGCGTTTCTTGAGCAGCTACTGCTGGCGCTGACCGCCCATCCGGAGGCGTTAAAAAACGCGCCAGACAGTACCTTTGCGCAGGTCACCGCGCCGCTGTGGGATTACCTTGATACGCTGCACCCCCTGCTGTGGCGCGAAGGAAACGATTTTCCTCCGTCGCCTGCGCGCATGGATACGCTGCTGGCCAGCGGCAGTCTGAACCTGTCGCTCACCTTTAACCCCGCCCATGCGATGCAAAAGGTGGCGAGCGGTGAACTGCCTGCCGACAGCTACAGTTTCGGCTTTCTCAAAGGCATGATCGGCAACGTCCATTTTGTCGCCATCCCGGCAAACGCCAGCGCGAGCGCAGGTGCGAAAGTGGTGGCGAATTTCCTGCTGTCACCACAGGCGCAGATCCGCAAAGCTAATCCTGCCGTCTGGGGTGACCCGAGCGTGCTGGATGGCGAAAAACTGCCTGCGAAAGCGGCAAAACAGCTTCGCGCCTTTACCCCATCAAGCACGCCTGATGTGCTTCCCGAACCGCACGCCGCCTGGGTTAACGCCCTGGAGCAGGAATGGCTTCGCCGCTACGGAACCCGCTAAGCGGGCTGGTCTGGGCGGCAATGGCGGTCATCTATCTGCCCCTGCTTCCCGCCAGCGGCATGCTGCTGGCCCCGGCGTTTTCTCCCGGCAACTGGGCGACGCTGTTTGCCGACCCGCAGCTGCCGCAGGCGCTGGCCGCCACGCTGGTGTCAGCGCTTATCGCGACGCTGGGCTCACTGTTTATCGCCCTGACCCTGCTTGCGCTTCTCTGGCCGGGTGAAGGCTGGCAGCGCCTGAGCACCCGTTTGCCGTGGCTGTTAGCCGTGCCGCACGTCGCCTTCGCCACCAGCGCGCTGCTGCTGTTTGCGGAAGGGGGGCAGTTTTACCGGATCTGTACAGTCTGTTCGCCGCAGCTTGACCGCTACGGTATCGGGCTTGGCCTGACGCTTGCGGTCAAAGAGAGCGCGTTCGTTCTGTGGGCAATCTACGCCGCGCTGCCTGAAAAGCGCCTCGCACAGCAGAAAATTGTCCTGCATACCTTCGGCTACGGACGAATGCAGGCGCTCTACTGGCTCGTCCTCCCGGCAATCGCCCCCGCGCTGGGCGCCGTGATGCTGGCGGTGCTCGCCTGGTCCCTTTCCGTGGTGGATGTGGCGATCGTGCTCGGGCCGGGCAACCCGCCTACGCTGGCGGTGCTGGCCTGGCAGTGGCTCACCCAGGGCGATGCGCAGCAGCAAACCAAGGGAACGCTGCTGTGTCTGGTGTTGCTCCTGCTGCTGGCGGCGCTTGCCGCGGTGGGATACGGCTTCTGGACGGCATGGCGGCGCGCCCAGCCTGCCCCCTCCGGGGTACGTCGCGCTTCGCATAGCGCGCTGCCCGCACGGACGCTGGGCGGGTTACTGCCGCTGTGCGGCGTGCTCTGTGCGCTGGTTCTGCTGATGCTGGCACGCCGGGACGACATCGGCCCCGTCAGCGACAGCCTTTCACTGGGACTGCTGTCCAGCCTGACAGCGCTGGCCATCCTCATGATCTGGCTTGAGTGGGGACCCCAGCGCGGCGCGGTGTGGATCTGGCTGCCGCTTGCCCTCCCGGCGCTGCCCCTCGTGTCCGGGCAGTATGCCGTGGCGCTGTGGCTGGGCATCGACGGCCAGTACGCTGCGGTGCTCTGGAGCCATATGCTCTGGGTCCTCCCGTGGATGCTCCTGGTGCTGCAACCGGCCTGGCGCCGGCTCGATCCCCGGCTTATCCTCACCGCCAGAACGCTGGGCTGGCGGCGGGCGAAAATTTTCTGGCTAGTGAAATGCCCATTGATGGTTCGTCCGGCCCTGCTGGCCTTTGCCACCGGCTTTTCCGTGAGCATGGCCCAGTACATGCCTACCCTCTGGCTGGGGGCGGGACGTTTCACCACCCTGACGACGGAGGCGGTCGCCCTCAGCAGCGGCGGCAGCATTCCGATCCTCGCCAGCCGGGCGCTGGGTCTGTTGTTGTTGACCAGCAGCGTATTTGCCCTTGCCGCGCTGCTCTCCCGGCTCGTGGGCCGTCACAGACAAGGATTACGTTAATGCTGACCGTGAAAAATCTCACCATTGCGCCGCTCTTACATGAGGTCAACTTCCGCGTCCCGGCAGGGGAGATCGTCACGCTGATGGGGCCCTCCGGGAGTGGGAAATCGACCCTTTTCGCCTGGATGGTGGGGGCGTTATCCGCTGATTTTAAGGCGCACGGCGAGCTGTGGCTGAACGATCGTCGCTGCGATATGCTCCCCGTGGAAACGCGCGGGATCGGCATTCTGTTTCAGGATGCCCTGCTGTTTGACGCCTTCAGCGTGGGGCAAAACCTGATGCTGGCGCTGCCGGCGCACATCGTCGGGCGCGCCCGCCGCAACGCGGTCGAGCAGGCCCTGGAGACTGCCGGGCTGGCAAACCACTACACCAGCGATCCGGCGACCCTTTCCGGCGGCGAGCGCGCCAGGGTCAGCCTGTTGCGCGCCCTTCTCGCCCAGCCGCAAGCATTGCTGCTCGACGAGCCGTTCAGTCGACTGGATAAAACGCTGCGCGCCTCATTCCGGGCGTGGGTATTCGAGGTCACTCGCCAGCGCAGGATCCCGGTGGTGCTGGTCACGCATGATGAGGACGATATTCCGCCCGGCGGCGAGGTGATTGAGATTTCTCGCTGGCAATAATGTGCTAACGCAATGTTTTTGGCTTCAGGAGAGACGACAATGCCCCCCTCTTTTAATGACGTCAGGTTTTTCGATGAAACGTGTTTCTCAACTGACCGCGCTGGCCCTGATCTGCGGCCTCGCCTCACTCTCCTCCACGGCGGCTGATATGCCCCACTCCCTCACGCTGGCTCAGCTTCAGACGCAAAACGGCGCGGTAATTGATACGCGCATCAGTGCGTTCTATAACGGCTGGCCGCAGACCCTGAGCGGAACGTCCGGGCACGAGCCCGCCGCACTTAATCTCTCTGCCAGCTGGCTTGGGGCAATGAGCGATGAACAGCTCAGCGGCTGGGCAAAACAGCATCGGCTTACGCCAGACATGCCGGTTGCGCTCTATGGCAACGATAATGACAACCAGACCGTCAAAACACGGCTGGAGAAAGCGGGCTTTACCCACGTCTCCACCCTGAGCGATGCCCTGCAACAATCCGACCGTCTGCAACGTCTGGCGCATTTCGAACAGCTGGTTTATCCGCAGTGGATCCACCAGTTGCAGCAGGGCAAACCCGTTATCGCCGCACCAGCCGGAGAGTGGAAGGTGATCGAGGCTGGCTGGGGTGCGCCGAAGCTTTATCTCCTGAGCCACATTCCCGACGCGGGCTATATCGACACCAATGAAGTGGAAAGCGAACCGCTGTGGAATAAGGTCTCTGACGAAAAGCTGAAAGCGATGCTGGCGAAGCACGGGATCCGTCACGATACCACCGTCATTCTGTACGGTCGCGACGTGTATGCCGCCGCGCGCGTGGCGCAGATCATGCTCTACGCGGGCGTGAAGGATGTACGGATTCTGGATGGCGGCTGGAAGGCGTGGTCCGACGCCAGCCTGCCCGTTGAGCGCGGAACGCCTGCAAACGTGAAGCCAGCCCCTGATTTTGGCGCGCCGATCCCGGGCCAGCCGCAGCTGATGGTGGATATGGAGCAGGCCCGGGGAATGCTGCACCGTCAGGACGCGTCGCTGGTGAGCATTCGTTCCTGGCCAGAGTTTATCGGTGAAACCAGCGGCTACAGCTATATCAAGCCAAAAGGTGAAATTGCCGGTGCGCGTTGGGGCCATGCGGGCAGCGACGCGACCCACATGGAAGATTTCCACAATCCGGATGGCACCATGCGCAGCGCCGATGATATTGCCACCATGTGGAAAACGTGGAATATCCTGCCGGAGCAGCACGTTGCGTTTTACTGTGGTACCGGCTGGCGCGCGTCTGAAGCCTTTATGTACGCCCGCGCCATGGGCTGGCAGAACGTTGCCGTCTACGACGGCGGCTGGTACGAATGGAGCAGCCATCCGCAGAACCCGGTCTCCACCGGCGAGCGCGGACCGGAGAGCGCTCGCTAGCGGGTAAGTGACTTCAGCGTGATATAACCGCTCCAGATGCGCGTTGTGGTGGTCAGCCAGCACAACGCGCCAAACGCCCAGGCAAAGAGCGCGAAATGCGCCGGAAACAGGCAGCACAGCGCAAACAGCGCGATGGTCTCCGTTCCTTCCGTTAATCCTCCAATGTAAAAAAGCGACTTGTGCGCGTAGCCGGGGTTGTCGATATCATGCTTCCCCGCCAGCGCGGCAAAGGCCAGGAAGCTGCTGCCCGTCCCCATAAACGCGAACAGCAGCCAGGCGGCGGCAATCGCATTGTCAGCCGGAGCGGCCAGCGCAAAGCCAAACGGCACCAGGGCGTAAAACAGGAAGTCGAGGGCGATATCAAGAAATCCTCCCGCGTCCGTCAGGCCCCGGCGACGCGCCAGCGCGCCGTCCAGACCATCCAGCAGCCGGTTCAGCACAATGGCGATCAGCGCCGCCGGATACCAGCCCAGCGCCAGAAAAGGTAACGCCAGCACGCCAATCGCAAACCCGGCGAGCGTTAAGCCATCAGGCGTGATAAACGGTTTATCCAGCGCGGCGGCCAGCTGATTTAACCCGGGTTTCAGCCGGGGGTGCAGATGTTTATCCAGCATGTGGTTTACCTTTAAACGTGGCGCACAGCCCCTGAGTCGGGATATCCAGCGCGGCGTTAAAGCGGGCGGAAAGATTCTGAAAGGCAATCAGAGCCGTCATTTCGGTGATGGTCTCTTCCGTAAAGTGGCGCTTCAGCAGGCTTTTGATATTTTCATCCACCTCAGGCGGCGTGGCGGTGACCGCTTCCGCATAGGCCAGCGCCGCGCGCTCCTCTTCGCTGAACAGGGTGGAATTTTGCCAGTCGCTGACGGCCTGCACTTTATCCAGCGCCCCGCTCCGCTCGGCCAGACGCAGGCTGTTGGCATCAATACACAATGCGCAGTGGCAGATCTGCGAGACCCGCGTCATTAGTAGCGATCGCAGAACCGGGGTCAAACGCGCCTTGCGCCGCTCCAGATAGCCGACAAACAGCGCCACCAGCCAGAAAAGACGCGGCATACGCCCCCACCAGCGAGTGGGGTTCAGCACCGCGCCGAAGTGTTTTTTCTGCATGGCGGCGATGGGGCTAAGGCTGACGGGAAGGGTTTCCATGGGCGCAACCCAGGCGGATATCTCTTTCACCTGATTCTCCTGATGACTGGACTCTTTGGAAGGGCACGATAATATGTCGTTTTTCGCTATTAATTATTGACGAACATGCTGAAAACACTCGATGTGGTTGCGGCCATCCTCGAAAATGAGGGCAAGATTTTGCTGGCGCAGCGTCCCGAACATGCCGATCAGCCAGGAATGTGGGAATTTGCGGGCGGGAAGGTTGAAGCCGGTGAGACCCAGCCGGAAGCGCTGATCCGCGAACTGCGCGAAGAGCTCGGCATTGAAGCTGTGCCCGCGCGGTATGTGGCAAGCCACCAGCGGGAGGTGTCGCAGCGGCTGATTCACCTCCACGCCTGGCATGTGCCTGAATTTAGCGGTGAGCTGAAGGCGCATTATCACTCGGCGCTGGTATGGTGTACGCCAGAAGACGCGTTCACGTATGATTTAGCCCCGGCGGATATACCGCTGCTGGAAGCGTTTATTCTTTTACGCGACGCCAGACCAGCGGGTTTGTACTGAGGGTGCGTTCATCACGCTGGCACTGCAACAGCACGCCATCCGCCCTGACCACTGCGCCTTCGGAATAGTTTTGATCCTGATAGATACAGCACTGATTACACGGCTGCGCACGCTGGCCGCCAGCGCTAAAGACCTCTGGCGGCACGTTAACCTCGACATCCGGGCGAATGCGATCAGCCTGTGCCCCGGCGGACACCATCAAACATAACGCGGCCATTGCGTAACGGTTCATAGACTTTGTTTCCTTTGCATCGTTTATATCTATAACGGTCGATCCGGACGGGATCTTTAATGTATCTCGTCATCGCTTTTAGTTATGACGCGCGCCCTGTCATTAATTTCCCTTGCAGCATAAATTTCTGCTTGCCTCTCAAAGCGGTGCGGGTGGTATAGTCAAAAAAACGACACAAAACATCTCCGCCACACGCATAAATTATTATAAGAGGTTCTTATATCTATGGATCAGACACGCTCTCTGGAAAGCTTTCTTGCCCATGTTCAGCAGCGCGACCCGCACCAAAGCGAGTTTGCCCAGGCCGTTCGTGAAGTCATGACCACCCTGTGGCCCTTCCTTGAGGAAAATCCGCGCTACCGCCAGATGGCGCTGCTTGAACGTCTGGTAGAGCCAGAGCGCGTCATCCAGTTCCGCGTGGCGTGGGTGGACGATCGCAATCAGGTGCAGGTCAACCGCGCATGGCGCGTGCAGTTTAACTCCGCCATTGGGCCGTTTAAGGGCGGGATGCGCTTCCATCCTTCGGTGAACCTGTCGATTCTGAAGTTCCTCGGCTTCGAGCAGACCTTTAAAAATGCGCTCACTACCCTGCCGATGGGCGGCGGTAAAGGCGGGAGTGATTTCGATCCGAAAGGCAAGAGCGAAGGCGAAGTGATGCGCTTCTGCCAGGCGCTGGTCACTGAACTCTATCGCCACCTTGGGCCGGACACCGACGTTCCCGCCGGAGATATCGGCGTGGGGGGTCGTGAAGTGGGCTTTATGGCCGGGATGATGAAAAAGCTCTCCAACAACAGCGCCTGCGTCTTTACCGGCAAAGGTCTGTCGTTTGGCGGCAGCCTGATTCGCCCGGAAGCGACGGGTTACGGTCTGGTCTATTTCACTGAAGCGATGCTTAAGCGTCACGGGCTGAGCTTCGAGGGGATGCGCGTGGCGGTCTCCGGCTCCGGCAACGTGGCGCAGTACGCTATCGAGAAAGCGATGGCGTTTGGCGCGCGCGTGGTGACCGCCTCCGACTCCAGCGGCACCGTAGTGGATGAAGCTGGCTTTACGGCAGAAAAACTGGCGCGTCTGTGCGAAATCAAAGCCAGCCGTGACGGTCGGGTAGCGGATTATGCCCGTGAGTTTGGCCTGACCTATCTGGAAGGTAAACAGCCGTGGGGCGTGCCGGTGGATATCGCCCTGCCGTGCGCGACGCAAAACGAACTGGACGTGGATGCCGCCCGGACGCTGATTAGCAATGGCGTGAAAGCGATAGCGGAAGGGGCAAATATGCCCACCACCATTGAAGCGACCGATCTGTTCCTGGACGCGGGCGTGCTGTTTGCGCCGGGCAAGGCCGCTAACGCGGGCGGCGTGGCCACCTCCGGCCTCGAGATGGCGCAAAACGCCGCGCGTCTCGGCTGGAAGGCGGAGAAAGTGGATGCGCGCCTGCACCACATCATGCTGGATATTCACCATGCCTGCGTGGAGTACGGCGGGGAGGCATCGCAAACCAACTACGTGCGCGGGGCGAATATCGCCGGGTTCGTGAAGGTGGCGGATGCGATGATTGGGCAGGGTGTGATTTAAGGTTTATATCGTGCGGCCGGGTGCCCTCACCCCGGCCCTCTCCCATAGGGAGAGGGTGAAAACCGGGCGTATCAGGCCGCGCTTTTCTTCTTTTTAAACGGTTTCTTCGCACCCGCGCCTGGTGCAACCATCCCTCTGAAGCGCTTCACCGGCGTGCTGCGCGCCTGATCGATCAGCTGGTAAAGCGTCCCCACCAGCGGCTGCATAAAGTCCTGATAGCGGCACTGCTTCTCGCTGATCTGCGTCAGCACCGATTCCCAGTGCGCGGTCATGTCCGGCCTGGCGGCCAGCTCCGGCAGGGAATGAATCAGCGCGCGCCCCGGCTCGGTCGAATGGATATAGCGCCCCTTTTTCTCAAGAAAACCGCGCTTAAAGAGCAGCTCGATGATCCCCGCGCGGGTTGCTTCCGTACCCAGACCGTCGGTGGCGCGCAGGATCTTCTTCAGATCTTTATCCTGCACAAAACGGGCGATCCCGGTCATGGCCGAAAGCAGCGTCGCATCGGTGAAGTGGCGCGGCGGCTGGGTCTGTCGTTCAACCACCTCCCCCTTCTCGCACAGCAGTTCGTCGCCTTTGGCCACGACCGGCAGCGGCGTACCGTCGTTCTCTTCGTCACGCTCTTTGTTGCCGAGCAGCGTGCGCCAGCCCGCTTCCGCGAGGAAACGCGCTTTGGCGATAAATTTGCCTTTGGCAATTTCCAGCTCAATAACGCACTTGCGGAAAACCGCGTCCGGGCAGAACTGCATCAGATACTGACGTGCGATCAGGTTATAGACTTTTGCTTCGTTGTCGGTCAGGTTGACGTTGCTGGTGCGCGCCGTCGGGATTATCGCGTGGTGGGCATCGACTTTTTTATCGTCCCAGCAGCGGTTATGGGTATCCGGGTTTACCGCCGGTTGCGGCAACAGATCCGGCGCATGGACACCAATGGCGTTCATCACCGAGTGGCGTCCGGCGAAGTGTTCCTCCGGCAGATAGCGGCTGTCCGAACGCGGATAGGTGATCAGCTTGTGGGTTTCATAGAGCTTTTGGCAGATATCGAGCACGTTCTGCGCGCTCAGGCCAAACTTTTTCGCGGCCTCGATCTGCAACGCCGAAAGGGAGAACGGCAGTGGTGCGGGCTCTGATTCCCGTTTGTCGTTATAGCTGGTGACTATCGCGGGCTGGCCGGTAATGCGGTTAACCACGTGCTCCGCCAGCGGACGATGCAGCAGCCGTCCCTCTTCGTCCTGATATGACTCACAGGCATCGCTCGGCTGCCAGACGGCGGTAAAGCGTTCGTCTTTCGGCGTGACGATATGCGCTTTGACTTCGAAGAAGTCTTTGGCGACGAAATTTTCGATCTCTTCGTCGCGACGCACCACCAGCCCCAGCACCGGGGTTTGAACACGCCCAACAGAGAGTACGCCCTGATAGCCCGCATTGCGTCCCAGGATGGTGTAGGCGCGGGTCATGTTGATCCCGTACAGCCAGTCCGCGCGGGCACGTGCCAGCGCGGAGACACACAGGGGAATAAATTCGCTGTTGGCGCGCAGGCGCGAAATCGCGCGCTCCACCGCCTGCGGGTTGAGGTCGTTGATAAGGCAGCGCTGCACCTGCTGACGCTTTTCCGGCGCCAGCTCCAGGTAGTCCAGCACTTCATCGACCAGCAGTTGCCCTTCCCTGTCCGGGTCACCCGCGTGGACCACTTCCGTCGCCTCATGCAGGAAGCGCTTAATGACGTTGAGCTGTTTGGTGACGGAAGGACGCGGTTGCAGACGCCACTTTTCCGGCACAATTGGCAGATCGTTGAGATTCCAGCGGGCGTAGCGGCTGTCGTAGACATCCGGCTGCGCCTGTTCAAGCAGGTGCCCGATACACCAGGTGACCACCTGTCCGTTACCGCATTCGATAAAGCCATCACCTTTGCGATGCGGCTTGGGCAGCACGTCGGCGATGGCTCGCGCCAGACTCGGCTTTTCGGCAATAAACAACCGCATCGAATTAACGGATCTCAATCATCGGGCGGCCACCGCGGGCGGTCACCAGCTCGCCAATGGCCGTCAGGGTGATGCCAAACTCGGCAGCCGTCGCCTGAACGTCAGCTTCAGCTTCCGGCGTCACCGCCAGCAGCAGACCGCCGGAGGTTTGCGGATCGCACAGCAGGTTACGCCATGCTTCCGGCATTTCGCCCATTAAATGGCCGTAGCTGGCGAAGTTGCGCTGCGTCCCGCCCGGCACCGCGCCCTGAGCAATGTACTCTTCCACGCCCGGCAGTTTCGGCACATCCTGATACCAGATCTGCGCCTGCACGCCCGCGCCCTGACACACTTCAGAGAGGTGCCCCAGCAGACCAAATCCGGTCACGTCGGTCATGGCCTTCACGCCGTCGATATTGGCGAATGCCGCACCGGCGAGGTTCATCTGGCACATCACTTCCGTTGCCAGACCAATATGCTCGGGCTTCAGCAGGGACTTTTTCTCTGCGGTCGTCAGTACGCCAACGCCCAGCGGCTTGGTGAGGAACAGTTTGCAGCCCGGTTGCGCCGTGCTGTTGCGCTTCACGCGTTCGGTGGGCACCACGCCGGTGACGGCCAGGCCGAAGATCGGCTCCGGCGCATCGATAGAGTGACCACCGGCCAGGGCAATACCCGCCTGCTGGCAGGCAAAGCGTCCGCCTTCAATCACGTCGCGGGCAATCTCCGGCGGGAGGGTGTTAATCGGCCAGCCCAGAATGGCGATCGCCATGATCGGTTTACCGCCCATCGCAAAGATATCGCTGATGGCGTTGGTGGCCGCAATGCGTCCGAAGTCGAATGGGTTGTCGACAATCGGCATAAAGAAGTCAGTAGTGCTGATAATGCTGGTGCCGTTACCTAAGTCATAAACCGCTGCATCGTCACGCGTTTCGTTACCGACAAGCAGGTTCGGGTCGACAAACTTCGCCTGCTCACTGTGCAGGATGGTCTCCAGCACTTTCGGGGAAATTTTACAACCGCAACCGGCTCCGTGGCTGTATTGCGTTAAACGAATGGTTTGCTCGCTCATGGACGTCTCCTGTCATCTCAATCGCGCTATGGTAGCGCTCATTCCATAAAGAGGTAAGTATGACTGTCTGAATTCTGCGGCGGATGCTCAGAATCCAGACAGTTTAGCGCGGGTAATTAAAAACGGCTGACGAAAGGCGTGGTGTCCGGCACGCTGATGGTGCTGGAGGCTTTAAGCTGCGGGGTGCCGAGATAGAGGAAGCCGACAATTTTATCGTGCTCGCCACAGGCAAAGCCATCACGCACGACCGAACTTTCGGTCAGCGGTCCGGTGCGCCAGATGCCATTGAAGCCCTGCGCGACGGCGGCCATTTGCATTGCCATTACCGCGCAACCGGCAGACATCTCCTGCTCCCAGACCGGCACTTTATGATCGGCCTGGCATTTTGCGACTACCGCGATGATCATCGGCGCACGGAATGGCGCGTTGCGGGCTTTATCAATCCCCTTCTCATCCTGGCCTGCGGCAACAGCCCCCTGCTCCAGCAGCTGGCTGAAGCGGCCGCGCCCTTCGCCTTCAATAATAAAGAAGTGCCACGGCTGCAATGTGCCATGGTCCGGCGCACGCATTCCGGCACGCAGAATGTTTTCCAGCTGCTCGCCGACGGGTGCCGGTTCGGCCAGGCGGGAAGCGCTACGACGGTTAACAAGCAGTTCAAGTGCGTCCATTGGTTAACTCCTTTCATGAAATTTACTCACAAAATTAACACGACAGCAGAATTTGTTACAGCGTGGCAGGCGATTCCTGCTGACAAGTGGCGGTTGGGTCATTACGATAACCGCACATTACCGTCCCGTGGCGACGGAAACAGTCCTTTTCTGGTTAGGGAGAATACATGCGAACCCTTTGGCGAATCTTTGCCGGTTTCTTTAAATGGACGTGGCGACTGCTCAACTTCGTCCGCAACCTGGTGATGAACATCTTTTTCATCTTTCTGGTCCTGGTATGCGCTGGTATCTGGATGCATATCAGCAACGCAAACCAGTCGCAGCATTCGACGCGCGGCGCACTGTTACTCGATATCACCGGGGTGATTGTTGATAAGCCATCGACCAGCAACCGTCTGGGCGTGATTGGCCGCCAGCTGTTCGGCGCAACGTCAGACCGTCTCCAGGAAAACTCCTTGTTTGATATTGTCGACACCATCCGTCAGGCCAAAGACGATCGTAACATTACCGGTATCGTGTTGGACCTGAAAGATTTTGCCGGCGCCGATCAGCCGTCAATGCACTACATCGGTAAAGCGCTGCGCGAATTTCGCGACAGCGGTAAACCGGTTATTGCCATTGGCGACAGCTACACCCAGGGGCAATATTATCTGGCGAGCTTTGCCAATAAGATCTGGCTTTCGCCACAGGGCACGGTCGATCTGCATGGCTTCGCCACTAACGGTCTGTACTACAAATCGCTACTCGACAAGCTGAAGGTCACTACCCACGTCTTCCGCGTCGGGACCTATAAATCCGCCGTGGAGCCGTTTATCCGCGATGATATGTCCCCTGCCGCTCGTGAAGCGGACAGCCGCTGGATTGGCGAGCTGTGGCAGAACTACCTCGGCACCATTGCCGCTAACCGTCAGATTACCGCTGAGCAGGTCTTTCCGGGCGCGCGCGGCGTGCTGGACGGCCTGCGCAAGGTAGACGGCGATACAGCGAAATACGCGCTTGATAACAAACTGGTCGATCAGCTGGGTTCCAGCGCTGAAATTGAAAAAGCGCTGACCAAACAGTTCGGCTGGAGTAAAGAGGACAAAAACTACAGCGCCATCAGCATGTATGACTACGCTGCGAAAAAACCGGACGACAGCGGTGACAGCATCGCCGTGGTGTTTGCTAACGGGGCCATTATGGACGGGGAAGAAACGCCGGGGAACGTCGGCGGAGACACCACCGCGTCGCAGATCCGCGATGCGCGCCTGGATCCGAAAGTGAAGGCAATTGTCCTGAGGGTGAACAGCCCTGGCGGCAGCGTCAGCGCCTCTGAAGTGATCCGTGCTGAACTGGCCGCCGCGCGCGCCGCAGGCAAGCCGGTAGTGGTCTCGATGGGCGGCATGGCGGCTTCCGGGGGGTACTGGATCTCGACGCCAGCCAACTACATTGTGGCTAACCCAAGCACGCTGACCGGCTCGATTGGCATCTTCGGTGTGATCAACACCGTTGAGAACAGCCTGGATTATCTCGGCGTCCACACCGACGGCGTTTCCACCTCGCCGCTGGCAGACGTGTCCGTTACCAAATCCCTGCCGCCTGAGGTGTCTGAGATGATGCAGCTCAGCATTGAGAGTGGCTATAAACGTTTCATCACGCTGGTTGCGGACTCCCGTAAAAAGACGCCCGATCAGATTGACCAGATCGCTCAGGGCCACGTCTGGACCGGCCAGGACGCGAAGAGCAACGGCCTGGTAGACAGCCTGGGTGACTTCGACGACGCCGTGAAGAAAGCGGCAGAGCTGGCGAAGCTCAAGCAGTGGCACGTGGACTATTATCAGGACGAACCGACGTTCTTCGATATGGTCATGGACAGCATGTCCGGCTCCGTCCGTGCCATGCTGCCGGACGCGCTTCAGGCTTATCTGCCGGCGCCGGTGGCGACCGCGGCGAAAGCCATGAAAGCGGAGAGCGACAAGCTCGCAGCCTTTAATGATCCGCAGAGCCGTTACGCGTTTTGCCTGACCTGCGCGAACGTGCGTTAAAAACCGTCCCCTCTTCCCGTGAAGAGGGGATTTTTTCTTTTGAAGAACAAGAACTCATTACCATGCAGAAGAAATCAATATATGTCGCCTATACTGGCGGTACCATCGGTATGCAGCGCTCAGAAAATGGCTATATCCCGGTTTCCGGCCACTTGCAGCGCCAGCTGGCGCTGATGCCTGAATTTCACCGTCCGGAAATGCCGGACTTTACCATCCACGAATATGAGCCGCTGATGGACTCCTCCGACATGACGCCGGAAGACTGGCAGCATATTGCGGACGATATTAAAGCCCATTACGACCAGTACGACGGCTTCGTGATCCTTCACGGCACCGACACCATGGCGTTCACCGCCTCGGCGCTCTCCTTCATGCTGGAGAACCTGAGCAAGCCCGTCATCGTGACCGGCTCGCAGA
Source organism: Enterobacter cloacae complex sp. IR5459 (assembly GCF_049238005.1). Taxonomy (NCBI): domain Bacteria; kingdom Pseudomonadati; phylum Pseudomonadota; class Gammaproteobacteria; order Enterobacterales; family Enterobacteriaceae; genus Enterobacter; species Enterobacter cloacae complex sp. IR5459. Next base: position 231,982 of record NZ_JBMKIG010000004.1, read on the forward strand.
TCCCGCTGGCGGAACTGCGTTCAGACGGGCAGATCAACCTGCTTAACTCCCTGTACGTGGCCGCTAATTACCCGATCAACGAGGTAACGCTGTTCTTCAACAACCGACTGTACCGCGGGAACCGTACCACTAAAGCGCACGCCGATGGCTTTGACGCTTTTGCCTCACCTAACCTGCAACCGCTGCTGGAAGCGGGGATCCATATCCGTCGTCTGGGCACGCCGCCCGCGCCAAATACCGCAGGCGAGCTGATCGTTCACCCCATTACCCCGCAGCCGATTGGCGTGGTGACGATTTACCCGGGTATTTCCGCCGACGTGGTGCGCAACTTCCTGCGCCAGCCGGTGAAGGCGCTGATCCTGCGCTCCTATGGTGTGGGTAACGCCCCGCAGAACGGTGAGTTCCTGAAAGAGCTTCAGGAGGCGAGCGATCGCGGGATTGTGGTGGTCAACCTCACCCAGTGTATGTCCGGCAAGGTCAATATGGGCGGCTACGCCACCGGTAATGCTCTGGCTCACGCAGGCGTGATAAGTGGTTTCGATATGACCGTTGAGGCAACGCTGACTAAACTTCACTATTTACTGAGTCAGGATCTGGATATTGATTCCATTCGCCGCGCCATGATGCAAAACCTGCGCGGTGAACTGACGCCGGACGAATAAGGAGATCCCATGAAGCAACGCGCCCTGTTACTGGTCGATTTGCAAAATGATTTCTGTGCGGGTGGTGCGCTGGCCGTCGCGGAAGGCGACAGCACCGTAGACGTCGCGAATTCGCTGATTGCGTGGTGTAAAGCTCGTGGTGAAGCGGTGGTGGCGAGTCAGGACTGGCATCCGGCAAACCACGGCAGCTTTGCCCGCCAGCACAACGTTGAGCCTTACAGCCAGGGCGATCTGGACGGGCTGGCGCAAAACTTCTGGCCCGATCACTGCGTGCAGCAGACGGAGGGCGCTGAGCTGCATCCGCTGCTGAACCAGAAGGCCATCGACGCGGTGTTCCACAAAGGTGAAAACCCAACCATCGACAGCTACAGCGCGTTCTTTGATAACGGTCATCGTCAGAAGACGGCGCTGGACGCGTGGTTGCGCCACCATGAGATCACCGAGCTGATTGTGCTGGGCCTGGCGACGGATTACTGCGTGAAGTTCACCGTGCTGGATGCGCTCCAGTTGGGCTATACCGTGAATGTCATCACCGACGGCTGTCGCGGAGTGAATATTCAGCCGCATGACAGCGCTCAGGCGTTTATGGATATGGCCGCAGAAGGCGCAACGCTGTATACGCTGGCTGACTGGATGGAGACGCAGGCGTAAGCTTTTTAGCCGGGTGACGGCTTAGCCTTACCCGGCCTACTTTCTCTGGTTTTGTAGACCGGATAAGCGTCAGCGCCACCCGGCATTTCTTCCCCAATCCCCATAAAGTGAACTCCCTCGCATCACAAGCGAAACGGCGATGCTATTCTCTTCAGGCTGTTTTTTCGCCACGCCTTTTCTGTGGCGTGGTTATTTTTATTCAGTCAAAGAGGAAATTATATGAAACGTTTGCCCTTGCTGGCAGCATTACCCTTGCTTTGCGCGTCACTGGCTTCCGCTGCGCCCCTGATGTCCGTGGGTTACTTCAATGGCGGTGGCGATGTTACCGCCGGACCGGGTGGCGATATTAATAAACTCGACGTCCGCCAGATCACCCACCTCAACTACTCGTTTGGTCTGGTCTATAACAACGAGAAAGACGAAACCAACGCCGCGCTGAAAGATCCGGCAAAACTGCATCAAATCTGGTTATCACCCAAGGTGGCATCCGATCTGGCGTTACTTCCTCAGCTTCGTAAACAAAACCCGAACCTGAAAGTCCTGCTTTCCGTTGGCGGCTGGGGCGCGCGAGGATTTTCTGGCGCAGCGGCAACCAAAGAGAGTCGCGCGGTGTTTATTCGCTCCGCGCAGGAGATCGTCAGTCAATACGGCCTGGACGGGATCGACCTGGACTGGGAATATCCGGTCAACGGCGCGTGGGGACTTGTCGAAAGCACCCCTGCCGACCGGGATAATTTCACCGCGCTGTTAAAAGAGATGCGTGACGCGTTTGGTAAGAAAAAGCTGGTCACGATTGCGGTGGGCGCGAATGCGGAAAGTCCGAAAAGCTGGGTGGATGTGAAAGCCATTGCCCCCCTGCTTGATTACATCAACCTGATGACCTACGACATGGCGTACGGTACTCAGTATTTTAACGCGAATCTGTATGACTCCAGCGACTGGCCAACGGTAACTGCCGCAGACAAATACAGCGTCGATTTTGTGGTGAATAACTATCTGGCCGCCGGGCTGAAGCCGCAGCAGATGAACCTCGGAATTGGTTTCTATGGGCGCGTGCCGAAACGTGCCGTAGAGCCAGGGATCGACTGGAGCAAACCAGACGCACAAAACAATCCGGTGACGCAGCCCTACTTCGGGCCGCAGGAACTGGGCCTGTTCAAATCGCTTGGCTATGATCTGACCAAAGATACCTATGTGAAATACAACGATATCGTCCGCAAGCTGCTGAACGATCCGCAGAAACGCTTTACCGAGCACTGGGACGAACAGGCGAAGGTGCCGTGGCTGTCGGTGAAATCCGCCGACGGGAAGGCGCTGTTTGCGATTTCCTATGAGAACCCGCGCTCCGTGGCGATCAAAGCGGATTACATCAAGGAGAAAGGTCTGGCCGGCGCCATGTTCTGGGAGTATGGGGCTGACGACGAAAACCAGCTCGCGAAACAGCTGGCGGAGTCGCTTGGGATCCCGCATCAGTAGTAAGACAATCAAGCCCTCTCCCTTTGGGAGAGGGTTGGGTGAGGGCATAAACCCGCACCGTTATTGCATTTTCATCGTCGCAATCGGCTTCGGCGTGATGCCGAAGTCTTCTTTTAACTCGCGCTTGCTTTTCATCACCATCTGACCGTTAGTGTCGATGGTCATGTGCTGGGCGTCGGTATTGTGACGCGCCTGCCACAGCATCACCAGCTGCAAGCTGTTCTCTTTTTGCTCAGGTGTGAGCGCCACACCGTCCGGCCATTTTCCCAGCTCAACGGCCGTCACCAGACGCTGATAAACCTCCGGGGTCATACCTGCAATCATGTCATCAATATTCATGATCTCTCCCTTTCAAAGGAATAATTTGCTGAATCGTTTTTTCAACCCTTGGTCTGGTCGCCGTTTTCATCATCGGTAAAGCTCATGGAAGCCGAATTTACGCAGAAACGCTCCCCCGTCGGCTGCGGGCCATCCGGGAAGACATGCCCGAGATGGGCGTCGCAGTTCCCGCAACGAATTTCGGTGCGCACCATGCCGTGCGAGGTGTCCGTCAGGTAGCGGATCGCATCATCGCTGACAGGCTCGTAAAAACTCGGCCAGCCGCAGCCAGAATCGTACTTCGTCTGGGAGTTAAACAGCGGTGCATCACACACCAGGCAGTGGTAGACGCCTTCCCGTTTATTGTGCAGCAAACGCCCGGAAAACGGCGGTTCTGTGCCGTGATTTTGCGTCACGTAAAACTGCATCTCTGTAAGGTTTTTTTTCAAATCGTCGGGGTTACGTTGGTTCGACATATGCTTACATCTCGCTGTTGAAACAGACATCTTTTAACCCAGATTCTAACAAAACATTAACACCCGCGCGTGCACTTTTGTTCTAAACTTATGTGTCGCGAAAAGGCGGTCAGGCAATTGTGATCAATTTCACATTTTAATCCTGCGAGGTCTTTAAAATTCCGGGCGCAGCCCCCATGTGGTTGCTAGCTCAAAGGGAAAGTGAGGCGAGTCAGTCGCACAAACGTTAGACACAGGATTGATTTGTCGCAATGATTGACACGATTCCGCTTGACGCTGCGTAAGGTTTTTGTAATTTTACAGGCAACCTTTTATTCACTAACAAATAGCTGGTGGAATATATGACTATCAAAGTAGGTATCAACGGTTTTGGCCGTATCGGCCGTATTGTTTTCCGTGCTGCTCAGAAACGTTCTGACATCGAAATCGTTGGTATCAACGATCTCCTGGACGCTGAATACATGGCGTACATGCTGAAGTACGACTCAACTCACGGTCGTTTCGACGGCACCGTTGAAGTGAAAGACGGCCACCTGGTTGTTAACGGCAAAACCATCCGCGTTACTGCTGAGAAAGACCCAGCTAACCTGAAATGGAACGAAATCGGTGTTGACGTTGTAGCTGAAGCTACCGGTATCTTCCTGACCGACGAAACTGCACGTAAACACATCACTGCGGGTGCGAAGAAAGTTGTTCTGACTGGTCCTTCCAAAGACAACACCCCAATGTTCGTTCGCGGTGCAAACTTCGAAACTTACGCTGGCCAGGACATCGTTTCCAACGCATCCTGCACCACCAACTGCCTGGCACCGCTGGCTAAAGTTATCAACGACAACTTCGGCATCATCGAAGGTCTGATGACTACCGTTCACGCTACCACCGCTACTCAGAAAACCGTTGATGGCCCGTCTCACAAAGACTGGCGCGGCGGCCGTGGCGCGGCTCAGAACATCATCCCATCTTCTACCGGTGCTGCTAAAGCAGTAGGTAAAGTACTGCCAGAACTGAATGGCAAACTGACTGGTATGGCGTTCCGCGTTCCAACTCCTAACGTATCCGTTGTTGACCTGACCGTTCGTCTGGAAAAAGCTGCTTCTTATGAAGAAATTAAGAAAGCAATCAAAGCTGCTTCCGAAGGCCCAATGAAAGGTGTTCTGGGTTACACCGAAGACGACGTTGTATCTACCGATTTCAACGGCGAAGTGTGCACTTCCGTGTTCGATGCTAAAGCAGGTATCGCACTGAACGACAACTTCGTGAAACTGGTTTCCTGGTACGACAACGAAACTGGCTACTCTAACAAAGTACTGGACCTGATCGCTCACATCTCCAAATAAGTTGAGATGAGTGCTTGATCCTAAAAGGCGACTTCGGTCGCCTTTTTTATTGTTTTTAGACAGAGGATTGCTTAATGATTAATAAAATTTTTGCACTTCCGGTAGTCGAACAACTTACCCCTGTGCTCTCCCGCCGTCAGATTGACGGTGCCGATATCATCGTCGTTGATCATCCGCGCGTTAAAGCCTCCGTCGCGCTCAATGGCGCCCACCTGCTCTCCTGGAAACCAGAAGGTGAAGAAGAAGGCCTGTGGCTGAGCGAGGCCACCTCGTTCAAAAGAGGGGCGGCGATCCGCGGCGGCGTACCGATTTGCTGGCCATGGTTTGGCCCGTCAGCGCAGCAGGGATTACCGTCTCACGGTTTCGCCCGTAACCAGCAGTGGACGCTGAAAGCCCACAACGAAGATGAAAACGGCGCGGTGTTGACCTTTGAGCTCCAGGCGAATGATGAAACGCGCCCCCTGTGGCCACATGAATTCACCCTGTATGCCCGCTTCAAGCTGGGTAAAACCTGCGAGATTGAACTGGAAGCGCACGGCGAATTCGAAACAACGTCCGCCCTGCACACCTATTTCAACGTAGGCGACATTCAGGCCGTTAAGGTGAGCGGACTTGGCGATACCTTTATCGACAAAGTGGATAACGCGAAAGAAGGCAAGCTGGACGACGGCGTGCAGACTTTCCCGGATCGTACCGACCGCGTGTATCTGCACCCGGAAGCCTGTAGCGTCATCCACGACAGCGCGCTGAACCGCGGTATTGATGTGGTTCATCACCACCACAGCAACGTGGTGGGCTGGAACCCGGGCCCTGCCCTTTCCATCAGCATGGCGGATATCCCGGATGACGGTTACAAGACCTTCGTGTGCGTGGAAACCGCGTGCGTGACCGCGCCGCAGAAAACCAGCGAAGAAAAACCGTCCCGCTTAGGCCAGACGATCAAGATTGTGAAGCGCTAATATTGTTCAGGCATCATAAAAAAACAAACGGGGCGCTAGCGCCCCGTTTTAATGCATCACGTTCTGGTCAGAACTTGTAGGTCACACCCACGGAGAAGATGCCAGACCAGGACTTGTCGACCATCGGGCTGTCTTTCACTTCATCACTCAGACGAATGTAACGGCCAGTACCGTACACATTCCAGTCACCGAGGAAGTTATACGATGCGGTGAGTTCCAGGTACGGGTCCCAGCCATCATCCGCGCTGTAGCTATTCAAACCACTGCGGCGAGACTCCGCTTTAGACACGCCATAGTAGTAGTCGTTGTAATTTTCGCTGCTGTACTGCACACCGATACCCGGCGTCAGCGTCACTGCGCCGTTGGTATAGCGGTAAAGCCACGCCAGATCCCAGATGAAGCCGTTGCTGTTGTCCAGGGTATCGCCCGCCAGCGCAGTGCGCAGGAAGCCATACTCGGTATTATGGACGTAAGAAAGCCCCGCCATCAGTGAGCTTCTGCGTTTGTCCAGTTGACGAAGCGCATTGCTGTCGCTGTCGCCTGGTTTAAAGTGCGTTGGGTCGTAATAGGCCATGATGGAGAGCTTATCGGCCGTATCGTTCCACAGATAGTAGCCGCCGCCCAACCCACGGAACCAGAAGTTATCGCCTTCATAGGTGACAACGGGGACAGGATAAACGTCGCGGTCATACTGCTTGTACGGGCTGTTAATCACGCCAGCACCCGCGCCAACAGTCCACTGGCTCTCAGCCTGTACGGTGCTCGCTGCGGTAGCGGCAAGGATGCCCAATGCCAGAAGTTTGAGTTTGGTCACAATCCATTCTTTCCTGTAGTCAAATAATCAGCGGGTGAAGTGTAACCGCCATTCCCGTACATCCCAAAATTTTTTGCGCACTAATCCGTTTGATTAACCCGTTATTTTTCATTTTTCAGATGACATCCCGCTTTCATTTATGTGACCGATAAATGAAAAACCCGCTTTTCGCTTATAACCGCAGTGGAAATTTTTGGATGAGTTATTGATATGTCATTGAAAGTAGATTTTATCCGTATGCAAGTTTTGCAATTGCCATCTACGCTTTAATTTAAGAAGAGGTTTTGCTGAACACCCTGCGGTTCATAGCCTTCGACCTGGCACACAGGTTGCTGCTCTGGCAGTGAGGTGCGAAAAATTCTCTTCCGGGAGCCTCCACTACTCATACGAACGGCTCTTATCCTGTGCTAAAAAACGAAAGGACGGCATGCCATGAATATATTCGATCACTATCGCCAGCGCTACGAAGCTGCCAAGGACGAAGAGTTCACACTGCAGGAGTTTCTTACCATTTGTCGGCAAGATCGCAGTGCCTATGCCAATGCGGCAGAACGGCTATTGATGGCTATTGGTGAGCCAAACATGGTTGATACTGCCCTGGAGCCACGGCTTTCCCGTCTCTTTTCGAATCGGGTGGTCGCCCGATACCCGGCGTTTGAAGAGTTCTATGGCATGGAAGATGCCATTGAGCAGATCGTCTCCTACCTGAAGCATGCCGCTCAGGGGCTGGAAGAGAAGAAGCAGATCCTTTACCTGCTGGGTCCTGTCGGTGGGGGTAAATCCTCCCTGGCTGAACGGCTGAAAGCGCTGATGCAGCGCGTGCCGATCTATGTGCTGAGCGCCAACGGCGAGCGCAGCCCGGTCAATGACCATCCGCTGTGCCTGTTTAATCCGCAAGAGGATGCGCAAATTCTGGAAAAAGAGTTTGGCATTCCGCATCGCTATCTCGGTACGATCATGTCGCCGTGGGCGGCAAAACGTCTGCACGAGTTTGGCGGGGACATTACCAAATTCCGCGTCGTGAAAGTGTGGCCGTCTATCCTCGAGCAGATCGCCATTGCCAAAACAGAACCCGGTGACGAGAACAACCAGGATATCTCGGCGCTGGTGGGTAAAGTCGATATCCGTAAGCTGGAGCATCACGCGCAAAACGACCCGGATGCCTACGGCTATTCCGGTGCGCTGTGCCGTGCCAACCAGGGGATTATGGAATTCGTCGAGATGTTTAAAGCACCGATCAAAGTGCTGCATCCGCTGCTGACCGCCACCCAGGAGGGGAACTACAACGGGACGGAAGGTATTTCCGCCCTGCCGTTTAACGGGATTATCCTTGCCCACTCTAACGAATCTGAATGGGTGACCTTCCGTAACAACAAAAACAATGAGGCGTTCCTTGACCGTGTGTACATCGTCAAAGTGCCTTATTGCCTGCGGATCTCCGAGGAGATCAAGATTTACGAAAAATTGCTCAACCACAGTGAGCTGGTCCATGCCCCTTGCGCACCGGGAACGCTGGAAACGCTGTCGCGCTTCTCGATCCTGTCGCGCCTGAAAGAGCCGGAAAACTCCAGCATCTACTCAAAAATGCGCGTGTATGACGGCGAAAGCCTGAAGGATACCGACCCGAAAGCGAAATCGTACCAGGAATACCGCGATTACGCCGGGGTCGACGAAGGGATGAACGGTCTGTCGACGCGTTTCGCGTTTAAGATCCTCTCCCGCGTCTTTAACTTCGACCACACGGAGGTGGCCGCCAACCCGGTACATCTGTTCTACGTGCTGGAACAGCAAATTGAACGTGAACAGTTCCCACAGGAGCAGGCTGAACGCTACCTGGAGTTCCTGAAAGGCTACCTGATCCCGAAATACGCCGAGTTCATTGGCAAAGAGATCCAGACCGCCTATCTGGAATCCTATTCCGAATACGGCCAGAACATCTTCGACCGGTACGTCACTTACGCTGACTTCTGGATCCAGGATCAGGAGTATCGCGACCCGGATACCGGCCAGCTGTTTGACCGTGAATCCCTGAACGCGGAACTTGAAAAAATCGAGAAACCAGCCGGGATCAGCAACCCGAAAGACTTCCGAAACGAGATTGTGAACTTCGTGCTGCGCGCCAGAGCGCATAACAACGGCCGCAATCCGAACTGGACCAGCTACGAAAAACTGCGCACCGTTATAGAGAAGAAAATGTTCTCTAACACGGAAGAGCTGTTGCCGGTTATCTCGTTCAACGCCAAAACCTCAACCGACGAGCAGAAAAAGCACGACGATTTTGTCGACCGTATGATGGAAAAAGGCTATACGCGCAAACAGGTCCGCCTGCTTTGTGAATGGTATCTGCGCGTGCGTAAATCGTCTTAAAACAAGTGCCCGGTAACGCGCTTACCGGGCCAACAAAATGTCCGGCACTTACGGACGCTGCAAGTTGGCAAATGCAGTACGGGGGATATATGACCTGGTTTATTGACCGGCGTCTTAACGGCAAAAACAAGAGCACGGTGAATCGCCAGCGCTTCTTGCGCCGTTATAAAGCGCAAATTAAACAGTCGATCTCCGAGGCCATCAACAAACGCTCGGTGACCGACGTCGACAGCGGCGAATCCGTCTCCATCCCCAACGATGACATCAGCGAACCGATGTTTCATCAGGGGCGTGGCGGCCTTCGCCATCGTGTACACCCAGGTAATGACCACTTCGTCCAGAATGACAGAATCGAGCGACCCCAGGGCGGAGGCGGCGGTTCTGGCAGCGGTCAGGGGCAAGCCAGCCAGGACGGAGAAGGCCAGGATGAGTTTGTCTTCCAGATTTCAAAAGACGAATATCTCGATCTGCTGTTTGAGGATCTGGCCCTGCCGAATCTGAGAAAGAATCAGCACCGTCAGCTCAACGAATACAAAACCCATCGTGCGGGCTATACCGCAAATGGGGTGCCCGCCAACATCAGCGTGGTGCGTTCACTGCAAAACTCGCTGGCGCGACGCACGGCGATGACGGCAGGCAAACGGCGCGAACTGCGCGAGCTGGAAACCAGCCTGAAAGTAGTGGAAAACACGGAACCGGCGCAACTGCTGGAAGAGGAGCGCCTGCGAAAAGAGATTGCCGAACTGCGGGCGAAGATCGACCGGGTGCCGTTTATCGACACGTTCGACCTGCGCTACAAGAACTACGAAAAACGCCCTGAGCCTTCCAGCCAGGCGGTGATGTTCTGCCTGATGGACGTGTCAGGTTCAATGGATCAGGCCACCAAGGATATGGCTAAGCGTTTTTATATTCTGCTCTATCTGTTCCTGAGCAGAACGTATAAGAACGTGGAGGTGGTCTACATCCGCCATCACACTCAGGCGAAAGAGGTGGATGAACATGAGTTCTTCTACTCGCAGGAGACCGGTGGCACCATCGTGTCGAGCGCCCTGAAGCTGATGGATGAGGTAGTGAAGGAGCGCTACGATCCGGCGCAGTGGAACATCTACGCCGCGCAGGCATCGGATGGCGATAACTGGGCGGATGACTCGCCGCTGTGTCATGAAATTCTGGCGAAGAAGATCCTGCCGGTGGTGCGTTACTACAGCTACATTGAAATTACCCGTCGCGCCCACCAGACGCTATGGCGTGAGTATGAGCATCTGCAAGCGATGTTTGATAACTTTGCGATGCAGCACATTCGTGACCAGGATGACATCTATCCGGTCTTCCGGGAACTGTTCCAGAAACAGTCATCCACCAGCAACGCATGACCCAACAGCCAGCGCTCCCGCTGGCTGTTTTCTTTCAGCCCTCTCCGTCCCGTGCTAATGTAGCAAGCTACGTATTGGCAAATCACAGGTGAAATCGTTATGTCTGATGACGTGACCGGGACGACGACCCATCAGCGCCTAATCAGCTTATTAACCGAGCAGGAGGCGCGCTTTCGCGTGGTGGCGCATGAGGCCGTTGGGAAATGCGAAGCGGTCAGTGAAATTCGCGGGACCGATCTCCGGCAGGGTGCAAAAGCACTGGTCTGCAAGGTAAAAGGCAACGGCGTTAAGAAACATATTCTGGCAATCCTTGCCGCCGATCGGCAGGCCGATCTGAGCCTGCTGGCCAGCCATTTCGGTGGGCTAAAGGCCTCTCTCGCCAGTCCGGCAGAAGTGGATGCGCTTACCGGCTGCGTTTTCGGCGCCATTCCCCCCTTCAGCTTTCATCCGGATCTGACGCTGGTCGCCGATCCGCTGCTGTTTGAGCGCTTCGATGAAATCGCCTTTAACGCCGGCCTGCTGGAAAAATCGGTGATAATGGATACCCAGGACTATCTGCGTATCGCCCGTCCTGAACTGGTGACGTTCCGTAAACAATAAATACAGCGGCTGGCTAACGGTCAGCCGTTTTCCAGCAGCAGCACGGAAGCAATCAAAATAATCGCGATGATAAAAAATGATGAGGAAATAATTAGCGTTTCGACAAACATAGGATCGTTCATGATGCCCTCTGCTTTGCCCATTTACCTCTTTTTTACTCCCCCACAATGACAGCTAAATGACAATGACGCGTCCGCGAAAAGACGATTTTTTTCGCTGAAACGATTCGCTGTTAACTATCCTTCTCCGTATAAAGTCACTGTTTAAATACTTTATTTGTTACCGGTATCACGAAAAGAAATTTACGTAACCCCGATGCCAGATCTCGCAATTGTTAACCTTTTCATCCTGGTTAACCCTGTTTACGGAGCACCTCAAAAATAAACCTTACACTGGCAAGGTGAATACAATGACCGAGATAATTACCCGTAAAGAAAAGATCAGTTATGGGTTAGGCGATATGGCGAGCCATATTGGGCTGGATAACGTCATTATTTTTCTGACGTTTTACTATACGGACGTGGTGGGGCTACCTGCCGCATTCGTGGGCACCATGTTTCTTCTGGCGAGAACCGCCGATGCCATAATAGACCCGGCGATGGGCTATATCGCTGACAGGACGCGCACGCGCTGGGGCAAATTCCGTCCCTGGATGCTGTGGCTGGCGCTGCCCTTTGGCGCAAGTTGTCTGCTGACCTACGCCGTGCCGGCGTCCCTCGATCTGCACGGTAAAATGATTTTCGCTACCGTCAGTTATACCCTGATGATGCTGATGTATACCGCAATCAATATTCCCTATTGCTCCATGGGCGCGGTGATTACGCCCGACAACGATGCGCGAATTTCCCTCCAGTCTTATCGCTTTTTCCTTGCCACTTTGGGTGGCGCGCTGTCGACATTCTTTATGATGCCGCTGGCAGAGTTTTTAGGTGGCGACGATAAATTACTGGGCTACCGCTGGGCAATGGCCATTATGGCGACCGTCGCGGTCGTCATGTTCTGGATCTGCTTCGCCAATACGCGTGAACGTATTAAGGCTCCCGCTACCCACAATAATTATCTTGCGGAACTGCGGGATTTATTACGAAACGACCAATGGCGGATTGTCGCCGTCCTGGTATTAACCAACATTGGTTTTGGCGTTATTCGCCTTGGCGCAATGATGTATTTCGTCACTTATTATCTCGGTAGCGCAAGCTATTTTATGTGGATGCTCGGGGCGCATATTCTCGGGAAAGCCGCAGGCAGCGCGCTGGCCAAACGTCTGACGCAGAACGTCAGCAAAGTGCAGATGTTTGGATACTGTTCCGTACTGGCGGGGGTACTCAGCATCGCTCTGTTCTTTGCGCCTAAGTCGGTGCTTATTCTGGTGCCCATGACGTTTATCGTCTCCACCCTTTACCAGGCCACCACCACGCTGATGTGGGTAATGATGGCGGACGTCGCCGATTACGGCGAATGGAAACAGGGCAAACGCATGGACGGCGTGATCTTCTCCACTTTCCTCGCCGTACTCAAGTTGGGGATGGCGATCAGCGGCGCGATTGTTGGCTGGACGCTGGGCTTAAGCGGTTATGTTGCCAATGCCCCGGAGCAGACCAACACGGCCATGTACTGCATCATCGCCCTCTTCACCGTCGTGCCTGGCGTCTTGTCACTCTGCGCGTTTGCCACGCTGCGCTGGTATAAGCTCGACGACAGCACAATGCAATCCATCCATCTCGCCAAACACCCTGTTTAGAAGGACACGTTATCCATGAGTGAGCTGATTCAACATTCCAACAGCATCGAATGGCGTTTTGAACGCCAGATCCTGCGTATTGAACCGTGGGGAGAAAACAGCCTGCGCGTCAGGGCCACCTGCTCCCCGGCTTTTGAGGACGCCTTACAGGCACTGTTGCCCGCCGCCCCTTGCCAGGCTGAGATTATCGCCGAAGCGGAAAGCCTGACGCTGCGCAACGGCAATATTACCGCGACGCTGAACCTTAAAGGTCAGCTGGCCTTCTACAATCAGCGCGGCGAACTGCTGCTGGAAGAGATGTGGCGCCAGCGTTCAACGGTGGGTATCGGTGCCAGCGAGAAGAGTCAGGATAAATATGTCAGCGCCCTGAAGCTGGATGGCCGTGAATTTAAGCCGCTAATGGGGGGAAAATATCAGCTCACCGTCCGGTTTGAATCGCGTCCGGATGAACGCATCTATGGCATGGGTCAGTATCAACAGCCGTGGCTGGATCTGAAAGGCTGTACGCTGGAACTGGCGCAGCGCAACTCCCAGGCCAGCGTGCCCTTTATGCAGTCCAGCCTTGGCTATGGCCTGCTGTGGAACAATCCGGCGATTGGTGAAGCCAGCTTTGCAAAAAATCAGACGGAATGGCGCGCCCGCGTGACGGGAGAAATGGACTACTGGATCACCGCCGCTGACACGGTGGCGGATATCACCCGCCAGTATGTAAAAGCCACCGGAACTCCGCCCGCCGCCCCGGCGTTTATCAGCGGGCTGTGGCAGTGCAAATTACGCTACCGTACCCAGCAGGAGGTGCTTGAGGTTGCGCGGGAGTATCGCCGCCGTAATCTGCCGCTGTCGGTAATGGTCATCGACTTTTTCCACTGGCCGAATCAGGGCACCTGGTGCTTCGACCCCGTAGACTGGCCCGACCCTGAAGGGATGGTCGACGAGCTGCGCGAAATGGGTATTGCGCTGATGGTGTCGGTGTGGCCAACGGTAGAGGCGCGCAGCCCTCTCTATCCGCTGATGAAAGCCAAAGGCTGGCTGGTCAGCAGTGAACGTGGCGTGCAGGTCAACCTCGACTTTATGGGCAATACCACCTTCTTTGATGCGACCCATCCTGAGGCGCGGAAATTCGTCTGGGATACGGTGAAGAAAAATTACTACGACATGGGCATTAAGCTGTTCTGGCTGGACGAAGCGGAACCGGAATACCGCGCCTATGATTTTGACAACTATCGCTACCACGCCGGTCCGGTACTGGAAGTGGGCAATCGCTACCCGCGTGATTTTGCGCAGGGCTTTTACGATGGGCTCCAGGCAAACGGTGAAACCGACATTGTTAACCTTGTACGCTGCGCCTGGGCAGGCAGCCAGCGATTCGGCGTGCTGGCGTGGTCGGGTGATGTCCACTCCTCATTCCATGCTTTTCGCAATCAACTCGCCGCGGGACTGAATATGGGGCTGGCGGGGATCCCATGGTGGACGACCGATATCGGCGGCTTCCAGGGAGGGAACGTTAACGACCCGGCGTTCCACGAATTACTGATCCGTTGGTTCCAGTGGGCGGTGTTTACACCGGTTCTACGCATGCACGGCTATCGCGAACCGCAGATCCAGCCTCCGGAGCGCTACCGTGACGGCATTCCTCAGTGTAACAGCGGTTCGCCTAATGAGCTGTGGAGTTACGGAGAAGAGAATTACGCCATCATGCAGCGCTGGCTTACCGTGCGCGAAACCCTGCGCCCGTATATTGACGCGTTGTACCAGCAGGCTCATCTGCACGGAGACCCGCTCATGCGTCCGCTATTCTGGCACTATCCGCAGGACAAGCAGAGCTGGGCGTGTGAAGATCAGTATCTGTTTGGCGAAGATCTTCTGGTGGCACCGGTTATGCAGGCCGGCCAGCGTGAGCGCGATGTCTGGCTGCCGACGGGCAATAGCTGGGTCGCTCTCAACGGTGAGCGCTACGCCGGTGGGGAGCATATCCGGGTGCCTGCGGCGCTGGAAACCATCCCGGTGTTTATCCGCGAAGGGAGTCCGCTTATCCAGCAACTGGTGGACTGACGTCAGGCAAGTGCCCAAAGATAGACAATTTTTTCAGTAAAGCCTGCCTGCCGACGCGTTTGCGCGTAAAGTAAGCAGGCTTACTATTTTTGGCAAGGATCCCGTCATGTTCGACCCTACACTGCTCATACTTCTGGCCCTGGCTGCACTGGGTTTTGTCAGCCACAACACCACCGTCGCGATTTCCATTCTGGTCCTGATCATCGTTCGCGTCACACCGTTGAACACCTTCTTCCCGTGGATAGAAAAACAGGGGCTTACCATCGGGATCATTATTTTGACCATCGGCGTGATGGCCCCGATTGCCAGCGGAACGCTACCGGCCTCAACGCTGCTGCACTCCTTTGTAAACTGGAAATCGCTGGTGGCGATTGCGGTGGGCGTTTTTGTCTCGTGGCTTGGCGGTCGCGGCGTGACGCTGATGAGCAGCCAGCCTTCGCTGGTGGCCGGGCTGCTGGTGGGCACCGTGTTAGGCGTGGCGCTGTTTCGTGGCGTGCCGGTTGGCCCGCTGATTGCTGCCGGTCTGGTTTCGCTGTTTATCGGGAAGTCGTAGTCAGGCTGGCGATATAGCGGGCCGGCGTCTGTCCCAGCCCTTTCTTAAACATGGTGATGAAGGCGGTGGTGGAGTCATACCCCAGCGCCTGCGCCGCCTGCTGGACCGACTTCCCGCCGATCAAAAACTGCAATGCGACAATCAGCTGGAGCTGGTGCCGCCAGCGGCGAAAGCTTAAGCCGGTCTCTTTCACCACCAGCCGCGCCAGATTGCGTTCGCTCATGGCAAAGTGGCTTGCCCACTGCGCCAGCGTCTGCCAGGCGGCAGGTTCGTTTGCCATGGTCTCACTCATCAGGCGAATTTTTGGATGCGGAGATACCGGCAGCTGTAGATGCTCCTGCGGTTGCAGGGGCAGTTCATCAAACAGGACGTCTACCAGCCTTCCCGTAGCGGGAAGAGGCAACTCTTCCCGTGACCTGTCCGCAAGCGCCAGCACCAGCTCCCGCACCAGGGGCGATATTTTCAGCGTACAGGTACGCGTCGGCAATTCGAGCGCACCGGGTTCAATAAACAGCAGGCAGAGCTGCGCGCCGGGCGTCGCCTTGTTGCTGTGCGGCGTTTGTCCTGGGATCCACACCGCATACTGGGGCGGCACCATCAGCATCGCGCTCTCCACTTCACAGGTGATCGCTCCACCCAGCGCCATAATCAGCTGCCCTTTGCGGTGCTGATGCAGCGGAATAAATTGTTCCTGTGCCACCACGCGGATGCGAAAGGCCACCGCCGCGTCGTGCTGGCTATCGGGATCGTAGCCGTCGAGCCCCAGTCCGTACATAAAGTTGTCCGATATTAGCGATAAACTGTCATTTTAGCCTGATTTCAACCACAACTTAAATCGGTATGGTATGCGCTCGCCTGAACGTAAGAGACAATAATGACTACTGCTATTCAACCTTCCGGGAAACAGGGTGCACTGCTGGTTGCAGGCATCCTGATGATCGCCACGACGCTGCGCGTCACATTTACCGGTGTCGCCCCCCTGCTCGACACCATCCGACAGGACTATGGCTTAAGCACGGCGCAAACCGGCCTGCTCACAACGCTGCCCCTGCTTGCCTTCGCCTTTATCTCTCCCCTTGCCGCAGGCGTCGCCCGGCGCCTAGGCATGGAGCGCAGCCTTTTTATCGCTCTGCTGCTGATTTGCATCGGGATTGGCGTACGTTCGCTGCCGTCGGCCGCGCTGCTGTTTATCGGTACGGCGATCGTGGGCTGTGGGATTGCGCTGGGCAATGTCCTGTTACCTGGCTTAATCAAACGTGATTTTCCGGGCCAGGTCGCAAAACTCACGGGGGCGTATTCGCTGACGATGGGGGCCGCCGCTGCCGCAGGGTCGGCGCTGATCGTCCCGCTGTCGCTGGGGAGTGGTGGCTGGCACGGAGCGCTGTTGATGCTGATGTTCTTCCCGCTGGTGGCGCTGCTGCTGTGGTTACCGCAATGGCGCCAGAGGCCGGCCGCCACCCTGACCGGCGCGGGCGCGTTGCACAACCGGGCTATCTGGCGCTCGGCACTCGCCTGGCAGGTGACGCTTTTTATGGGCATTAACTCGCTGATTTACTATGTCATTATCGGCTGGTTACCCGCGATTTTGCTTAGCCACGGCTACAGCGAAACGCAGGCTGGCTCCATGCACGGGCTTCTCCAGCTGGCAACCGCTGTTCCCGGTCTCGCCATTCCGCTGATCCTGCACCGTCTTAACGATCAGCGTGGCATAGCCGGGCTTGTCGCTCTGATGTGCGCTGTCAGTGCGGCCGGGTTCTGGTTCGCGCCGGGGCTGGCCGTCGTCTGGACGCTGGTGTTTGGCTTTGGATCCGGCGCCACCATGATCCTCGGCCTGACGTTTATCGGACTGCGCGCCAGCTCGGCACATCAGGCCGCGGCGCTCTCCGGCATGGCACAGTCGATTGGCTATCTTCTGGCGGCCTGTGGCCCACCGCTGATGGGGAAAATTCACGATACCGCCGGAGACTGGCGCATTCCGCTGCTGGCCTGTGCGCTGGCTGCGGTAGTGATGGCCCTGTGCGGCATGCTGGCCGGGCGTGACCGGGAGATCACACCCCGCTGACATTCAAGGCAGACCTGACGGTCTGCTTTTTTTATCCCTGCGCCGCCCGCAGCATGGCCTGTACCAGCACGACAGGTCGCCCTTGAAGCGCAGCCCGCTCATGCTGGAACAGGGTGATGACAAAGAAAGGATGGGTTATCAGCTCTGCCGCGCGGATCTCGCCCTGCTCGTCCCAGCCCGTTACGCGCATGTCGCCCCGCTCAAGCTGGCTGGCAAACTCAGACGAGACACCGTAATTGCAGTGATACCCCTCCTGAATTTCCGGCTTGCCATACGCTTTGGCAATCAGCGTGTTATTCCGCAACTCTATCGCGTCGGTTTTTTCTACCAGCGAGCAGGTCAGCGGCGCAATCACCATCCTTCCCTCGGTATCGGTTTCGGCATGGCCTGCATCGTGCCAGCCCAGTACATTACGCGCATACTCAATCAGCGCATGCTGGAACCCGCCGCAGGTGCCGAGAAAGGGGATGCTATTCTCACGCGCGTAACGCGCCGCAATAAACGCCGCCTCGGTGTTTTTATACGGGCTTGCCGGTACCAGCCAGATGGCATCATACCCGACGAGGTCTTCGGGGCTGGTCAGCTCAGGCGTGGCGAGCCAGTCATAATCAGCGGTGAGATCCAGAACCGCAGCGGCGTCGTCAATCGCCAGCGGGATCGCCTGGTGCGCAATAACATCAGGATTGAAATCACCAACCAGCGCAATGCGCAGCGTCGTTTTAACCGGGGAGAGTTCCATGAGAGATTCCTTATGCCGGAGGATTTTCAGATAACATAAGGAGCCTCAGACTACCGATCTTTTGCAATTATCACAATACCTTAAATTGGGTGGATAAAAGCCGGGTGCTATAGTGTTCTTGCCGAACGTCGCACGGCAGGAGGAAAACGGATGATTCAATGTAAGCGCGTATATGAACAGGCAACGTCAGACGATGGTTACCGGGTGCTGGTAGACAGACTCTGGCCGCGAGGAATAAAAAAGACCGACCTCGCCTGTGATGAGTGGTGTAAATCGCTAACGCCGTCCAGCGAACTGCGAAAAGCTTTTCACAGTGAAACGATAGATTTCACTGCGTTCAGTGAAGCCTATCGTAAAGAGCTGGCGCAGCATCAGGATGAAGGCAAACGCCTGGCGGCCCTCGCCCGACAGCAGACCGTGACGCTACTCTACGGGGCGAAAAACAGGGAGCAGAATCACGCGCGGGTACTGGCGGACTGGCTACGTAAACTGTGATTAACCGATCGCCAGCTCATCCACGTTGTGTGGCATCTCGTCGGGAGTAAGCGGCATCAAATGTTCCGGGCGAACAAACGCAAAACCGTGCTGGTTATCAAAGGCGTAAACATCACCGGTGACCAGCCACAGCGCACGTGCTGAAGTATCAGGTAATTGCGTCATGACGCCGTTAACCGGGTTTACAAAACGCTGGCCCGGCTGACAAAGGCCAAACAGCTCCACGGATTTACCGATATTTCGACGGCCTGCCGCCGTACGCGCACCCACGATCATCGCCATGCTGCCCGGTTTTAACTGAAACATACTTCTTCTCGCAAACGTACTGCCAGAAACTGGCTAAGAATAATCCTAAAGAGAAGTGTATCGCAGTTTTATTGCCCTTGTCATCTGGTTGGTTGCGGGTGATCGCGGCGGTAGAGATCCCATTCATCGATCACTTCCCCGCCTGGTAATTTGCACTCGGTACGTACACCCTGCGGGCTTTGAACAGGGATTTGCTCTCCCCCTTTCTCCAGACAGTACACTGACGCCGGGTTTGCCATACCAATAGCGTGCGGCGGTTGAGGCGCATCAGGAGGGGTGGTCTTTGTTGAGCAGGCGGCCAGCGGTACAACCAGCGCCAGGAGAAGATATTTCATTATCATGATCCTTCAGGGTGTAAAAACGTCAGAGTAACGGGTCATCGCCGTTTTCTCCATGATTTCTCCATTAAACCTGCACGATTCCCTCTTATAGTGATACCTGTTCTCACACTGACCAGAGAACATCATTCCGTAATCAAGATGTTTTGCCCCGATCTCAATATCGGGGCTTTTTTTAGCCTCTCCCTCATCCGCTTTCAGAAGAATCTATAAAATTAATCCTGTTCATGTTTTACTATGACCGGAGTCTAAATTTTCAGCATAACATGCAGATACAGAGGTCTTCTGCATGGGAGTCAACCTGCCTCATGTCAGATATCATTCTTGCCCGTGTTTCAGAAACCCTCTCCACTGAGCAATCTCTCGACAGTCTGGTGCGTCAGCTACTGGAAATGCTGGAAATTGTGACGGATATGGAATCAACCTACCTGACCAAAATCGATATTAACGCGCGTTTGCAGCACATTTTATATGCCCGTAACAGCAAGCAAATGCAAATCCCGGAAGGGTTCAGCGTGCCCTGGGACGAAACGCTCTGTAAGCGCGCCATGGATAGCGACACTTTGTTCAGTAACGAGGTGCCTGACCGCTGGCCGGAGTGTGAAGCGGCAAAAGCACTGGGTATTACAACCTATATGAGCGTGCCGGTTCACCTGGCTGACGGTTCTCTGTACGGCACGCTTTGCGCTGCCAGCACCGCACAGAAACAGTTCAGCGAGCGTGGCGAGCAGGTGATCAGGCTCTTTGCAGGGTTAATTGGTCAGTACATTCAGAAAGAGTCGCTTGTGCTTCAGCTTCGTGAAGCAAATGCGGCGCTCATTGCCCACTCTTACACCGACGCCCTTACCGGCCTGCCGAATCGTCGCGCCATTTTTGAAAACCTTACCACCCTGTTCTCACTGGCGCGCCATCTTAGCCGCAACGTCATGATTGCCTTTATTGACCTCGATGATTTCAAGCGAATCAATGACCAGTACGGGCATGAGGCGGGCGATCGCTTTCTCGTACAGGTCGGCAAGCGACTGACTCACGAGCAAACGCAGGATGAGATTATTGGCCGGCTCGGCGGCGATGAATTTCTGGTTGCCAGCCTGAGTCACAGCGTTGATGGCGACGCCAGTACAGAGATCAACGCAATCAAAACCCGCCTCAATGGTCTTATTGCGGGCGAATACGGGTTAGGCAATGCCACCATTCTTTATCCCGGTGCAAGCCTTGGCGTCGTTATTGTTGATCCTCACAGCACGGATGAAGATAGCGCCCTGCGCACCGCGGACCTCGCGATGTATCAGGATAAAAAAGGAAAAAGCAAAACAGGCTTTGTCGCGTTAGATTAAAACCGTACACTCTACGGCCTTATACAAACTCAAACAGGTGATGGCATGAGAATAGGGATCCTCTTTCCGGTGGTTATTTTTATCACAGCGGTGGTGTTTTTAGGCTGGTTTTTCCTTGGCGGTTACGCCGCGCCGGGGGCATAAATGAGAAAAACGACCATCATCATGCTGATTGTCGCCATCGTGGCCGTCGCCGGTACGCAGTTAGGCTGGTGGTAACGCCCAAAGTAAAAAGGCCGCCGTCAGGCAGCCTTTTTTAACACAGGTCAGATTTAGCTTTTGATTTTTCTGTAGATAAACAGAACAACCAGCGCGCCAATCACCGCGACGACAAAGCTGCCGAAGTTGAAGCCATCAACTCTGCCAAAGCCGAACAGGGTACTGATCCAGCCGCCGACGACTGCACCCACAATCCCCAGAATGATCGTGACGATGAAACCGCCGCCATCTTTGCCCGGCATAATCCACTTCGCCAGGATCCCCGCAATCAGCCCAAAGATAATCCAGGATAAAATTCCCATAGCTTTCCTCTCTGTATGGTTTTTGTCATTAAATCAACGACACAGAAAAGGATAGCACAGGATCTGAGAAAGGAAATTTGTGATAAGAATCACACGGCTCGTTTGAGTAAAATATGAGCAGTAAAAAATGTCGATCCACACACATCCTGGGGTTGCATCTTCTACTGAGAAAGATTATCTTTCTCATTACTGAATAGTTGAGCAAATAACTCAGGTATTCAGTACGACATTGCTCACATTGCTTCCAGTATTTCTTGCCCACTTTTTGGTGGGCTTTTTTTTGCCTCAACCCACCAAAATCTGGCGTTTTTTCTGTGGAGGTGAAACGCTATTCTCTGTGGCTTCTGAATAACCAAAAAGCGTTGATAACATGAACGTATCGAGCAAGTTCGTCATCTGCCTTAATCTTGTTTCTGCCAGTACGCTACTGTTACTGCTCTCAACACGGTTTGAGTGGTTCTGAGTTGAAAGGAGCCTGGCAGGGTGGATTTCCTTCCGATTCCGTGCCGGCTCAACTCTCATACTTGTAGCTTTTATGACCTGTGATAAGATCCCTGCACCTCAGGACGTGGCGGGACAGCAGGAAAATGAAGAAGGCCATTGCCGTTGCTATCATCTCAACCCTAATGGTCGTCCTGTCGCTGTATGCGGTTAACGCCATTATCGTTGAGCAGCAAAAGAACCGGCAGAAGGAGATCTCCCACACGCTCTTAAGCTATTCCGAAGAGTTAACACAAAATATCGCCAGTACGCTTAAAAATACCACCGTGCAGGGATGCGATAGCGCCAGTCTGAACGTCTACCGAAAATTAAAGATGCGTAGTCTCTATTTCGCCGATGTGGGGTTTATTGAAAAGGGGAAAATCACCTGCACCGCGTTTTGGGGCAAGCTGGCAAATCCCATCGCCCTTCCCCCTGAGCTGCATAAAACCCAGAACGGATTCAGTCTGGCGCAGTTTTCGCAGAAAGATTTCTTTATCGGCAATGCGACAATCTATAACCACCTTATTATTTTCACCTCCCGTTCAGCCTACGATAAATTTGCCCCCGTTACCGCCAACTATTCGCTTCGTTCTTCCACTAAAGATTTCGGCCGCACCTTTTTCACCGTTACGCCGCCATCAGAAAACTTCAGCCGCTTACAGTCTCTGTTATTTACGCTGGCTGTGACAGAGTGCAGTACACGCTGGGATTTGTGCGTTACCGTCACACACCATGATGCCGGACTGGCTTCGCTCTCCCACGTAGTGATGGTGCTTCTGTGCTTGTTTTTATACTTTATCTGGGTATCCCTGACGCTGTTTTCTCTTCGACTTTATGAAGACCGACGTTCTCTGGAACGAACGCTGGTCAAAGCGGTAAAAGCGAATACCATCAGCGTTCATTTTCAGCCTGTTATTCGGGTTGCTGATAAGAAAATCGTTGGGGTTGAAGTGTTATCAAGATGGCAGGATAACAATCACAAAGAGGTTTCTCCTGAGCTGTTTATCCCGTTAATTAAAAAAATTGGCCTGTATAACGTTTATTATCAGAACATGATAAAGAAATCCCTGGCGGAAATTGCCGCGCTGGCCGCTGAACATCAGTTAATGATTTCACTGAACGTTGGCCGGACGGAAATTGAAGACGGCAAATTCCTGTCGGTATTACGTCATGCATGCTCAGAGAACGCGATTCCTTTATCGTTAATCAAAGTTGAGTTATCCGAGAATGGTGTTTCCACCTCGGCCATCCTTGAAGAGTTTTGTGAGGAGCTTAAATCGGCAGGCGTCAAAATTTCAATAGACGATTTTGGCGTGCAAAACTCTAATCTTGCCAGGCTCACAAATCTCAAATATGACGAAATCAAGGTAGATAAGTCGTTAGTGGACGGCATCAGCGAGCACTATAAACAGGATATCCTGGTGATCTTCAGCGACGCGCTCGCTAAACTGAACAAAACCCTGGTTTTTGAAGGGGTTGAAAGCGAAACACAATTTCAGTTCATCGCGCAGAGATACCCCGATGCCCTCGTACAAGGCTGGTACTTTTCAAAGTCGCTAACCCGGCACGACCTCGCCAGGCTGCTGGCAGACTCAGCGCGATGATGCGTTATTCATTGCCCCACTGATTCAGGAAGTTCGCAATATCGTCAATGCGCGATTCGTCTATCTCCGCCTGGACAGCCATCTCCCGCTGCGCCTCTTCACTGATTTCCTCATTGTTGTATAAGCGAGTGAGCAGCAGCTGGAAATAGTGTGCCAGCGGCGTACGCTCTGCCTCTTCTACCGGTTTCGCCGTTTCAGTCGCATACTCGTCGACGATATCATAATACTTGAGCGGGATATCATGGGTCATAGCGTTGTTTCCGTCTTGTGTGCATAAAAAACGGGAACCCTCAGGCTCCCGTTGTCATTTAACCCAGCGAGTGGATTACATGTTCGCGATAATCGCGTCGCCAAACTCTGAGCATTTCAGCAGTTTAGCGCCTTCCATCAGACGTTCAAAGTCATAGGTGACGGTTTTCGCGTTAATCGCGCCTTCCATACCCTTAACGATCAGGTCTGCGGCTTCGAACCATTCCATATGACGCAGCATCATCTCTGCGGACAGAATGATAGAGCCTGGGTTGACTTTATCCTGGCCTGCGTATTTCGGTGCAGTACCGTGAGTGGCTTCGAACAGGGCGCACTCGTCACCGATGTTCGCGCCCGGGGCGATACCGATACCACCCACCTGTGCTGCCAGCGCATCGGAGATGTAGTCACCATTCAGGTTCATACAGGCGATCACGTCATACTCAGCAGGACGCAGCAGGATCTGTTGCAGGAACGCATCGGCAATCACATCTTTAATGATGATCTCTTTACCGGTGTTCGGGTTCTTAATTTTCTGCCATGGGCCGCCGTCGATCAGTTCACCGCCGAACTCTTCGGTCGCCAGCTGGTAGCCCCAGTCTTTGAACGCGCCTTCGGTGAACTTCATGATATTGCCTTTGTGCACCAGGGTCACAGAGTCACGATCGTTGGTGATAGCGTATTCGATGGCGGCACGCACCAGACGCTTGGTCCCTTCTTCGGAGCACGGCTTGATGCCGATGCCGCAATGCTCAGGGAAGCGAATTTTCTTCACGCCCATCTCTTCGCGCAGGAATTTAATCACTTTTTCTGCGTCAGCAGAGTCCGCTTTCCATTCGATACCCGCGTAGATGTCTTCAGAGTTTTCACGGAAGATAACCATGTCGGTCAGTTCCGGGTGCTTAACCGGGCTTGGAGTGCCCTGGTAGTAACGCACCGGACGCAGACACACATACAGATCCAGTTCCTGACGCAGCGCCACGTTCAGGGAGCGAATGCCGCCGCCAACTGGCGTGGTCAGAGGGCCTTTGATAGCAACGCGATAGTCGCGGATCAGGTCCAGCGTTTCGGCTGGCAGCCAGACGTCCTGGCCATAAACTTGAGTGGATTTTTCACCGGTGTAAATTTCCATCCAGGAAATTTTACGCTCGCCTTTGTAGGCTTTCTCAACAGCGGCATCAACCACTTTCAGCATCGCCGGGGTAACGTCTACACCGATACCGTCGCCTTCAATGAACGGGATAATCGGGTTGTGAGGAACGTTAATCTTGCCGTTTTGCAGGGTGATCTTTTTACCTTCCGCCGGAACAACTACTTTGCTTTCCATTAACCTCTCCTTCGAGCGCTTCTGGTTGTTACTGATCTTATGTTAATAAATTGTAATGAGCCTTCCGATAGTACCTGATTGTCCGACGCCATGAAAGGTCTTCGTTATTAGGCTATAATGCGGCAATTGATAACGCCTGAAAATACCATGACGAAAACTTCTTTTAGAAAACACCGGGTTGAGCGATTCAGCTCACGACAAGCCACCAGAAGAACGCCAGAACCCCAGCCAACGCGGGTCATACTGTTCAATAAACCCTACGATGTATTGCCGCAGTTTACCGACGAGGCCGGGCGCAGCACGCTGAAGGACTTTATCCCCGTACAGGGAGTCTACGCAGCGGGACGCCTGGATCGCGACAGCGAGGGGCTGCTGGTCCTTACCAATGACGGCGTGCTCCAGGCCAGGCTTACTCAGCCGGGCAAACGTACCGGAAAAATTTACTATGTGCAGGTTGAAGGCGAGCCGGACGACGCGTCGCTGGCAAAGCTGCGCAACGGCGTAACGCTGAACGACGGTCCCACCCTGCCGGCTGGTATTGAACGTGTGAATGAACCCGAGTGGCTGTGGCCGCGCAACCCGCCGATTCGTGAGCGTAAATCCATTCCTACCAGCTGGCTTAAAATCACCCTTTATGAAGGCCGCAACCGACAGGTCAGGCGCATGACTGCGCATGTGGGCTTCCCTACCCTGCGACTCATTCGCTACGCCATGGGCAGCTATACGCTGGACTCGCTGGCAAACGGGGAATGGCGGGATGTTACCCCTAAGGAGAACTGATGTTTAAACCTCATGTTACGGTCGCCTGCGTGGTCCACGCGCAGGGGAAATTCCTGGTGGTGGAAGAGACCATTAACGGCAAAGCGCTGTGGAACCAGCCAGCCGGGCATCTTGAAGCCAATGAAACCTTATTGCAGGCAGCGAAACGCGAGCTCTGGGAAGAGACGGGTATCCGCGCCGAACCGCAGCACTTTATCCGTATGCATCAGTGGATAGCGCCTGACCAGACACCTTTCCTGCGCTTTTTATTCGCCGTTGAGCTTAACGAAACGTGCGCCACTGAACCGCACGACGACGATATCGATCGCTGCCTGTGGGTGACCGCAGAGGAGATCCTGAACGCGCCAAACCTGCGCTCGCCACTGGTTGCGGAAAGCATCCGCTGCTGGCAGTCTACGGCGCGCCTGCCGCTGGATGTCATTGCAGAATTTAACTGGCCGTTTACAGAGGGTGTCAATGGTGGGGGGGCGTGATAGAATACGCCGCCTTGAAGTTCAATGTCGTGAGTATTCCATGTCAGATAACAGCCAGAAAAAAGTAATCGTCGGCATGTCCGGCGGTGTCGATTCCTCCGTTTCCGCCTACCTGTTGCAGCAACAGGGCTATAAGGTGGAGGGCCTGTTCATGAAGAACTGGGAGGAAGACGATGGCGAGGAATACTGCACTGCCGCTGCGGATCTCGCCGATGCGCAGGCCGTGTGCGATAAGCTCGGCATCGAACTGCACACCGTTAACTTTGCCGCAGAATACTGGGACAACGTTTTTGAACTCTTCCTCGAAGAGTACAAAGCGGGCCGCACGCCAAACCCGGATATCCTGTGCAACAAAGAGATCAAATTTAAAGCCTTCCTGGAATTCGCTGCGGAAGACCTGGGCGCAGACTACATTGCGACTGGCCACTACGTGCGTCGCGCGGATGTGAATGGCAAAAGCCAGCTGCTGCGCGGCCTGGACGGCAATAAAGATCAGAGCTACTTCCTCTATACGCTGAGCCACGAACAGATTGCCCAAAGTCTGTTCCCGGTCGGCGAGCTGGAAAAGCCGGAAGTGCGTAAGATTGCTGAAGATCTGGATCTGATCACCGCGAAGAAAAAAGACTCCACCGGTATTTGTTTTATCGGCGAGCGTAAATTCCGCGAGTTCCTGGGGCGCTACCTGCCTGCACAGCCGGGCAAAATCGTCACCGTTGACGGTGATGAGATTGGTCAGCACCAGGGACTGATGTACCACACTCTCGGCCAGCGTAAAGGTCTGGGTATCGGCGGCACCAAAGAGGGCAGCGAAGATCCGTGGTACGTGGTCGACAAAGACGTCGAAAACAATATTCTGGTTGTGGCTCAGGGTCACGACCACCCGCGCCTGATGTCCGTTGGACTGATCGCGCAACAGCTGCACTGGGTCGATCGCGAGCCGCTGAAAGGCACGCTGCGCTGCACAGTGAAAACGCGCTACCGCCAGACGGACATCCCTTGCACCGTAACCGCACTGGATGACGATCGCATTGACGTGCGTTTCGACGAGCCGGTTTCCGCCGTTACCCCTGGCCAGTCTGCTGTTTTCTACAGCGGCGAAATTTGCCTCGGCGGTGGGATCATTGAACAGCGCCTGCCGCTGCCTGCTGTTTAAACCGTTTGCACACATAAAGGAGACCGTGTGGCGAAGAACTATTACGACATCACCCTGGCGCTGGCGGGAATTTGCCAGTCAGCCCGTCTGGTGCAACAGCTGGCGCATCAGGGTCATTGCGACGCTGACGCCCTGCACGTTTCACTTAACAGCGTTATCGACCTCAACCCAGGCTCCACGCTGGGCGTCTTTGGCGGCAGTGAAACCAATCTTCGTCTCGGTCTTGAAACTCTGCTCGGCGTGCTCAACGCCAGCAACCGTCAGGGGTTGAATGCGGAACTGACCCGCTACACCTTAAGCCTGATGGTGCTGGAACGTAAGCTGAACGCGGCAAAAGGCGCAATGAATACCCTGGGCGATCGCATCGCCGGGCTACAGCGCCAGCTCGACCACTTTGACCTCCAGTCTGAGACCCTGCTGAGCGCGATGGCCGGTATCTATGTTGACGTGATTAGCCCGCTCGGCCCGCGTATTCAGGTCACCGGTTCGCCTGCCGTATTGCAAAGCCCACAGGTACAGGCGAAGGTACGCGCTTCGCTGCTGGCAGGCATCCGTGCCGCCGTGCTGTGGCAACAGGTCGGCGGTGGCCGCCTACAGTTAATGTTTTCTCGTCATCGCCTGACGACTCAGGCAAAACAAATTCTTGCTCATTGTTAACCTCCCGGAGTTGCGAATTATGGAATTATCCTCACTGACCGCCGTATCCCCTGTCGATGGACGCTACGGCGATAAAGTCAGCGCGCTGCGCGGGATCTTCAGCGAATATGGCCTGCTGAAGTTCCGTGTTCAGGTTGAAGTACGCTGGCTGCAAAAGCTGGCCGCCCAGACAGCAATCAAGGAAGTTCCTGCTTTTGACGCAAAGGCAAACGATTACCTTGATAAAATCGTTGCTGAGTTCAGCGAAGAAGATGCCGCGCGCATTAAAACCATCGAACGCACCACCAACCACGACGTGAAAGCAGTTGAATACTTCCTGAAAGAGAAAGTGGCATGCGTCCCTGCCCTGCACGCGGTATCTGAATTTATTCACTTCGCCTGTACGTCTGAGGATATTAACAACCTGTCTCACGCGCTGATGCTCTCTACCGCGCGGAAAGAGGTGGTACTCCCTTACTGGCGTAAAATCATTGATGCGGTGAAAGCGCTGTCCGTGGAATACCGCGACATTCCGCTGCTGTCCCGTACTCACGGCCAGCCAGCAACCCCATCTACCATGGGTAAAGAAATGGCGAACGTGGCGTACCGCATGGAACGCCAGTATCGTCAGCTGGAGCAGGTTGAGATCCTCGGCAAAATCAACGGCGCGGTGGGTAACTACAACGCCCACATCGCCGCGTACCCGGAAGTGGACTGGCACCAGTTCAGCGAAGAATTTGTGACCTCTCTGGGGATCCAGTGGAACCCGTACACCACCCAGATTGAGCCGCACGACTACATCGCCGAGCTGTTTGACTGCATTGCGCGCTTCAACACCATCCTGATCGACTTCGATCGTGACGTATGGGGTTACATCGCCCTGAACCACTTCAAGCAGAAAACCATTGCCGGGGAAATCGGTTCGTCCACCATGCCGCACAAAGTGAACCCAATCGACTTCGAAAACTCCGAAGGTAACCTGGGTCTGGCGAATGCCGTGTTGCAGCATATGGCGAGCAAGCTGCCGGTATCCCGCTGGCAGCGCGACCTGACTGACTCCACGGTGCTGCGTAACCTGGGCGTAGGTATTGGCTACGCGCTGATCGCCTACCAGTCCACCCTGAAAGGTGTGAGCAAACTGGAAGTTAACCGCGACCGTCTGCTGGACGAGCTGGATCACAACTGGGAAGTGCTGGCGGAGCCGATTCAGACCGTGATGCGTCGTTACGGCATTGAAAAACCGTACGAGAAACTCAAAGAGCTGACCCGCGGTAAACGCGTTGATGCTGAGGGTATGAAACAGTTTATCGATGGTCTGGCGCTGCCCGAAGAAGAAAAAGCGCGCCTGAAAGAGATGACCCCGGCAAACTATATTGGCCGTGCCATCACTATGGTTGACGAGCTGAAGTAATCGCCCTTCCCCCTTTCCATCCGGAAAGGGGGCTGTTTTTCATCATCGAGTTGATGTTTTCACGTCACATTACCTGTTTTGCCGGGATTAAAGCCTGCCGTCAGGATGGTTGTTAATTTTCGTCGTGGAATAACTTTCCGGAATATATCGTTTTAAGCCGAACGGGCACAGTTTGAACTGGCACGGGGTTTCAGCCGTGCACGGACGATCCATCTCTTGCCGGTTGCCTGGACACGCGTTTTTCTGTTTGAACCCCATCCAGCCTATGGATGTAAAGGGCATTGCCTGCGCTATCCATACTCTACGGCGTCGATCGTTAATCAGGATCCCCTGGTTTGAGGTGGTGATGATTTCACCTGTACGAACGTAATAATCTCCCTTTAACCACAGGATATAATTCAGGCCATACTGTGTTTCAACTTTGCAAAAGATAGTTCCGCTTTCCGGGCTCGCAATAGTCTCAACAACCTTCCATTCCATAAAACCCTCTTTACTCGCTATATTGCTGTTTTGTCGTGTAAAAATGCTGCTTTTCTGGCACATCTTATGCAAATCTAATTTCGCACCATAAAATAAGCATAGACAAAGGCATACATAGTGAGAACATCCTTACAAAAAAAAGGGCAATCTTTACAAAACTGGCGTGACCCTTCTGTCAAAAAAGCGACTCGCCTTCAACATTTCATAAACGGATGGCTGTTTTATCCGGATTGCAGAAGCTTGCGAAAACAAGTCCGTTTATATTACCCGCGCCTGGCGTCATGCCCCCTGTGTTCTGGAGCATGCAAAAAAATCATTTAATTTCATCGCGCTGGTGTCAACCTGAATAATCAGCGTTAAACTATTCATACCATTTATAAAGGGAGAAGTGATGATGCGCGTACTGGTTGTTGAGGATAACGCATTGCTACGTCATCACCTGAAAGTTCAACTTCAGGAGATGGGTCATCAGGTGGACGATGCTGAAGACGCAAAAGAGGCCGATTATTATCTCAATGAACACCTGCCGGACATCGCCATTGTCGATTTAGGGCTACCGGATGAAGACGGATTGTCCCTTATCCGCCGCTGGCGTAGCCATGACGTTTCCCTGCCGGTGCTGGTGCTAACTGCCCGTGAAGGCTGGCAGGACAAGGTTGAAGTCCTGAGCGCTGGCGCGGATGACTACGTGACCAAACCCTTCCATATTGAAGAAGTCGCCGCGCGTATGCAGGCGCTTCTGCGCCGCAACAGCGGGCTGGCGTCGCAGGTGATCTCTCTGCCGCCATTCCAGGTGGATCTCTCCCGCCGCGAATTTTCTATTAATGATGAAGTGATCAAGCTGACCGCATTCGAATACACCATCATGGAAACGCTGATCCGTAACAACGGTAAAGTGGTGAGCAAAGATTCCCTGATGCTTCAGCTCTATCCGGATGCCGAACTGCGCGAAAGCCACACCATTGACGTGCTGATGGGCCGCCTGCGTAAAAAAATTCAGGCGCAGTACCCGCATGACGTGATCACCACCGTGCGTGGTCAGGGCTACCTGTTTGAATTACGCTAAATGAAAGGGATTTTGCGTCACATTTTACCCCTTTCGCTGCGGGTTCGCTTTTTGCTGGCAACCGCCGCCGTCGTGCTGGTGCTGTCGCTCTCTTACGGGATGGTGGCGCTGGTCGGGTATAGCGTGAGCTTCGATAAAACCACCTTCCGCCTGCTTCGCGGCGAAAGTAACCTGTTTTATACCCTGGCGAAGTGGGAGAACAACCGAATCACCGTCGAGATGCCGGAAAACCTGAATCAGCAGAGCCCGACGCTGGCGCTGATCTACGATGAAAAAGGGAAATTGCTGTGGGCCCAGCGCGATGTCCCGTGGCTGAAAAAGCGCATCCGTCCGGAATGGCTGAAAACCAACGGTTTTCATGAAATAGAAGCCGATCTCAACTCCACCAGCAGCCTGCTGCGTGACGATCGCGCCTTACAGATCAAGCTTAATGAGATCCGTGCCGAAGATGACGACACGGAGATGACCCACTCTGTGGCCATCAACCTTTATCCCGCCACCCTGAACATGCCGCAGTTAACCATTGTGGTGATCGATACCATCCCGGTTGAGCTGAAACGCTCATATATGGTATGGAACTGGTTTGTGTATGTTCTGGCTGCCAACCTGCTGCTGGTGATCCCTCTCCTGTGGGTTGCTGCATGGTGGAGCCTCCGCCCGATTGAATCCCTTGCCAAAGAGGTGCGCGAGCTGGAAGAACATCACCGCGAGAAGCTGAACCCGGAAACTACGCGCGAACTGACCAGCCTGGTGCGCAACCTCAACCGCCTTCTGAAAAGCGAACGTGAACGCTACGACAAGTATCGCACGACGCTCACCGACCTTACGCACAGCCTGAAAACCCCGCTGGCGGTGATGCAGAGTACCCTGCGTTCCATGCGCAGTTCGAAAATGAGCGTGGATGATGCAGAGCCGGTGATGCTGGAACAAATCAGCCGTATTTCACAGCAGATCGGCTATTACCTGCACCGCGCGAGCATGCGCTCCGGAAGCGCTCTGTTGAGCCGTGAACTGCACCCGGTAGCCCCGCTGCTGGATAACCTCACCTCGGCGCTGAACAAGGTGTACCAGCGTAAAGGGGTCAACATCAGTCTGGATATCTCACCGGAAATTAGCTTTGTTGGCGAGAAGAATGACTTTATGGAAGTGATGGGAAACCTGCTCGATAACGCCTGCAAATATTGTCTGGAGTTTGTCGAGGTTTCCGCGCGGGTAACGGATAACGAACTGCATATTATCGTTGAGGATGATGGTCCTGGCATTCCCCGTAATAAACGCGAAGTGGTGTTCGATCGCGGCCAGCGCGCCGATACGCTGCGGCCAGGCCAGGGCGTCGGATTATCCGTCGCCAGGGAAATTGTCGATCAGTACGAGGGCAAGATTGAAACCGGTGAAAGTTTGCTGGGCGGAGCCCGGATGGAAGTCATTTTTGGCCGCCAGCATCCCGTATCGAACGATAGTTGACCCGGAATGTGAAAAATACGCGGATCTCGCAGCCAGGGAGCGGGGCTTCCGTTATAATCCGACTCAGTAAGAGCCTGCGGAATACATAAATATGGATTATCAATTAACGCTTAACTGGCCCGACTTTATTGAACGTTACTGGCAAAAACGCCCGGTCGTTCTTAAACGCGGGATCAGCAATTTTATCGACCCTATTTCTCCTGACGAACTCGCTGGTCTGGCGATGGAAAACGAGGTAGACAGCCGTCTGGTAAGCCACCAGGACGGGAAATGGCAGGTCAGCCACGGTCCCTTTGAAAGCTACGATCACCTGGGCGAAAACAACTGGTCTTTACTGGTGCAGGCGGTCAACAACTGGCACGAACCTACCGCAGCCTTAATGCGTCCCTTCCGCGCCCTGCCAGACTGGCGAATGGACGATCTGATGATCTCCTTCTCCGTTCCCGGTGGCGGCGTGGGTCCGCATCTGGATCAGTACGACGTGTTTATCATTCAGGGTACCGGTCGCCGTCGCTGGCGCGTGGGCGAAAAAGTGCCAATGAAACAGCACTGCCCGCACCCGGATCTGCTCCAGGTTGATCCGTTTGAAGGGATCATTGATGAAGAGCTGGAGCCAGGTGACATTCTTTATATCCCACCGGGCTTCCCGCATGAAGGTTATTCCCTGGAAAACTCGCTGAACTATTCGGTTGGTTTCCGCGCGCCAAGCGGGCGCGAGATGATCAGCGGATTTGCTGACTATGTTTTACAGCGTGAGCTGGGCAGTTACCGTTACAGCGATCCGGACGTTCCGGCGCGTGAGCATCCGGCGGATATTCTGCCAGAGGAGCTGGATAAGCTGCGCGGGATGATGCTGGATCTGATCAACGAACCGGAGCACTTCAGACAGTGGTTTGGCGAGTTTATCAGCCAGTCGCGTCACGAACTGGACGTCGCACCGCCAGAGCCGCCTTATCAGGCAGATGAAATTTATGATGCGCTCCAGCAGGGCGATAAGCTGGTTCGTCTGGGCGGATTACGTGTACTGCGCATTGGCGAAGAGGTATTCGTCAACGGCGAGCGCCTGGACTCTCCGCATCGCCCGGCGCTGGAAGCGATTGCCAGCCATATGGTGCTGACTGCGGATACCTTTGGCGACGCGCTGGACGATCCCTCCTTCCTCGCCATGTTGGCCGCGCTGGTTAACAGCGGGTACTGGTTTTTTGAGGACTGAACCATGATGTTTGCCGGGTGGCAGCTACGCCTTACCCGGCCTACAAAAGCCGTTCCTGTAGGCCCGATAAGCGAAGCGCCACCGGGCTTTTTTTACCGCTTCGCGGTTAACTCCGCTATCCGCACAATCACCTGCACCGCTTTCTCCATCCCTTCCAGCGTCACGAACTCATGCTTGCCGTGGTAGTTATATCCACCGGTAAACAGGTTCGGGCACGGCAGGCCCATAAACGACAGCTGTGAACCATCGGTTCCACCACGGATCGGTTTCATCACCGGCTCGATGTCACAATCGCGCATCGCCTGCTGGGCGATATCAAGAATGTGCGGATGTTCCATCACCTTCTCGCGCATATTGTAATAGCTGTCTTCGATGATGAGCTCAATATAGCAATCCGGATGTAGCCCCTTGCCGACTTTTTTCGCGATCTCCATCATCTTACGCTTGCGCGCTTCAAAGGCTTTGCGGTCGAAATCGCGGACAATATAGTGCATCTGCGCGCTGTCCACGGTCCCCTTGATGCTGGTCAGATGATAAAAACCCTCATACCCTTCCGTCATCTCCGGGCTTTCTTCGGCGGGCACTTCCGCATGAATACGCGCAGCCAGCGACAGTGCATTCACCATCACTCCTTTCGCAGAGCCCGGGTGCACGTTATTCCCGACGATTTTGATCGTTACCGATGCCGCGTTGAAGTTTTCATACTCAAGTTCACCCACGCCGCCACCGTCAACGGTGTAGGCCCATTGCGCGTTAAACGCCTCAACGTCAAAGTGTTTCGCGCCTTTTCCAACCTCTTCATCCGGCGTGAAGGCCACGCGGATATCGCCATGCGGGATATTTTTGCCCTTCAGCACCGCCAGCGCCGTCATG
The DNA here is from genome assembly GCF_049238005.1 of Enterobacter cloacae complex sp. IR5459. Taxonomy (NCBI): domain Bacteria; kingdom Pseudomonadati; phylum Pseudomonadota; class Gammaproteobacteria; order Enterobacterales; family Enterobacteriaceae; genus Enterobacter; species Enterobacter cloacae complex sp. IR5459. Next base: position 266,371 of record NZ_JBMKIG010000004.1, read on the forward strand.
ATCTCGGCGATGCCCGCTTTGTCATCGGCCCCCATCAAGGTTTTGCCGTCGGTGGTGATTAACGTCTGCCCCAGCAGCTGATGCAGTACCGGGAACATCACTGGCGACAGCACTTCGTCGCCAATGCCCAGTGCTATATCACCGCCGCGGTAGTTTTCAACAATCTGCGGATTAACGTGTTTACCGCTAAAATCAGGTGAGGTATCGACATGAGAAATAAAGCCAATTGCCGGGATATCGCCGTCAATATTCGCCGGCAGCGTTCCCATCACGGTCCCTTTTTCGCTGAGCGTGACGTCAACCAACCCCATAGCCTCCATCTGCTCTTTCAGCAGATTTAGCAGCTTCCACTGGCCTTCGGTGCTTGGCACCTGTCGGACCCCCGGCTTAGATTGGGTATCCAGCGAAACGTAATGTAAGAAACGCTCAAGTAGTTTATCCATGCAGTCACCCTCACTTTTTGTGACAACATTATCATTAAGCAGCAAAACGCAAATATTGCGTCAGGTCACTTTTATCCCGCAAACGAGAACTTTTTACGTTTATATCGTTCTGCGTTAATAAATGTAGCTTATGAATAAGTGAGAAGGATTGGCGATTCAATGGGTTTGCCGTAGAATGTCCGCCCTCATTACGAGTCACCAAGGTGGTTACACACAAACCCCGCTTCAGTCTGCTGCCTGAGGCGTCTATATGGGACAGCGCGAAAATTGAATACACAACACCGTTCCCTTTCACCGCTGGTGCAACTGGAACGAATTCGTAAAAGTTTCGATGGCAAAGATGTCATTTCCGACCTTAATCTGACCATCAATGACGGTGAGTTTCTCACGCTGCTCGGCCCCTCCGGCTGCGGCAAAACCACCGTCCTGCGCCTTATCGCCGGGCTGGAAAGCGTCGATAACGGCCATATCCATCTTGAGAACCAGGACATTACCCAGGTTCCTGCCGAAGATCGCCACGTCAATACCGTCTTTCAGAGCTATGCCCTGTTCCCGCACATGACCGTGTTTGAGAACGTGGCGTTTGGCCTGCGGATGCAAAAAACACCGGCCAGCGAGATCCCGCCTCGGGTTACCGAAGCCCTGCGCATGGTGCAGCTGGAGGCATTCGCCCAGCGCAAGCCTCATCAACTTTCCGGTGGTCAGCAGCAGCGTGTGGCCATTGCCCGCGCCGTGGTCAACAAACCTCGCCTGCTCCTGCTGGATGAATCCCTTTCCGCGCTGGACTACAAGCTGCGCAAGCAGATGCAGAACGAGCTGAAAGCACTTCAGCGTAAGCTCGGGATTACGTTCGTGTTTGTCACGCACGATCAGGAAGAAGCCCTGACCATGTCAGACCGTATCGTGGTGATGCGCGACGGCAAGATTGAGCAGGATGGCACCCCGCGTGAAATTTATGAAGAGCCGAAAAACCTGTTCGTCGCCAGCTTCATTGGTGAAATCAATATTTTCAACGCCACGGTGATTGAGCGTCTGGACGAGCAGCGCGTGCGCGCGAACGTGGAAGGCCGCGAATGCAACATCACGGTGAACTTTGCCGTGGAAAAGGGGCAAAGGCTCAACGTCCTGCTGCGCCCGGAAGATCTCCGCGTTGATGAAATCCACGACACGGCTGACGTCGAAGGTCTGATCGGTTACGTTCGCGAACGTAACTACAAAGGGATGACCCTCGAATCCGTGGTCGAACTGGAAAACGGCAAAATGGTGATGGTCAGCGAATTCTTTAACGAGGACGATCCGGACTTCGACCACTCGCTGGATCAGAAAATGGTCATCAACTGGGTAGAAAGCTGGGAGGTTGTACTGGCTGATGAAGAACACAAGTAAGTTCCAGAATGTGGTGATTGCCACGATCGTCGGTTGGCTTGTGTTGTTTGTCTTTCTTCCCAACCTGATGATCATCGTGACCAGCTTCCTGACCCGCGACGATGCGAACTTCGTGGCGATGGTCTTTACGCTGGACAACTACGCGCGCCTGCTCGATCCGCTCTATTTTGACGTGCTGCTGCACTCGCTCAATATGGCGCTGATTGCCACCCTCGCCTGCCTGGTACTGGGGTATCCGTTCGCCTGGTTCCTGGCCCGCCTGCCGCAAAAAGTGCGGCCGCTGCTGCTGTTTTTACTGATTGTGCCGTTCTGGACCAACTCGTTAATCCGCATCTACGGGCTGAAAATCTTCCTCAGCACCAAAGGTTATCTGAACGAGTTTCTGCTGTGGCTGGGGGTGATCGAGACGCCGATCCGCATCATGTTCACCCCGGGCGCGGTGATTGTCGGCCTGGTCTATATCCTGCTGCCGTTTATGGTGATGCCGCTCTACTCCAGCATTGAAAAGCTCGATAAACCGCTGCTGGAAGCAGCGAAAGACCTGGGCGCCAGTAAGTTACAAACCTTTGTCCGCATCATTATTCCGCTGACCATGCCGGGTATTATCGCCGGCTGTCTGCTGGTCATGCTGCCTGCGATGGGGCTGTTCTACGTCTCGGACCTGATGGGCGGGGCGAAAAACCTGCTGATCGGTAACGTGATTAAGAGCCAGTTCCTTAACATTCGCGACTGGCCGTTCGGCTCGGCCACCAGCATAACGCTGACGGTGGTGATGGGGCTGATGCTGCTGGTTTACTGGCGTGCCTCACGCCTGCTGAATAAGAAGGTGGAGCTGGAATGATCGGTCGACTGCTTCGCGGTGGTTTTATGACCGCCATTTATGCGTATCTTTATATTCCGATAATCATTTTGATCGTGAACTCCTTTAACAGCTCGCGCTTCGGGATCAACTGGCAAGGGTTTACCACCAAATGGTATGGCCTGCTGATGAACAATGACAGCCTGCTACAGGCCGCTCAGCACTCGCTGACGATGGCGGTATTCTCTGCCACCTTCGCGACGCTGATTGGCTCGTTGACCGCCGTGGCGCTGTACCGCTACCGTTTTCGCGGTAAGCCGTTCGTCAGCGGTATGCTGTTTGTGGTGATGATGTCCCCGGATATCGTGATGGCCATTTCACTGCTGGTGCTGTTTATGCTGCTGGGCGTCCAGCTCGGTTTCTGGTCGCTGCTGTTCTCGCATATCACCTTCTGTCTGCCGTTTGTGGTGGTAACCGTCTACGCGCGTCTGAAAGGGTTCGACGTACGCATGCTGGAAGCGGCGAAAGATCTGGGTGCCAGCGAGATGACCATTCTGCGCAAAATCATTCTGCCGCTGGCGATGCCCGCCGTGGCAGCAGGATGGCTGCTCAGCTTTACCCTGTCGATGGACGACGTGGTCGTGTCCTCCTTCGTCACCGGGCCGAGCTATGAAATTCTGCCGTTGAAGATCTACTCAATGGTTAAAGTCGGTGTTTCACCCGAAGTGAACGCGCTGGCGACTATTCTGTTGGTGTTATCGCTGGTTCTGGTGATTGCCAGCCAGGTTATTGCTCGTGATAAAACAAAATCTCAGGGGACACAGAAATGAAAAAAATGCTTGCCGCTGCGGCACTGGTGCTCGGAATGGGCGCTGCGCATGCTGATGACAGCAAAACGCTCTATTTCTACAACTGGACCGAGTATGTGCCGCCGGGCCTGCTGGAGCAGTTCACCAAAGAGACAGGCATCAAGGTGATCTATTCGACCTACGAGTCGAATGAAACCATGTACGCCAAGCTCAAAACCTATAAAGATGGCGCGTATGACCTGGTGGTGCCGTCGACCTATTTCGTCGACAAGATGCGCAAAGAAGGCATGATCCAGAAGATCGACAAAACGAAGCTAACCAATTTTTCTAACCTCGATCCTGAGATGCTAAACAAGCCGTTCGACCCGAACAACGACTACTCCATTCCGTACATCTGTGGCGCGACGGCAATTGGCATCAACAGCGATGCCATTGATCCCAAAACGGTTTCATCCTGGGCTGACCTGTGGAAGCCGGAATACAAAAGCAGCCTGCTGTTAACCGACGATGCGCGCGAAGTGTTCCAGGTGGCGCTGCGTAAACTCGGCTATTCCGGCAACACCACCGATCCGAAAGAGATCGAAGCAGCGTATAACGAACTGAAAAAGCTGATGCCAAACGTGGCGGCGTTCAACTCGGATAACCCGGCTAACCCGTATATGGAAGGTGAAGTGAATCTGGGGATGGTCTGGAACGGCTCTGCGTTTGTGGCGCGTCAGGCCGGGACGCCGCTTGAGGTGGTCTGGCCGAAAGAGGGCGGCATCTTCTGGATGGACAGCCTCGCGATCCCGGCGAATGCGAAAAACGTCGAGGGTGCCCTGAAGCTGATCAACTTCCTGCTGCGCCCGGATGTGGCAAAAGAGGTGGCGGAAACTATCGGCTACCCGACGCCAAACCTGGCCGCGCGGAAGCTTTTAAGCCCTGAAGTGGCAAATGATAAATCGCTTTATCCGGACGCTGAAACCATCAGCAAAGGGGAATGGCAGAACGACGTCGGTGACGCGAGCCGCCTGTATGAAGAATATTATCAGAAGCTAAAAGCAGGCCGTTAATGCATAACGGGCGACGCAATGTCGCCCGTTACTCTTATAGCCCCTTCAGGAGTTTATCCACAAAGGTTGGCACCACCTCGCTCGCCAGACCGTAATGTTTCTCTTCAAACTCACTCCCGACCTGGCTTGGCTCCAGATTAAGCTCCACCGTATGGGCACCTTGAAGTCGCGCTTCGTGAACAAATCCCGCCGCCGGATAGACATGTCCCGAAGTACCAATGGCGATAAAGACGTCCGCCATGGCCAGGGCGCTGTAGATCTCATCCATTCCCAGCGGCATTTCGCCAAACCAGACCACATGCGGACGCAGACGCGAAGGGAACTGACAGCAGTGGCAGCGGTCTTCGTCCAGCACGTCCTCTTTCCACTCCAGCACCTGACCACTCCATGCGCACCGCACCTTGAGCAGTTCGCCGTGCATGTGAATGATGTTGTGGTTTCCGGCCCTTTCGTGAAGATTGTCGATGTTCTGCGTGACCAGCAGAAAACGATCCCCCAGCGCTTCCTCCAGCTTTGCCAGCGCCAGGTGCGCCGCATTCGGCGCAATCTCCGGCTGCTGAAGCTGGCGACGGCGGGCGTTATAGAACGCCTGCACCAGCGCCGGGTCGCGGGCGAAACCTTCTGGCGTCGCCACATCTTCAACTCGGTGTTCTTCCCACAGTCCATCCGCTGCGCGGAAAGTCTGAATACCGGATTCGGCGGAGATCCCCGCCCCGGTCAACACCACCACTCTGGGTTTATCCATCGCTTCTGGCATCATCCTGTCTCTGAAAAAGATCCGCTGACGCAGGCGTTCACGTAAGCGGCGTTTATTTTTGCGAAAACGGCTGAGTCGACCCTGGCGACGCGACAGCATAATAACCTCGTAAACTAATCGGTGAGATGAAGGAATGCGGCTCCGCGCATGCCTCCTGCGTCCCCGTGTCGCGCACGCTCAATGCGCGGCACGCGGGCGACCGGCAATAAATGTCGGGTCAGACGCCCGGACAACTGTTCCGTAATCGCAGTGAAATTTGACAGCCCTCCCCCGATCACCAGCAGATCCGGATCGACGATAGTCAGGATATTCCCCAGACACACCGCCAGCAGATCCAGATAGCGCTCGACGTGCTCACGCGCCTGCGCATCCCCCTGCTCCCACAGGGTAATGATTTGAGGGGCCTCAAGTTTCTGATGATAGAAGTGTTCGTAAAGCCATGCAAACCCGCGGCCTGATAGGTAGTTCTCAATACAGCCGTGCTGCCCACAGCCGCAGCGGGTCAGCGGGAAATCACGTCCGACGACCTCCAGAGCATCCACCGGCAGGCGGATATGGCCAAATTCGCCGGTGATGTAGCTGCGGCCGGTGATGGGCTTACCGTTGATGACAATCCCGCCACCGACGCCCGTTCCGAGGATCAGCCCCATCACCAGCGGATAGCGACGAAACTCGTCGTCCCATGCTTCTGAGAGAGCAAAACAGTTGGCATCGTTATCTAAGCGCACGTCGCGTTCTAGGAGCGCGGAGAGATCGGCGCGAAGGAGTTTGCCGCTGGCGGCAGGCACGTTGGCCGCGTACAGCGTGCCGTCGTCGGTTTCGGGCATACCCGGAATACCAATGCCAACGCTGCCTTTGACGCCAAAGCGTTCATCCGCTTGCGCCACCAGTGCGGCAATGGCGGTTAAAAATTCATCGTAGCTTTCGCGCGGCGTGGGGACGCGGGTTTCCCATTGTAGCTTAAGATCTTTATCGAACACGCCGAGCGCAATCTTGGTGCCGCCAATATCAAATCCGTAATACATGATGCATTCCTCTGTTTGATTCAGCGGCCAAAAGACCGCTAAACCATGACGAAATTACTGGCCACTTAATACCCTCGCCGGATCAATTCGGCTAGCGCGACGCGCCGGATACCAGCTTGCCAGCAGACTCAGTAAAAGTGCTGTAACCAGCACATAAATAACGTCCAGCCAGTGCAGTTCAGACGGCAGGAAGTCAATAAAATAGATATCGCCTGACAGGAACTGATGGCCAATAAGCGCTTCAATCCCGTTGATAATCGGCGTCAGCTGAAGGGAAACCACCACGCCGATCGCCACGCCGCAGAGGCTGCCAAACAGCCCCGCCAGTAAACCGTACCAGACGAAGATGGCGCGAATAAGACCGTCTTTCGCCCCTAAGGTACGCAGCACGGCGATGTCGCCGCTCTTATCCTTAACGGCCATCACCAGCGTCGAGACGATATTAAAACACGCCACCCCAATAACCAGCACCATCGCCAGATACATAATCGCGCGGATCATCTGGATATCACGGTACATATACCCGTAAGTGCCGATCCAGCTTTTGATGTAGACATAGTTATTGGTCACGCTGCCAGCGTCACGCACCAGTTTATTGGCGTTGAAGACGTCGTTAACCTTAATGGCAATGCCCGTCACGCTGTCGCTCATATCCAGATACTGGCGTGCATCTTCCAGCGGCACCATCGCGAAGCTGTGATCGAGCTGGCCGCTCAGCTGCAAAATACCGGTGACGTGCAGACGTACGCGCTTAGGCTGCTGCAATTTGTGATCAGCGCTGGCGTTCGGGATCATGATCGAGACCCAGTCGCCCTGCTTCACCTTCAGCGCATCGGCAACGCCTTTGCCCATGATAATCTGCTGCTCGCCGGCCTTAAAGTTTGCCCATGCGCCATTTTGCACATAGCGCGGCAGCGCGCTCAGACGCTCTTCCTGACGAGGATTTACCCCTTTCACCTGAATGGCGCGCAGGTTTACCCCGCTCTCTACCAGCCCGGTAAAGTTAATGTAAGGTGCAGCCGCCGCAATACCGGGCACCTTTTCCACTTTGTTCAGGGAATCCTGCCAGTTGGACCACGGCTGGTTAACCGGCTCGATTTCACCGTGAGGGACAACGGCCAGAATGCGGTTATTCAGTTCACGCTCAAAGCCATTCATGGCGCTTAAGCCCACAATCAGCACCGCCACGCCCAGGGCGATACCGATGGTGGAGATCACGGAGATAAGGGAAACCATCCCGCTCCGGCGACGACCACGGCTAAAGCGTAACCCGATGAGTAACGATAACGGTGAAGCCATTACTCCGCTCCCATCAGCGTCAGTTCAGCATTCAGACGACCGTCGCGCATTTCCAGCTGACGCCCCATCCGCTTAGCCAGTTGTAAATCGTGGGTGACCACCAGAAACGCGGTTCCCTGCGCGGCGTTCAGTTCGCCGAGAAGCTGGAAAATGCTGTCTGCGTTACGCGCATCGAGGTTACCTGTCGGTTCATCCGCCAGCACCAGGCGCGGGTTGTTGACCAGCGCACGGGCGATGGCCACACGCTGACGCTCACCGCCGGAAAGCTCAGACGGACGGTGATTCCCGCGATGACCCAGCCCTACCGCTTTTAGCATGTCGCTGGCGCGGGCATTAATTTCCGCGGGTTTCTTTTTACCAATCAGCAGCGGCATTGCGACGTTTTCCAGCGCCGTAAAGTCCGGCAGCAGATGGTGGAACTGGTAGATAAAACCCAGCTCACGGTTACGCAGCTCGGCTTTCGCCGTAGACGACATTTTACTCAGCGGCTGCCCGGAGAAGATCACATCGCCTTCGGTTGGCGTGTCCAGCCCGCCAAGCAGGTGCAACAGCGTACTTTTACCGGAGCCGGAGCTGCCGACAATCGCCATCATCTCGCCTTCGCCCACGCTAAAACTCACATTGTGCAAAACGTCGGTCTGCACAGTGCCTTCCTGATAGCGTTTGGACAGGTTGTCGCACTGCAACAGGATCTTATTCATAACGTAAAGCCTCAGCGGGTTGAGTGGCGGCAGCCCGCCAGGAAGGATAAAGCGTAGAAAGCAGCGCAATGGCCATCGCGGCCAGCGCAATACCGACCACCTGGAGCGGCTCGATAGCCACCGGCAGCGCCGCGCCATCAAGCAGCGCGCCGATAATCGGCATGAGATTGTTGAGCTGGCTGGCGAGCAGCGCCCCCAGCGCCGCGCCGAGCAGCGCGCCGATGATGCCGGCGCTGGCGCCCTGGACCATAAATACCGCCATGATCTGGCGCGGAGTCAGCCCCTGGGTTTGCAGAATGGCGACTTCGCCTTGCTTCTCCATCACCATCAGCCCGAGCGAGGTGATGATATTAAACGCGGCAACGGCCACGATCAGGCTCAGCAGCAGCCCCATCATGTTTTTCTCCATGCGCACGGCCTGGAACAGTTCGCCTTTCCGGTCGCGCCAGTCCTGCCATTTCGTCCCTTCCGGTAGCGTCTGCTGGCTGAGGGTATCCACCTTCAGCGGCGCATCAAGCCACAGACGCCAGCCGGTAATATTTCCCGCGGGGTAGCGCATCAGACGCGAGGCGTCCTGAATGTTCACCAGCATCTGGTAACCATCAACTTCGCTGTTCGCCGCAAACGTGCCAATCACGTTGAACAGGCGCTGGCTTGGCAGACGCCCCATCGGCGTAAACTGACTGGCTGACGGCACCATCACGCGCAGCTGATCGCCACGGTTGACCCCGAGCTGCCCGGCAAGCTGCTCGCCGAGGATGACGTTGTATTTACCCGCTTCCAGGTCGGTTTGTTTCACATTGACCAGGAACGGCGTCAGCGGATCTTTTTGCGCGGGATCGATACCCAGCATCACCCCGACCGCCACGCTACGGGCGCTTTGCAGCACCACATCGCCCGTCGTGAGCGGCGCAACGCGCGTGACACCCTGTAACTTCACCGCGCTTTCCGGCAGCTGTTGCGGATTAACGGAACCCTGAGTGGAAGAGAGAACGGCCTGCGGCATCAGCCCCAGGATATTGTTTTGCAGCTCGCGCTCGAAGCCGTTCATGACGGAAAGCACCGTCACCAGTGCCATCACGCCAAGCGTAATGCCAATAGTCGAAAGCCAGGAGACAAAGCGACCGAAGCGGTCCGCGGCGCGCCCACGCATGTAACGTAAGCCTATAAAGAGTGCGACAGGTTGATACATGAAATCCGTCTGTTTGCTGATAGCAGACCCACGAGTATATAAGCGAATCCGTTAAGCGTAAATGACTGAAACCGTAAGATTCGGTAATCATTTTTCCGAAAAATTCAGATAAATCATCATGCTACTGACTGAACTTCCGCCAGACAGCCTCCACCTTTTCCGAAAATCGTCCTGATACAGACTGTTACCCATTACATCAGGGCTTCATTTTACAACAATCGGCGTTTCGTTTATGGCAACAAGGTCGTCACGCACCATGAAACAAAAAGCATTATGGATTAACCAGATAAAAGGCCTGTGCATCTGCCTGGTGGTAATTTACCACTCGGTGATCACCTTTTATCCTCACCTTGACGGGCTACAGCATCCGTTATCGGGCCTGCTGGCCAAATGCTGGGTCTACTTTAATCTTTACCTTGCCCCGTTCCGTATGCCGGTGTTTTTCTTTATCTCCGGCTATTTGATCCGTCGTTATATCGACGAGGTGAACTGGCGCACTAGTCTCGACAAGCGGATCTGGAGCATCGTCTGGGTTTTGGCCCTGTGGGGCGTCCTGCAATGGCAGGCGCTGACCCATCTGAATGCCTGGCTCGCCCCCGAGCGAGAACTGGCGACAGCATCCAATGCGGCCTACGCCGATTCCGTTTCAGGGTTTGTACTGGGAATGCTCACGGCCAGCACCAGCCTGTGGTATTTGTACGCGTTAGTGGTCTACTTTACGCTCTGTAAGCTGCTGAGCCGCTGGAAACTGCCGATGCTGGGGATTCTGGCGCTGGCAAGCATCGCCATCAACTTCCTGCCGTTACCGTGGTGGGGAATGAACAGCGTGGTGCGCAACATGATCTACTACAGCCTCGGCGCATGGTACGGCGCGCAGTTGATGGCGTGGATGAAAGGGATGAATTTGCGCCGCAGCTGGCTGGTACTTCTCGCCTCTGGCGCGGTGTCGGTAGTGCTGTGGTTCGCTAATGTTCCTCTGCCGCTCTCACTGCTGTCGATCGTGGTCATCATGAAGCTCTTTTACAGCTTCGAGCAGCGTTATGCCGTTCATCCCAATAATCTGCTGAACGTCATCGGTTCAAACACCATCGCGATTTATACCACCCACCGCATTTTAATTGAGGCGTTTAGCCTGCTCCTGATTCGCGAAATGAATGCGGCGTACTGGCCGATCTGGGCGGAGTTAACGCTGATTCTGGTCTATCCGTTTATCAGCCTGCTCGTCTGCACGCTGGTTGGGCTGGGGGCACGTAAGCTCTCAACCGCCCTCTTTGGCGACCTTTTCTTCTCCCCTCCCGCGCGGTTTTCTCCACAGACTGCTACCCGTTAATCTCCTCGGCCCCCATCCGGGGGCACTTTCCCTCTTGTGCGGTTACGATTTGCTTATGCATAACGATCGAGGATAATAAAGACATTGCGTATCAGTGATATGCCCCAATACTGTTGGTATATCCCCAAGAGACTCTGACATAGCCATGCCTGAACACTATCGTTTTTCCTTGCCTGTAAAAGCAGGTGACCAACGCCAGCTGGGCGAACTGACAGGCGCGGCCTGCGCCACGCTGGTGGCGGAAATTGCCGAGCGGCATCCAGGGCCGGTGGTGCTGGTTGCCCCGGACATGCAAAACGCCCTGCGCCTGCACGACGAAATTCGTCAGTTCACCGACAGTCTGGTATTCAGCCTGGCCGACTGGGAAACGCTTCCCTACGACAGTTTCTCTCCGCACCAGGAGATCATCTCCTCGCGCCTGTCGACGCTGTATCAGCTCCCCACCATGCAGCGCGGCGTGCTGATTGTGCCGGTGAATACCCTGATGCAGCGCGTCTGCCCGCACAGCTATTTGCACGGCCATGCGCTGGTGATGAAAAAAGGCCAGCGCCTGTCGCGCGATGCCCTGCGCGTGCAGCTGGATGGAGCCGGCTATCGACATGTCGATCAGGTGATGGAGCACGGCGAATACGCGACGCGCGGTGCGCTGCTTGATCTCTATCCGATGGGCAGCAATCAGCCGTACCGTCTGGATTTCTTCGATGATGAGATCGACAGCCTGCGCGTGTTCGACGCCGACACCCAGCGCACGCTGGAGGAAGTGGACTCTATTAATCTGCTGCCCGCCCATGAGTTCCCGACGGATAAAACCGCCATCGAACTGTTCCGCAGCCAGTGGCGCGACAGGTTCGACGTGAAGCGTGATGCCGAACATATCTACCAGCAGGTCAGCAAAGGCACCCTTCCGGCCGGGATCGAGTACTGGCAGCCCCTGTTCTTTAACGAACCGCTGCCGGCGCTGTTCAGCTACTTCCCGGCAAATACGCTGATTGTTAACACCGGGGATATCGACGCCAGCGCCAGCCGCTTTGAAAGCGAAACGCGCGCCCGCTTTGAAAACCGGGGCGTTGATCCGATGCGTCCGCTGCTGCCGCCGGAAATGCTGTGGCTGCGTACCGACGAGCTCAACGCCGAGCTGAAACGCTGGCCGCGTATGCAGCTCAAAACCGATTCGCTTGCCGATAAGGCCGCCAACACTAACCTCGCCTTCCGGATGCTGCCTGACCTGGCCGTTCAGGCGCAGCAGAAATCCCCGCTCGATAATCTGCGCAAGTTTCTTGAGTCCTTCACCGGGCCGGTGGTCTTCTCCGTTGAAAGTGAAGGTCGCCGTGAAGCGCTGGGCGAACTGCTGGGAAGGATCAAAGTCGCGCCAAAGCGTATTCTTCGCCTGAGCGAAGCGACCGGAAATGGCCGTTACCTGATGATCGGCGCCGCCGAGCACGGATTCATTGATACGCTCAATAACCTGGCGTTGATATGTGAAAGCGACCTGCTGGGCGAGCGCGTCGCGCGCCGTCGTCAGGACAGCCGTCGCACCATCAACCCGGACACCCTGATCCGCAACCTGGCCGAACTGCACCCCGGTCAGCCGATTGTTCACCTGGAACACGGTGTGGGTCGCTATCAGGGGATGACTACCCTCGAAGCAGGTGGCATCAAAGGTGAATACCTGATGCTGACCTACGCTAACGACGCCAAGCTGTATGTTCCGGTGTCGTCCCTGCATCTGATCAGCCGCTACGCCGGGGGCGCGGAAGAGAATGCGCCGCTGCACAAGCTGGGCGGCGATGCCTGGGCGCGTGCACGCCAGAAAGCGGCGGAAAAAGTGCGCGACGTGGCCGCCGAGCTGTTGGATATTTACGCTCAGCGTGCGGCCAAAGAAGGGTATGCGTTTAAGCATGATAAAGAGCAGTACCAGCTGTTCTGCGACAGCTTCCCGTTTGAAACTACGCCGGATCAGGCCCAGGCCATCAACGCCGTGCTGAGCGACATGTGCCAGCCGCTGGCGATGGATCGCTTAGTCTGCGGCGACGTGGGCTTCGGTAAAACCGAGGTGGCGATGCGCGCCGCTTTCCTGGCGGTTGAGAACAACAAGCAGGTGGCGGTGCTGGTGCCGACCACCCTTCTTGCCCAGCAGCACTTCGACAACTTCCGCGACCGCTTCGCCAACTGGCCGGTACGTATCGAAATGTTGTCCCGCTTCCGCAGTGCCAAAGAGCAGACGCAGATCCTGGAACAGGCAAGTGAAGGCAAAATTGATATTCTGATCGGCACTCACAAGCTGCTGCAAAGTGACGTGAAGTGGAAAGATCTGGGGTTGCTGATCGTTGACGAAGAGCACCGCTTCGGGGTGCGCCACAAAGAGCGCATCAAAGCGATGCGCGCCAACGTCGACATTCTGACCCTGACCGCAACGCCGATCCCGCGCACCCTGAACATGGCGATGAGCGGCATGCGCGATCTGTCGATAATCGCTACCCCACCGGCGCGCCGTCTGGCGGTGAAAACCTTTGTTCGCGAGTACGACAATCTGGTGGTGCGCGAGGCGATCCTGCGCGAAGTGCTGCGCGGTGGCCAGGTCTATTACCTGTACAACGACGTTGAAAATATTCAGAAAGCCGCCGACAGGCTGGCAGAGCTGGTGCCGGAAGCGCGCATCGCCATTGGTCACGGCCAGATGCGCGAGCGCGAGCTGGAGCGGGTAATGAACGATTTCCACCACCAGCGTTTCAACGTGCTGGTGTGTACCACCATCATTGAGACCGGAATCGACATTCCGACGGCGAACACCATCATCATCGAACGGGCGGATCACTTCGGCCTGGCTCAGCTGCACCAGCTGCGCGGGCGGGTCGGGCGTTCGCACCATCAGGCCTACGCCTGGCTGCTGACGCCGCATCCGAAGGCAATGACCACCGACGCGCAAAAGCGTCTGGAAGCGATCGCCTCGCTGGAAGATCTGGGCGCTGGCTTTGCGCTGGCGACCCACGACCTGGAGATCCGCGGCGCCGGTGAGCTGCTGGGTGAAGACCAGAGCGGTTCCATGGAAACCATCGGTTTCTCGCTGTATATGGAGCTGCTGGAAAATGCCGTCGACGCGCTTAAAGCCGGACGTGAACCGTCTCTGGAAGATCTCACCAGCCAGCAGACCGAAGTGGAACTGCGCATGCCTTCCCTGCTGCCGGATGATTTTATTCCTGACGTGAATACCCGTCTGTCGTTCTACAAACGCATTGCCAGCGCGAAAAGCGAAGGCGAGCTGGAAGAGATCAAAGTCGAACTGATTGACCGTTTTGGGATATTGCCCGATGCGGCGCGTAACCTGCTGGATATTGCCCGCCTGCGTCAGCAGGCGCAGAAGCTGGGCATTCGCAAACTTGAAGGCAATGAGAAAGGCGGCGTAATTGAGTTTGCCGAAAAGAACCACGTCGATCCGATGTGGCTGATTGGCCTCCTGCAAAAACAGCCGCAGCATTTCCGTCTTGATGGCCCTACGCGTCTGAAATTTACTCAGGATCTGACGGAACGTAAAACCCGCATGGACTGGGTGCGTAACTTTATGCGTCAGTTGGAAGAGAACGCCATCGCATAACGGTTTCCCCCGCCAGCGCCCGGCTGGCGGGGGGACAATTTACAAACTCTTTGCACTTCGCCCGATCTTCCCGACTATACATTCGCCATAATTATCATTAACGCCTTATAAAACAATAACCTTATCATTTGTATGGATTATCATAATGATGATTTCTTCGCGTTTTACCCGCTGGTTAACTCTGGTTGCGCTGGCCGCGACGGTTGCCGTCGCGCTCCCTGCTCGCGCCAATACCTGGCCTCTTCCGCCCGCCGGCAGCAACGTCGTAGGTGAAAACCGCTTTCACGTGGTTGAAAACGATGGCGGCTCGCTGGAAGCGATTGCCAAAAAATATAACGTCGGGTTCCTGGCGCTGTTGCAGGCCAACCCGGGGGTAGATCCGTACGTGCCCCGGGCGGGCAGCGTACTGACGATTCCGCTGCAAACCATCCTGCCGGACGCGCCGCGTCAGGGCATTGTGATTAACCTCGCCGAGCTACGTCTGTATTACTACCCGCCGGGCAAGAACGAAGTGACCGTCTACCCTATCGGTATTGGTCAACTGGGGGGCGATACGCTCACACCTACCATGGTCACCACCGTCTCTGATAAGCGCGCTAATCCTACCTGGACCCCGACGGCAAACATTCGCGCCCGTTATAAAGCTCAAGGTATCGACCTGCCCGCCGTGGTACCTGCTGGCCCGGATAATCCGATGGGACATCATGCAATTCGCCTGGCGGCATATGGTGGGGTTTATCTTCTGCACGGAACGAATGCGGATTTCGGGATCGGGATGCGCGTCAGCTCCGGCTGCATTCGCCTGCGCGATGACGATATCAAAACGCTCTACCGCGTGATCGCCCCTGGCACGAAAGTGAATATCATTAATACGCCGATTAAAGTGTCTGAAGAGCCAGGTGGCGTCCGTCTGGTTGAGATCCACCAGCCGCTATCGAAAAACATCAATGACGATCCGCAGACGCTGCCGATTAATCTGAATGCCTCGATGGTGAGCTTTAAAACGAATGCCAACACCGATGGCGCAGTGATGGAGCGGGCGATGGAAGCACGTTCGGGGATGCCAACCGATGTTACGCGGCATCATGAGGTTGCTCAGCAGTCAATGTAAAGCAGCAATAACGACAAACGCCCTGCATCAGCAGGGCGTTTTTTATTGCAGTGGCATAACGGAGGGTTGCGTTACGCTTATTTGTAGATAACTGCGGTACCGTGCAGGGTGTTAGGACCGGTCACAGAGGTGATGCGGAATGATTTCGCACCCATTTCGTCAGCTTTTTGCGCCAGCTGATCTTCCAGAGAGCCCAGGTTAGTCCCGGCAGTGGCAGAGATGGTACCGACTTTCTGCTGGTCTGCTGGAGTGGATTGCACTTCAACAGCAGCGAAGCTTGCGAAAGAGAGTGAACTCAGAACGGCGGCAGCGATGAGGGTTTTAACGTTTTTCATGATTTTATACCTTTAGGCAGATGATGTAGTGGTCGTTAGTTATTTAGTTAACGATCGATAGGTAAATGATAAATGTGATCCAGGTCACACGTCAACTCATTTTTATAATGGTCGTTAAATTAATTTCATTTGCCTTATATTTCAAAAAGATAAAATTAAATTATTTTTCAGAAATCACCGCTGGTCGTTGCAGACGTTTATTTTTATAATGACTATTCAACAAAACAACAGAGGACCAACGGCACATGACAACCGATGTCACGCGTTGCGCAAAGAAAAGCCGTGGCCGACCAAAAGTGTTCGACAGGGATGCGGCGCTCGATAAGGCCATGACGCTCTTCTGGCAGCATGGGTATGAAGCCACGTCGCTTTCCGATCTCGTGGAAGCTACGGGTGCTAAAGCCCCTACCCTGTACGCAGAGTTCACCAACAAAGAAGGCTTATTCCGGGCCGTTCTGGACAGATACATCTCGCGCTTCGCGGCAAAACATGAAGCCCAGCTATTCTGTGAAGAAAAAACGGTTGAGCAGGCATTACAGGATTATTTCACGGCAATCGCGACCTGCTATACCAGCAAGGACACGCCTGCGGGGTGTTTTATGATCAACACCTCCGCGACCCTCGCGGCATCGTCTAAAGAGATTGCCAACACGGTCAAATCGCGACATGCGATGCAGGAGGAGACGCTCAGCACGTTTCTGGCTCAGCGTCAGCTGCGCGGCGAAATCCCGGCGCATTGCCGTCCGCAGGAGCTGGCCCAGTATCTGAGCTGTATTTTACAGGGGATGTCCATCAGCGCCCGTGAAGGCGCGACGCTGGAAAAATTGCAGGGGATTACGCACACAACGCTGCGCCTGTGGCCTGAACTTCTTAAACTCTGACGCAAAAAAAAGCTCCTCAGCCTGAGCGCATGAGGAGCTAAGTTCAGAGAACATCTTTTTTACACTTTGTTATTCAGTATCAGCTGACCATTGCTGTCGAGAGGGATCTGCGTACCAGGATCTTTATCCATGCGGATTTTGCCCTGCTGATCGCCAATTTTGTAGGTTACGTCGTAGCCCAACATTTTTTCAGACTTGTCATACACGGTTTTACAGCGCTGCTGCGTTGTGGTGTAGGTATCATTTTCCTGCATCGCGCCCTGCACCTGGTTACCGGCATAACCGCCACCCAGCGCACCAACCACCGTCGCGACATCCTTACCACGGCCGCCACCAAACTGATGACCAATCACCCCACCAGCAACCGCGCCCAGCACGGAGCCAGCGATACGGTTTTCATCCTGAACCGGACGACGATGGGTGACAGAAACATTACGGCACTCCTGACGAGGCGTCTTGACCGTCTCTTTGATCGGTGTAGCGGAAACCACCTGCGCATACTGCGGGCCACGATCAAGTACGTTCAGACTGGCAACGGCAGCCACACCTAACGCAGCTGCGACGCCAATCCCTATACCCGCCAACATTGATTTATTCACGGGACTTCCTCCTTTGTTGCAATTGGTAGCAATTTTGCAGCGCAATAAACGCTTCGCCAATAAGATAAAGGATCAAAATCAGGGTTGTTGGCCGGGACAACGTGGGTTTAAGAGAACTCTTAAGCGTCAAGAGGCAAATGCACAGCATGATGTGCTAAGAATTCCCTCCGGAGGGTCCGGAGGGAGAGAGAAATTAGTGCAGCTTCAGGCGTGGACGGATCACGCGGTTGATGCGGCCAACCAGCATCATCAGGCCGGTTTTGAAGTAGCCGTGCAGCGCAATCTGGTGCATACGGTACAGAGAAATGTACACGAAGCGGGCGATGCGCCCTTCCACCATCATGGAGCCGCGCATCAGGTTACCCATCAGGCTGCCCACGGTGGAGAAGTTTGAGAGCGACACCAGAGAGCCGTGGTCTTTGTAGACATAGGCTTTCATCGGTTTGCCTTTTATCTGCGCCAGGATGTTATGCAGCACGAGGCTTGCCATCTGGTGCGCTGCCTGAGCGCGAGGCGGTACAAATCCGCCTTCCGGACGTGCGCAGGAGGCACAGTCGCCGATGGCGAAGATGTCCGGATCGCGCGTGGTTTGCAGCGTCGGCTCTGTCACCAGTTGGTTAATGCGGTTTGTCTCCAGCCCACCGATATCTTTCATGAAATCAGGCGCTTTGATCCCCGCAGCCCAGACCATCAGGTCGGCCTGGATGTACTCGCCGTCTTTGGTATGCAGGCCGCCCTCATCCGCGCTGGTCACCATGGTCTGGGTCAGCACGCGCACGCCCAGTTTAGTCAGCTCGTTGTGCGCCGCGCCGGAAATACGCGGCGGAAGCGCAGGCAGAATGCGTTCACCTGCTTCCACCAGCGTCACATTCAGCGCTTCGTTAGTCAGCCCTTTGTAGCCGTAGCTGTGCAGCTGCTTGACCGCATTGTGCAACTCCGCCGATAATTCAACGCCCGTTGCGCCGCCGCCCACGATAGCAATGTTGACCTTGCCGTTAGCACCCATGTTGTTGGTGTACTTCAGGAACAGGTTAAGCATCTCCTGATGGAAACGACGCGCCTGATGCGGGTTATCCAGGAAGATGCAGTGCTCTTTTACGCCTGGGGTGTTGAAATCATTGGAGGTACTGCCCAGGGCCATCACCAGCGTGTCATAGGCCAGCTTGCGCTCAGGAACCAGCAACTCGCCTTTATCATCACGCAGCTCAGCCAGCGTGATGGTTTTGTTTTCACGATTGATATCCACCACCGAACCCAGCTGGAACTGGAAGTGGTGGTTACGCGCATGCGCCAGATAGCTGAGCGCATCCACGCCCTCATCCAGCGACCCGGTCGCCACTTCGTGCAGTAACGGCTTCCACAGATGGCTGTGGTTACGATCCACCAGCGTGATTTTGGCTTTCTTACCGCGACCCAGTTTCTTACCCAGCTGCGTCGCCAGCTCCAGTCCGCCAGCACCACCGCCGACAATCACTATCTTTTTCAATGGCGTAGTCAACGTGACCCCCTCAAATTATTAACCAATTGTTAATTAAAAGTTATATAAATAACCCTTAATTAACAACAGGTTACTGCGCTGAAACCATTCAGATTCATTGAGAATAGCACGTCAGGCGCATTGGTCATACCAAAATTGATATGTATCAAGTTTTGATGGTTTAAAAGTAGACAACTCTGACAAAAAAGAGGCCCGGTACGCTTTCACGTACCGAGCCTTTATCAGGTTCAGGGAGATCAGCCCAGCGTTTTAAAGGCTTTAATACGCTGCAAGTGCGGGGAAATGTTTTTGAACTTGTGGGTCTGCTCTTCGTCCCAGACAATTTCGTAGTAATGGTGCAGAAGCTCGGCGGCGCGGGAGCTGTTCAGCGCTTCATCGTTGCGGGAGAGGATCACCAGACACCGATCGCGGTTCTTTTCACGGAAATTGCTCACGCATTTGGTTGCGATGTCGGCGTACTCCTCCGGGCGATCGATTTTGCCTTCCATGTTTTCGTTCGGAAACAGGTTAGGATTAAAAATGACCTGACGGATATCGCACAAAAAACCGATGCGCTCTGCCCAGTATCCTCCTAACCCCACGCCGCAGATCAGCGGGCGATCGTCGATATTGAGCTGCAACATTTTATCCACTTCTTTAAGCAGATGCTGCATGTCATGCTTCGGATGACGTGTGCTGTAACTGATCAGCCGGACATCCGGATCGATAAACTGCAATTGCAGCACTTTCTCATGATTACCAGGACTGTTTGAGTCAAAACCGTGTAAATAGATGATCATCGTCTCACCACGCTACGCCTTCCGGGATGAATTAAAGGGCTGCTTTATATGCCTGCCAGCGCTCGTTCAGGGCTTCAAGCCGGGCGTTTACCGTTTTCCAGCGCGCCGAGTCCATCAGCTCCTGACGACTAAATGAACCTTTATGATACAATTGTGTAACACGTTCAGCATTGATCGGCGACAGGTTATCCAGCACGCTCACCGCCCCTTTACGATTATTGCAGACGAGGATCATATCGCAACCCGCATCCAGCGAAGCCTGCCCACGTTCGGCATAGCTACCCATAATCGCCGCCCCTTCCATGGATAAATCGTCAGAGAAAATTACGCCATTGAAGCCTAACTCCTGACGCAGCACGGTTTTAAGCCAGTGTGGAGAGCCGCTGGCCGGACGCGGATCGACCTCACTGTAGATGACGTGCGCAGGCATGATGGCATCCAGCTTGTTATCAGCGATCAGCGAGCGGAAAACCGACATATCTTTAGCGCGAATGTCTGCTTCCGGGCGCGGATCGCGCGGGGTTTCTTTATGGGAATCCGCCGTCACCGCCCCGTGGCCCGGGAAATGTTTGCCGGTGGTTTTCATGCCCGCAGCATGCATACCGTCAATAAAGCGCGTCGCCATTGCCAGCGCAATACGCGGATCGTCATGATACGAACGCTCACCAATTGCCGCGCTAATGTGTCCTACGTCCAGCACCGGGGCGAAGCTGATGTCGATATCCATGGCGATCATCTCGCTGGCCATCAGCCAGCCGGCATCCTGCGCCAGTTGACCGCCCTCTTCGATCCCCAGCAGCGCAGCAAAAGATTGCGCGGCGGGTAAACGGGTAAACCCTTCGCGGAAACGCTGCACACGCCCACCTTCCTGGTCTACGGCCACCACCAGGTGATTGCGCGACGCCGCACGGATCTGGCGAACCAGCTCACGCAACTGCTCCGGATCATGATAATTGCGGGTGAAAAGAATCAGCCCCCCTACCAGCGGATGCGCCAGAATTTCGCGCTCTTCCGCATCCAGCTCAAATCCTTCGACATCCAACATTACTGGACCCACACCAACCTCTCTTATCCTTTCGTTTGTAACTGACGCCAGGCATCATTTGCCAGCGCAATAAATTGTTTGTCACCTGTCTGCTGAAGGCGCATTTCAAACCATCCCGCCATCAGCATCAACACCCACGGACGCCAGCGCGCGACCTGCCGCGCAAGGGTGAGCGCATTGATGTTGGCGTTTCGGGCATAGGCGGTTATCAGCTGCTCGCGCGACGCCTCATCAGGCATCCAGACCGCAGCAAGTTCGAGCGCCACGTCACCGTCTCCGGCATATTCCCAGTCGATAAGTTTCTCGCCTGCCGTGGTATGAACGATATTCCCCGCGTGGACATCCATATGCAGCGGCGCCAGACGTAACGCCTGCGGCTCTCCCGCTTTACGCAACCGCTTAAGCTGCGCCAGCCAGTAGGGCGTGCGTCGTCCAGGCGCAGCCTGCTGCCAGTAGTGATCCAGCAAAGGAAGTAACGTTACCCGCCAGCCCAGACGCGGCTGGCGATGCAGATGATACAGCATGGCTGTCAGCGCAGACGTATCGGGAAGCTCGCTTTTGATCTCACCCGCAATAAACGCCACCGCCATCCAGTCTCTGATAAAGAGATGAGGTTGTGGCGCAAGGTCGGCGGGCAGGCGCTTCAGGGCGCGGAACTGGCGACGAAAATGGGAGGCAGGCGCGGCGGCATCGTGATGCTGACGTAAAACCAGCCGATGGTCACCACGCTCAATAATGCAACTCGCGCCGCCAAGCCCGGCGGGGGCTTGCGGCGCGATAACATGGTATTGAGGGAAATAACGCGTCAGGACATCATGACGCGTGCGCTTATTGTTGCGTAACGGCACCTTTACCTGACCAGATAATTTCGCCGGTCTGAACCAGCATTAACTGCATCTGCAACGACGGCGTGTTCACGTTGCCTGTCGCGTTAGAATAAAGGACATACTGCGCGCCAACGTTGCGGGCAATACCAATCGCTTTACTGCGCGAACCCAGGCTGTCCTGAGGCGACAGACCAAGCTGCTGCTTGGCGACCGCGAGCTGCTGAGCAGAGACCAGCGTAAATTTACCGTTGTTTGCCAGCGCGTTGCGCAGGGTTTCCGTCGCTTCTCCCGCATTCAGGGAACCGTTTGTACGGTTGTTCACGCTGTCCACCAGCAGCACGCTGCCGGGCGTAACACCCTGTGCCTGCAACATTTTGCCCACCATCGGCTGCATTGCGCCATTCCAGTCATAGTGGCGTACTCGCGGCGCAGGCTGTGCGGTGTCGTCCGGATGTTCGATCGGGCCAGGCTGCGCCGGAATGGTCGGTACAGACGGCACGGTTGGAACAGGCTGCGCTGGCGTTGTTGGCTGTTCCGTTCCCGGCTTCGCCTGATCCACCGGTGCAGGTTCTTCCGTTCGCGTCACACAACCCGCCAGAAAGAGTGCAAAGGCACTCAGGAGCGCATAACGGCTCATTGTTTTAATCAAGGTTCACTCCTTACAAATAAAGATAAAGTCTCACCTTATGTGCACCCAGATAGCTGGCGCTGCCGTAGAGCGTGACCGACGATCTTGCCGGGATGGTCACGCTGCGCGGCGCCTCAAGCGGGTGCATCTCAAGACCTCTCACGTCATACCAGTAGAAGCGATAATGCACCGTCACTGGCTCTTGCCTTTCGTTATAGAGCGTAGAAGAGGCTGAAGACTGGATTTCGCTTATGGTCAGCGAAGGCTTCTCCGCCGTGATGCCCGCAGCAAGCACTGAGGACTCCATCACCAGCGTCTGTTCTTCACTGACCGGGATGGCGGGACGCGCGCTGCACCCAACCATTACCAGCGTCACGATCAGCGCTGCAATACGCCCAGTTAACATATTAAAGACCTTTATGTGCCAGCATCGGTCCCAGTGGACGTCCACCCAGCAGATGCATATGAATATGATAGACTTCCTGGCCGCCATGGCGATTACAGTTCATGATCAAACGGTATCCGTCTTCAGCAATCCCTTCCTGCTCAGCGATTTTCGCGGCCACCGTCAGCATACGGCCCAGCGCCACTTCATGCTCGGTTTTAACGTCATTAACGGTCGGGATCAGAATATTGGGAATAATAAGGATGTGCGTCGGCGCCTGGGGAGAAATGTCGCGGAAAGCCGTGACCAGTTCATCCTGATAGACAATATCCGACGGAATTTCGCGGCGGATAATTTTACTGAAAATCGTTTCTTCAGCCATGACCTTTTCCTTTTAAGTTTAATCTGGCGTCGTGCGTCCGTTGTTAACACACATTGTCTGATTTACTGCGTGACACAAGACAAGAGTATGAGCGAGTTTCTCCTGTCCTTTCAACCTTCTCCCGTGATTTCTTTCCTGATCGTCCCCCATCTGGCTGAAGAGGCATCGCTTTAGGACATTTCTTTTCTGAAACCTTATTTCAGTTCATCCCGAAACATCTGTTTACAGCGTTAATCACAATGCGTATATTTCGCATTTGCATTTTCATGCGCATTTTTAACATAGAAAACGACGTCAGCCCGTGCTAGCGGGACTGTCGCGAAATACCTTCACCATTCACTAAGGGTTTGATGATGTCTTTCATTAATCACACCAGGGATGGGCAACGTCAGCCTGCCGCAACACCTTCGTTGCTGGCCGCCTGCATTGCTATGGCATTGACGCCAACCGCCGCTTTCGCTGCTTCAACCACCGAAGATACCGTTGTCGTTGACGGGGGTTTTGACAACACACAGGATCTTTCTGCCAGCCAGGATCAGGATTACAGCGTAAAAACCACCACCACCGGCACCAAACTGTTGTTGGTTCCCCGCGACATCCCACAGTCCGTCAGCGTTATCAGCCAGCAACGTATGGCTGACCAGAATCTGCAATCCATCGGACAGGTGCTGACGAACACCACGGGCATTACGGCCCAGGTGCAGGACAGCGACCGTACCGTGTTTTACTCACGCGGCTTTTTCGTCAGCAACTACGCCTATGACGACTTGCCAACCTCCATCAGTGAAGTGTGGAACTTTGGTGATACCGCCGCCGATACCGCGATTTATGACCGCATTGAAGTGGTTCGCGGCGCCACCGGCCTGATGTCCGGCACGGGGAACCCGGCGGCGTACGTTAATATGGTGCGTAAGCACGCGGACAGCCCGGAATTTAAAGGTAACGTCTCCGCCAGCTACGGCAGCTGGGACAAGCAGCGCTACGTGCTGGATCTCCAGGCGCCGCTGGTAGAGTCAGGTAAGGTACGGGGTCGTCTGATCACCGGTTATCAGGACAACGACAGCTTCGTGGATAACTACCACTACCGGAAGAAATTCCTCTACGGCGTGATGGACGCGGATGTCACCGACAGCACGACTCTCTCGGTAGGGTATGAGTATCAGGAAAGCCATACCGCCGACCCAACCTGGGGCGGACTGCCGACCTGGTACAGCGACGGAAGTAAGACTAACTACAATCGCAGCCAGACCGTCGCGCCTGACTGGGCCTATTCGGATAAAGACAGCACCCGCATCTTCGCTAACCTGACCCAGCGTTTCGATAATGGCTGGGAAGCGCACATCAACGGCATGCATGCTGAAACCAACTTTGACTCTAAGCTGATGTATATGTCCGGCTATCCGGATAAAGAGACCGGCGCGGGCCTGGTGGGTTACGGCGGCTGGAACCGCGGGGAACGTAAACAGGATGCGGTCGACGCCTTCCTGCGCGGCGGCTTCGATCTCTTTGGTCGTCAACATGAAATGATGTTCGGCGGCAGCTTCAGCCGTCAACGTAACCATTACGACAACTCCATGCCGGATGCGGTATACGGCATGGTGGATGTCGGCAACTTTAAGAACTGGAACGGGAACATCGCCGATCCGCAGTGGACGCCGTGGAAACTCTACAGCAAGGATGATATTCGCCAGTCTTCAGCCTATTCTTCGGCTCGTTTCTCGCTGGCCGATCCGCTGCACCTGATCCTGGGCGCGCGCTACACCCAATACAATATTCGTTATAACCCGGCAGGATCGCCGAATACCCGTCTGGAAAGCACCAAAGATGATGTCACGCCGTACGCTGGCCTGGTGTATGACATCAATGAGGACTGGTCGACCTACGTCAGCTATACCTCTATCTTCCAGCCGCAGGATAAGCGCGATGCCAGCGGACGTTATCTCGACCCTACCACGGGCAAAAGCTACGAAGCCGGGGTGAAGGCAGACTGGTTTAATACCCGCCTCACCACCTCACTGGCGATTTTCCGCATTGAGCAGGATAACGTCGCCAGCAATACCTACACCTACATGCCGAGCGGTGAGTCGATCTATGAATCGCTGGACGGGGTGGTCAGCAAAGGGGTCGAGTTCGAGCTTAACGGTGCCCTGACCGATAACTGGCAGCTGACCTTCGGCGCGACGCGTTACATCGCAGAAGATAAGAATGGCAACGCCGTCAGCTCCGATCAGCCGCGCACAACCATGAAGCTCTTCACCCGCTATCAGTTGCCAATGCTGCCGGAACTGACCGTGGGCGGTGGCGTAAACTGGCAGAACAAAGTGTGGACGGACGTGGAAGGCGGCCCGGCAGGACGTTCCCGCGCGGAGCAAGGCAGCTATGGGCTGGTGAACCTGTTCAGCCGTTATCAGGTCACCAAAGATTTTGCGGTACAGGCTAACGTCAACAACCTGTTCGACAAAGAGTATTACGACTACGTCGGATCGTATGCGGTGTATGGCGCGCCGCTGAACGTCTCGGTGAGCGCGAGCTACGATTTCTGAGTGACAGAAGCCCGGTGGCGCTGCGCTTACCGGGCCTACCCATCACGTAGGCCAGGTAAGGCGCAGCCGCCACCCGGCACCACAAGCCGCAATAATAAAAAAGGCAGCCATTCGGCTGCCTTAGTCTCCCCAGGTCACAGCTTAGTTGTTGCGGATGTACTCATCCATTTCAGTTTTCAGGTTATCGGATTTAGTACCGAAGATTGCCTGAACACCAGAACCTGCAACAACGACGCCCGCTGCGCCCAGTTTTTTCAGACCCGGCTGGTCTACTTTCGCAACGTCGGCAACGCTCACACGCAGACGAGTGATACACGCGTCCAGGTTAGTGATGTTCTCTTTACCGCCGAAAGCAGCTACCAGAGCAGGCGCCATTTCGCTGGTCGCACCGGCTTTGCTGTCTTCCGTTGCATCTTCACGACCCGGCGTTTTCAGGTCCAGTGCTTTGATCAGCACGCGGAAGACGGTGTAGTACACCACTGCGTAGCCTGCACCCACGATTGGGAACAGCCACAGCTTGCTGCTGTTACCGGACAGAACGATGAAGTCGATCAGACCGTGAGAGAAGGACGTACCGTCACGCATACCCAGCAGGATACAGATTGGGAATGCCAGACCTGCCAGTACCGCGTGGATGATGTACAGGATCGGCGCAACGAACATGAAGGAGAACTCGATCGGCTCGGTGATACCGGTCAGGAACGAGGTCAGCGCTGCGGAGATCATGATACCGCCCACTTTTGCACGGTTCTCTGGTTTAGCAGAGTGCCAAATCGCAATTGCGGCAGCTGGCAGACCGTACATTTTGAACAGGAAGCCACCAGACAGTTTACCTGCCGTTGGGTCACCCGCCATGTAGCGTGGGATGTCGCCGTGGAATACCTGGCCTGCTGCGTTGGTGTATTCACCAATCTGCATCTGGAATGGAACGTTCCAGATGTGATGCAGACCAAATGGTACCAGGCAGCGCTCAATGAAGCCGTAGATACCGAACGCCACAACCGGGTTCTGGTAAGCCGCCCACTGAGAGAAGGTCTGGATTGCCGTACCGATTGGTGGCCAGATGAAGGACAGGACAACACCGGTGAAAATCGCGGCCAGACCAGAAATGATCGGCACAAAACGTTTACCCGCGAAGAAGCCCAGATACTCAGGCAGCTTGATGCGATAGAAGCGGTTAAACATGTACGCTGCAATCGCACCGGAGATGATACCACCGAGAACACCGGTGTCTGCCAGGTGCTTAGCGGCAATCTCTTCAGCAGGTAAATGCAGGACCAGCGGCGCAACCACAGCCATGGTTTTCACCATGATGCCGTAAGCAACAACGGACGCCAGAGCAGATACACCGTCGTTATTGGTGAAGCCCAGAGCAACACCGATAGCGAAGATCAGCGGCATGTTAGCAAAAACAGAACCGCCTGCTTCGGCCATCACGTGGGAAACTACGGCTGGCAGCCAGCTGAAGTTTGCAGAACCGACACCCAGCAGGATACCTGCGATAGGCAGTACGGATACTGGCAGCATCAGCGATTTACCGACCTTTTGCAGGTTAGCAAATGCATTCTTAAACATAATTGAGAGTGCTCCTGAGTATTTGTGCTTTTTTTACGTTTTCACGCATTGGCCCGGGGGGAGTACCGCGCCGTGGACAGGACATCTAAGCGCCCTTTATTTATTACACAGAGTAAAATAATTCCCTCTGAGTTTGTTTGACGGCTATCACGTTTCAGTTCAAGACGGCCAAAAAACTTGCAGATATTTACATAAAGCATGTCTGGATGTGTCTAAAAACGCCATCACCGCCCCAAATGAGGCGGTGAACTTTACTCGTTTTACTTATTAATTACGAGCCTAAAAATAACAGGTGTATCAGACAGATTGCAGGCGGGCGGGGTCGATATGGAACAGGCTGGCGAAGTTTTCCGTTGTCACGCGAGCCAGCTCTTCAATACTGACACCTTTCAGAACGGCCATATACTCAGCAACATCCCGGGTCATCGCTGGCTGATTCTCTTTGCCGCGATGAGGCACCGGCGCCAGGTACGGGGAATCGGTTTCCACCAGAATACGATCCAGCGGAACATAGCGCGCCGCATCACGCAGTTGCTCAGCATTGCGGAACGTGACAATCCCCGAGAATGAAATATAAAAGCCTAAATCAAGCAGCTTACCCGCCGTTTCTCTGTCTTCTGTGAAACAGTGTAGTACGCCACCGCAATCCGTCACCTTTTCTTCCCGCAGGACCGCCAGCGTGTCGGCGCGCGCATCGCGGGTATGAACGATAACCGGCTTATTCAGCTCACGGCCAATACGGATGTGGTTGCGGAAGGATTCCTGCTGGCGAGGTTTTGTTTCGGGGGTGTAGAAATAGTCCAGACCGGTCTCGCCCATCGCCACTACGCCCTCTTCTGCGGCAAGACGGCGTAAATCCTCAACGTCGTAAGCTTCATCCTGATTCAGCGGATGCACACCGCAGGAGAAGACGACATTATCGCGCTCGCCTACCAGTTCACGCATGGAGCGGTAACCCGGCAACGTGGTCGCCACGGCCAGGCAAAATTTCACATCGCGCGCGGCGGCTTTCGCCAGCACGTCGTCCACATTTTTATGCAGGGATTGATAATCCAGGCCATCGAGATGGCAGTGTGAGTCGACTAAAAACATAATGTCTCTCTCAGAGGTGGGAAACCGGCGGTATGACACCCGGTTGCAGGTAGTGTTCGATACGCAGTAACTGGTCGGTCAGTAAAAGCTCGCGATTGAGACCGGTTACCGTCAAAAGTTGTTCACGACTCTGGCAGATATCATGAAGGATAGCGTGCAGCGACTGCCCTGACAGGCGATTCGCAAGTGTGGTGACCAACGCCCACACGTCAGGGTTAGTCAGAAGCGTAGCCCCCTGCTGGATTTTGAGCGCATCCAGCAGCAGTGCGGCCAGCCAGTGCAGCCGTTCCGGAGCCTGATCGCTGTTCAGCGCTGGCAGCATGCTCAGCCAGTCATGGCTGTCGAGGGCTGATTCAACCGCACGACACAGCGTTTCACGCTGGGACCACACCTCCGGCTGCAATAAGGCCAGCGCAGCCGCAGGCGCACCGCTGCACAGGCGCAACGCCGAGCGCGCCGCGTCTTGTGACACCGTCACTTCTCGCTCAAGCCAGGCGAGCGACCAGGATTCCTGAGGGACAGCGAGGTGGTGAAGACGGCAGCGACTGCGCAGCGTCGCCAGCAAGCGTTCCGGCTCGCGGCAGGAGAGGAAAAACCAGGTGTTCTCTGGCGGCTCTTCCAGGGTTTTTAACAGGGCGTTGGCTGCGGCTTCCGTGAGCAGCGCGGCGTCTTTCAGCCACACCACTTTCGCCCCGCCCAGACGCGCATATTCGTACAGTTTCTCACTGACCTCACGCACCGCGTCGATACCGAGCGTATTTTTGCCTTTCTCGGGTTCGAGGGTGTAATAGTCAGGATGCGTGCCCGCCTGCATGAGCTGGCAACCCCGGCACTTACCGCAGCTTTTATGTCCTTCCGGCTGTTGGCACATCAGAAAGCGGGTGATGGCGTAAATCAACGCATCATCACCCATTCCCGGAAGCGCCTGGATCAGTAACGCATGATGCCCCCGACCAACCTGATAGCTGCCGATCAGCTGTTCAAAGTGTGGGCGCAACCATGGATACCATTTCATGCCTGCTGCTCCTGTAGCCACTGCGTAACAGTCTGCTGAATATCACGCGTAACGTCTTCAAGAGATTGCGTCGCATCGATGGTACGAATGGTCTTGTCCTGCCCGGCCAGTTCCAGATAACGCGCACGGGTGCGGTTAAAGAAATCAAAAGATTCCTGTTCAATGCGGTCCAGTTCGCCGCGGGCACGGGCGCGCTTCAGGCCCACCTCAGGGGTCACGTCCAGATACAGCGTCAGGTCAGGACGGAAATCGCCCAGAACCGCGTCGCGAAGCGTAGCCAGCATGGTCTGGTCGATACCCCGGCCACCGCCCTGATATGCCTGGGTTGAGAGATCGTGGCGATCGCCAATCACCCATTTCCCTTCTGCCAGAGCGGGTTTGATCACCGTCTCCACCAGCTGAACGCGCGCCGCATAGAACATCAGCACTTCCGCTTTGTCGGTAATAACTTCATCGCCAACGGATTTGATATCCAGAACCAGGCTGCGCAGTTTTTCCGCCAGCTGCGTACCGCCCGGCTCGCGGGTGAAGACCATGTCGGCAACGCCAAGCGACGTAAGCGTATCCACCACCACGTTACGGGCAGTTGTTTTGCCCGCCCCTTCGAGTCCCTCAATGACAATGTATTTACTGCGCATTTTTTTCCTTAAGTGCCTTCAGATAGTCCTGAACGGAGCGATTGTGGCTGGCCAGGTTGGTATTGAACGTGTGCCCCCCTTTTCCGTCAGCCACAAAATAGAGATACGGCGTTTTGGCCGGGTGCGCGGCGGCCTTCAACGATGCTTCACTCGGCGTCGCAATCGGTCCAGGCGGCAGGCCGCTAATCACGTAAGTATTATACGCCGTTGGCGTCTCCAGATCTTTTCTGGAAATCCTGCCGTTGTAGTTTTCGCCCATGCCGTAGATGACGGTAGGATCGGTTTGCAAACGCATGCCGATGCGCAGACGGTTAATAAACACCGAGGCAACCTGGTCACGTTCGGCAGCAACGGCCGTCTCTTTCTCGATGATCGAGGCCATCGTCATGAACTGGTTTTGATCTTTATAAGGCAGGCCTTCTGCTCGCCCTTCCCAGGCAGCGTCTACCGCCGCGACCATTTTGTTGTGCGCGCGCTTCAGCATGGCCACATCCGTCGTGCCTGCCGTATACATCCACGTATCGGGCCAGAACCAGCCTTCCACCCACTCGGGATGTTCGAATTTTAAGGCGTCTGCCACGGTCTGGTAGCGGTCATCTTTCAGCGTATGCTTGATGTACGGCGCGTCACGCAGCTGCCTGAGGTAATCGCTCAGACGCATACCTTCCACGAAACGCAGCGGGAACTGGGCTTCTTTACCACTTTCCAGCAGTTGCAGCATCTCGCGCACGGTCATGCCAGGGGTAAAGCGATAGGTACCGGCCTTGAAATGGGACAGGTCCGGTTCAATACGCAGCAGCCACTGGAATACGCGTGGGCGATTGATAATTTTGTCGTCATACAGCTGCTGACCAAGCGCCTGCCGCCCGGTCCCCGCTTTCAGGGTAAAAATCGTCTCGTCTTTTATCAGGATCTGACTCTCCGCCAGCTGACGGACTTTCCACACTCCTGCTCCGCCAGCGATACCTAACGCAACGATCAGAAGGAGGACAAAGCGTAACATTTTCTTCATGACTACCTGGTTTGCTCACATAACGGGGCCAGAAACTGGAACAGCTCGCGGGATGACCAGCATTTGCGGCCATAAGCGCGAACGGGGACAACGGGCATCAGCGCATTGCAGATAACAACTTCATCGGCAGCCAACAGCGCCTCTTCCTTAGCGTTGACTTCGACAACACGAAAGCCTGCGCGTGCCAGCTGGTGCATACAAAACTGCCGCATAATGCCGTTGACGCCGGCCTGCTCCAGCGAAGGCGTGAACACGTCACTACCCTTCCGCCAGAGTAAATTAGCCGCACAGCATTCCGTAATGTACCCTTCGCTGTCAAGAACCAGCGCCTCCCCGGCCTCCGTCTGCTCAAGATGAGTACGAATTAGCACCTGTTCAAGGCGGTTGAGATGTTTTATGCCAGCGAGCATCGGGTTTCTTCCCAGACGTACCGGACTTAGCGCCAGGGCTACGCCCTCTTCACGCCAGTGCGCATAATGGGAAGGATAATCTGAAACGGAAAGGATCCGCGTAGGATGCAGACAGGCAGAACCGCTATAGCCCCTGCCACCGCTCCCGCGGCTGATAATGACTTTCAGGACGCCGCTTGCTTTTTCTGACGCCAGCCGACGCATCTCACTTTCAAGAATGTCCCACTGCGAGAAGGGGATCAGTAATGTTTCGCAGGCTTTTTGTAAACGAAGGATATGGGCCCCGAGCAGGCACACGTCACCGTCGAGAATACGCGCAGTCGTGAAACAGCCATCGCCAAACTGGGTCGCCCTGTCGCTTGCCGGCAGCGTGTCTTGCTCAAGGCCATTAATCAAAAACATAGTGGCTCCTTATGCGTGGAGGCTCAGTCTGGCAGGATGTGGACAGCCGGACAAGGGGATTTCGCCTAATAAAAAAGGCCCGGCAAGCGGACCTTTTTTATCGTCAGCGACCAACCAGACTCAGACCTTTTTGAAGATCAGAGAACCGTTAGTCCCACCGAAGCCGAAGGAGTTACACAGGGTATACTCCATACCGCTAACCTGGCGCGCTTCGTGAGGAACGAAGTCCAGATCGCAACCTTCATCCGGGTTATCCAGGTTGATGGTTGGTGGTACAGCCTGATCGCGCAGCGCGAGAATAGAGTAGATTGACTCTACTGCCCCCGCAGCGCCCAGCAGGTGACCGGTCATGGATTTCGTGGAGCTCACCAGCACACGGCTGGCAGATTCGCCGAAGATAGACTTAACAGCCTGCGCTTCTGCTTTATCGCCCGCAGGGGTAGACGTCCCGTGCGCGTTAACGTAGCCAATCTGTGCCGGCGTAATGCCCGCATCACGGATGGCGTTTTCCATCGCCAGCGCAGCACCTGCGCCATTCTCTGGAGGAGACGTCATGTGATAAGCATCGCTGCTCATGCCAAAGCCAACAACTTCAGCATAAATTTTCGCGCCACGTTTTTTCGCGTGTTCGTACTCTTCCAGTACGATCATGCCTGCACCGTCACCCAGCACGAAACCATCACGGTCTTTATCCCACGGACGGCTCGCCGCCTGAGGATTATCGTTTCGGGTAGAGAGCGCACGCGCTGCACCGAAACCACCGACGCCCAGTGGGGTACTGGCTTTTTCAGCGCCGCCCGCAACCATAGCATCTGCATCGCCGTACGCAATGATACGCGCGGCCTGGCCGATGTTATGCACGCCAGACGTACAGGCTGTCGCGATTGAGATGCTTGGGCCACGCAGGCCGAACATAATGGTCAGGTGACCTGCCACCATGTTGACAATCGTAGACGGAACGAAGAACGGGCTGATTTTACGCGGGCCGCCATTCATCAGAGATGTATGGTTTTCTTCAATCAGACCAAGACCGCCAATCCCGGAGCCGATAGCGGCGCCGATACGGGTCGCGTTCTCTTCCGTAATCTCAAGGCCAGAATCCTGCATGGCCTGAACGCCAGCGACAATTCCATATTGAATGAAGGCATCCATCTTGCGCTGTTCTTTGCGCGAGATGATCTCTTCACAGTTAAAATCCTTTACTAAGCCAGCAAATTTCGTTGCATAGGCGCTAGTATCGAAATGGTCGATTAGGCTGATGCCGCTCTGACCGGCAAGGAGAGCTTTCCAGGTGGACTCTACGGTATTGCCGACAGGAGACAACATGCCAAGTCCGGTCACAACTACACGACGCTTAGACACGCTTGTCCTCCAGGGAGGGATAAAAAAAGAGATTCGTGGGACAACAAAAGATAAAACTCAGGCGGTCGAATGACCGCCTGGAGATGTTCACTTACGCCTGGTGACCGTTGATGTAATCAATGGCAGCCTGAACGGTGGTGATTTTCTCAGCTTCTTCGTCCGGAATCTCAGTATCAAACTCTTCTTCCAGAGCCATTACCAGCTCAACGGTGTCAAGAGAATCTGCGCCCAGGTCTTCAACAAAGGAAGCGGAGTTCACAACTTCTTCCTGCTTAACGCCCAGCTGTTCGCCGATAATTTTCTTAACGCGTTCTTCGATAGTGCTCATACTCTTAAATTTCCTATCAAAACTCGCTTTCGCGATGGTTTTCGTAGTGTATAAAATGTTGAAAAATTTGCAACTAAATCCCGGCAGGTCTTACCACGATTTTACGTTATTTTGAGGCCATTTGCCCAAATAACGCAAATATTTTCGATCGTGATTAAACCATGTACATCCCGCCGTTGACGTGGAGGGTTTCACCAGTGATGTAACCCGCTTCGTCAGAGGCTAAAAATGCAACCGCGCTGGCGATTTCTTTAGGGTCGCCAAGACGACCCGCTGGAACTGCCGCCAGCGTACCCGCACGCTGCTCATCAGTTAGCGCACGCGTCATGTCCGTTTCAATAAAGCCCGGAGCAACAACGTTTACAGTAATTCCGCGGGACGCGACTTCACGCGCCAGCGACTTACTGAAACCGATCAGACCTGCTTTCGCCGCAGCGTAGTTAGCCTGACCAGCATTTCCCATGGTACCAACCACAGAACCTACAGTGATAATACGACCATGACGCTTTTTCATCATAGCGCGCATTACCGCTTTTGACAGACGGAATACAGATGACAGGTTGGTTTCGATAATATCGTTCCACTCGTCGTCTTTCATTCGCATCAGCAGGTTGTCGCGAGTGATCCCGGCATTATTGACCAGAATATCCACTTCGCCAAACTCTGCGCGAATATTTTCCAGAACAGATTCGATAGATGCTGGTTCAGTCACATTCAGTACCAGACCTTTACCGTTCGCACCCAGATAGTCGCTGATGGCCTGTGCGCCATTCTCGCTGGTCGCAGTCCCGATCACCGTTGCGCCGCGCGCAACCAGTGTTTCAGCAATAGCGCGCCCAATACCGCGGCTTGCGCCGGTCACCAGGGCAATTTTTCCTTCAAAACTCATGGTATTCCTCTTTTATTGCGAGAGTGCCGCTTTCATGGCTTCCGGCTCGTTAATCGCCGAGGCAGTCAGGGTATCTACAATACGTTTTGTCAGACCGGTAAGTACTTTACCTGGACCGACTTCATACAGATGTTCCACGCCCTGAGACGCCATAAATTCAACAGTTTTAGTCCACTGAACCGGGCTGTAGAGCTGGCGAACCAGCGCGTTACGGATAGCCTCCGGCGCGGTTTCGCACTTCACATCGACGTTATTCACAACGGAAATCGTCGGTGCGTTAAAGGTCATTTTTTCCAGCTCAACCGCGAGCTTATCGGCTGCGGGCTTCATCAGCGCGCAGTGAGACGGCACGCTCACCGGCAGGGGCAGTGCACGTTTTGCGCCCGCAGCTTTACAGGCAGCGCCTGCACGCTCAACCGCTTCTTTATGACCCGCGATTACCACCTGGCCTGGCGAGTTAAAGTTTACCGGAGAAACGACCTGACCTTCAGCAGATTCTTCACAGGCTTTAGCGATAGAAGCATCATCCAGACCGATGATGGCAGACATGCCGCCCGTGCCTTCTGGCACCGCTTCCTGCATGAATTTACCACGCAATTCAACCAGGCGTACCGCGTCAGCGAAGGCAATCACGCCAGCGCAGACCAGCGCAGAGTATTCACCGAGGCTATGACCCGCCATCAGCGTCGGCGCTTTGCCGCCCTGCTGCTGCCATACGCGCCATAATGCGACGGATGCCGCCAGCAGTGCCGGTTGAGTCTGCCAGGTTTTGTTCAGTTCTTCAGCAGGGCCCTGTTGGGTCAGCGCCCACAGATCATAACCCAGCGCGTCAGAAGCTTCACGGAAAGTCTCTTCAATAACCGGATAGTTTGCTGCCATTTCAGACAACATCCCAACAGTTTGCGAGCCCTGTCCCGGGAACACAAAAGCAAATTGCGTCATTTTTTAATCCTTATCCTAGAAACGAACCAGCGCGGAACCCCAGGTGAACCCGCCACCAAAGGCTTCAAGCAAGACCAGTTGGCCCCGTTTAATTCGTCCATCGCGTACCGCTTCGTCAAATGCGCACGGTACCGATGCCGCAGAGGTGTTGCCGTGGCGATCGAGCGTCACCACAACGTTATCCATAGACATGCCCAGCTTCTTCGCCGTCGCGCTGATAATACGCAGGTTAGCCTGATGCGGTACCAGCCAGTCGAGTGCGGCACGGTCCAGATTGTTCGCTTCCAGCGTCTCATCAACGATGTGAGCCAGTTCAGTCACGGCCACTTTAAACACTTCGTTACCTGCCATTGTCAGGTAAATTGAACTGTCCGGATTAACGCGATCGGCGTTAGGCAGCGTTAACAGCTCGCCGTAGCGGCCATCGGCATGCAGGTGCGTGGAGATGATGCCCGGCTCTTCGGACTGCCCCAGCAGCACCGCGCCCGCGCCATCGCCAAAAATAATGATCGTTCCGCGATCGGTTGGATCGCAGGTACGCGCCAGCACGTCAGCGCCGATCACCAGCGCATATTTTACGGCGCCCGATTTTACATACTGATCGGCGATGCTCAGTGCATAGGTGAAACCCGCGCATGCTGCTGCAACATCAAATGCCGGGCAGCCTTTGATGCCGAGCATGTTCTGCACCTGGCACGCTGCGCTTGGGAAGGCATGCGTGGCAGAGGTGGTCGCCACCACAATAAGCCCGATCTGTTCTTTATCAATGCCAGCCATCTCAAGCGCTCGCTGAGCGGCTTCGTAGCCCATGGTGGACACAGTTTCGTCTGGCGCGGCGATACGACGTTCACGGATACCTGTGCGCGTGACAATCCACTCGTCAGACGTATCTACCATTTTTTCAAGATCGGCGTTGGTACGCACTTGTTTTGGCAGGTAGCTGCCGGTACCTAAAATCTTCGTATACATGTACGCTCAGTCACTTTTAGCTAATACAGATCCCAGGCGAGCGGCAATCCTCTGAGGGACTTGACGCTGCACCGCCTGCACTGCCTGTTCAATCGCGACGGTAAATGCTCGCTGATTGGCGGCGCCATGACTCTTAATCACGATGCCGCGCAATCCTAACAGACAGGCGCCATTATACTGGTCGGGGTTGAGGTGACTGAATCGCCGCGTCAGGCTTTTTTGTAACCAACGCTTTAATATAATCAGCCACCAGGACCTTTTTTTACCGTCTCCCTGCGATTTCAGCAGAGAAAGGAACATTCGTACGACCCCTTCCATGGTCTTCAACGTCACGTTTCCGGTGAAGCCATCACACACTAATACATCCGTTTTGCCCGTCAGCAACTCATTGGCTTCGAGATAACCAATATAGTTGATGGAGGGGACCTGTTTGAGTATTTCCGCAGC
The DNA here is from genome assembly GCF_049238005.1 of Enterobacter cloacae complex sp. IR5459. NCBI lineage: Bacteria > Pseudomonadati > Pseudomonadota > Gammaproteobacteria > Enterobacterales > Enterobacteriaceae > Enterobacter > Enterobacter cloacae complex sp. IR5459. The sequence continues at coordinate 302,850 of NZ_JBMKIG010000004.1, forward strand.
GTCGCGGATACTGTCCAGACCTTTGGTCTCTTCTTCACCAATATTCAATAACGCAACGCGGGGATTGTTAATCCCGAGCACGTCTTCTGCCAGCACCGACCCCATAACGGCAAACTGAGCCAGCATTGTACTATCACAATCCACGTTAGCGCCCAGATCCAGCACCACCGTTTTGCCCTTCTGCTGATGCGGTAACACCGTCACCAGCGCCGGACGCTCAATGCCCTCAATCGGCTTGAGCAATAATTTCGACAGCCCCATCAGCGCGCCAGTATTTCCCGCGCTGACGCAAGCCTGTGCTCGCCCTTCTTTCACCAGCTCCAGCGCCATTCGCATAGAGCTGCCGCGGCTATTACGAATAGCCTGCGATGGCCGGGCATCACTGGCAATAACTGACTGCGCAGGAATAATCTGCAGACGCGAACGTTGTTCAAAGTCAGCTTTTGCAAGTAATGGCGTGATTGTGTCGGGATTACCGACTAAAAGAAGTGTGAGTTGCGAATTAGAATTCAGTGCCTGCAATGCTGCAGGCACTGTCACGGTAGGGCCAAAATCTCCCCCCATGACATCTAACGCCAGGGTTAGACGTGTCAAGGTATCGTCGCAGCCTGGTTCGGTAAACTCCCCGTTTGCACGGGGAAGTTCCTCACTAAGCCTAATCACGCTGACGCGTGATTACTTAGTGATAACCTTGCGGCCGCGGTAGAAACCGTCAGCGGTGATGTGGTGACGCAGGTGTTTCTCACCAGAAGTCTTGTCTACAGACAGGCTGGTAACTGCGGTCAGCGCGTCATGGGAACGACGCATGCCACGTTTGGAACGGGTTGGTTTATTCTGTTGTACGGCCATGGACCTTACTCCTCAATTACTTACGCTTTAAGCTGGCTAATACGGCAAATGGGTTTGGTTTTTGCGCTTCATCAGGCAGTTCCCCAAAGACCATGTCCGCCTCGGACACTTCACAGTGTTCAGAATCATGCACCGGAACGACTGGCAGGGAGAGGATGACTTCATCTTCAACCAGCGCCAGAAGATCGATTTCACCGAATTCGTTAACCTCAATCGGCTCATACGCTTCCGGGAGTGCTTCAGCCTGTTCGTCAGAACGAACCGGACTAAAACAATACGTTGTGTGAACATGCTGTACAAACGGTTTCCCGCAACGCTGACATTCGAGCGTTACCGTCACCTTTGCATCACCGGTTAACACGGCGAGACGCTGGTTGTCGATAGCGAACGACATGGAGCATTCTACATCACTGTCCACACTGACTACAGATTCGGCAATACGCTCAGCCTGATCGGAAGAATAGATTCCTTCGTAATCGAGGCGTTTTTGAGCCGTACGAACCGGATCAAGAGTCAGGGGTAATTTTACCTTTTGCATAGGGCGCGCATATTAACTTTGTAACGTCATAGAGTCAAAGAAAAAGGCAACCAGAGCTGCCTTTTGCCAATTATTCGCACACATTGCGGCCTGTAGTTTAAAATGGCTGGCATCGATACGCTATATCTGGTGATAAAAATATGCCAAATCTCGTCCTTGCTTCCACTTCACCTTATCGCCGAATGCTGCTGGAAAAGCTCGGGATCCCGTTTGAATGCGCTGCGCCGGAGGTGGATGAAACGCCACAGCCGGGCGAGTCACCGCGTCATCTGGTGACCCGTCTCGCGAAAGAGAAAGCACAGTCGCTGGCCGTACGTTACCCCGCTCATCTGATTATAGGCTCCGATCAGGTTTGTGTGCTGGACGGCGAAATCACCGGCAAACCGTATACGGAAGAAATCGCCTGCCAGCAGCTTTTGCGTGCGAGAGGCAGTATCGTGACCTTTTATACCGGCCTGGCGCTTTATAATTCTGCTTCCGGTCATCTGCAAACCGAGTGCGAGCCGTTTGATGTGCACTTCCGTCATCTTAGCGAACAGGAGATTATGGATTATGTGCGTCGGGAACGTCCGCTGAACTGTGCAGGGAGCTTTAAAAGTGAAGGACTAGGGATTGCGTTGTTCGACAAGCTCGATGGCCGCGATCCCAATACGCTGGTGGGGTTGCCGCTGATTGCGCTGTGCCAGATGTTAAGGCGAGAAGCGTGTAATCCGCTGACGATGTGACTTTTGCCCAGCGGCGCTTCGCTTGCATGGGCCTACTACGCTGCGGCCTGATGCCCTCACCCCGGCCCTCTCCCAAAGGGAGAGGGAGCAAACATTAAAAACGGCAACATTCGTTGCCGTTTGACGTTTACCTTAGCCGCGCAAAACCTTAAGACAGCGTTTGAGCTGCTCATCCAGCGGCGCTTCAATACGGATAACTTCACCGGTATTAGGATGGGTAAACTTCAGCGCTGCCGCATGCAGGAACAGACGCGATAGCCCCGTCCCCGCCAGCTGCTTATCAAATTCGCGATCGCCATAGCGGTCATCAAACGCAATCGGATGGCCCGCAAACTGGGTATGGACGCGAATCTGGTGAGTACGCCCCGTCACCGGACTACAGCGCACCAGCGTGGCGAATTCGTAGCGCTCTTCAACTTTAAAGCGCGTCTCAGACGGTTTCCCTTCCTGATTAACACGAACAATGCGCTCGCCGCTTTGCAGAATATTTTTCAGCAGCGGCGCCTGCACCACTTTCACGTGGGACTGCCACTGGCCGCGCACCAGCGCCAGATAATCTTTCTGCATCCCTTTTTCGCGCAGCTGTTCATGCAGTGAACGCAGCGCAGAACGTTTTTTCGCCACCAGCAGCACGCCAGAGGTATCACGGTCAAGACGGTGAACCAGTTCGAGGAAACGCGCTTCCGGGCGCAGCGCGCGTAACCCTTCAATCACGCCGAAGCTCAGGCCGCTCCCCCCGTGTACCGCCGTTCCGGACGGTTTATTCAGCACCAGAATGTGGTCGTCCTCATAAAGGATAACGTCGCTCAGGGCCGCGACTTTTTGCAGCTTCGGAGAAACGACCTCTTCTTCACGCTCTGCAACACGTACCGGTGGAATGCGGACTTCATCGCCCACCTCGAGCTTATACTCTGGCTTCACGCGTTTTTTGTTCACCCGCACCTCGCCCTTACGCAAGATGCGATAAATCATGCTTTTTGGCACACCCTTCAACTGGGTGCGCAAAAAATTATCGATACGTTGCCCCGCCTCGTCGTCGGCGATGGCAACCATTTTTACGGCTGGAGTCTCTGTTTTCATGGTTGGCGATTCTAAATAGCGTCAGGCATTAGCGCCACTCATTTTTCTATGCTTATATTTACTTTTATCCGGACCGCTCCCCTTTCGCGCAATCGATTTGGTGGTTATTAAACCAATCACCCCGTTGAAGTGAAGAAACTGTGAGTAACCGGGTGATAATTGGTAAAAGTCATCTTGCTATAACCCGGCGAGCAGTGGAATAATGAATCCGTTTTCCGCGTTAAATCCGGGTTTTGTAAGGATGTCGACGGAATGACCAATTTTGTCTGACCGATCATCCACGCAGCAATGGCGTAAGACGTATTGATCTTTCAGGCAGTTAGCGGGCTGCGGGTTGCAGTACTTCCCGGTATAAGGATTGTTCTCTGGAGAGTTTTCCCAGGCAATTCCCCTGATAATTGCGCTGTGTTTCCGTATGAAACACAGGCAACCGACACTCTGCGCCTCTTAAGCGAGCGACAACCGTGAGGTTGGCGACGTGAATAGACACGAGGCCATCGGTTCATACCCCGGAAAGCGTCACCTTGCCCGCAGCTTTGTCGTCAATGTAAGAATAACGAGTAAGTTACGATGAAAAGAATGTTAATCAACGCAACTCAGCAAGAAGAGTTGCGTGTCGCCCTTGTGGATGGGCAGCGCCTGTACGATCTGGATATCGAAAGTCCTGGACACGAACAGAAAAAAGCGAACATTTACAAAGGCAAAATCACCCGCATTGAACCAAGCCTTGAAGCTGCATTTGTCGATTACGGTGCTGAGCGTCACGGTTTCCTTCCTCTCAAAGAAATCGCCCGCGAATATTTTCCTGCAAACTACAACTCCCATGGCCGTCCGAACATTAAAGATGTTCTGCGTGAAGGTCAGGAAGTTATCGTCCAGATCGATAAAGAAGAGCGTGGCAACAAAGGTGCCGCACTGACCACCTTTATCAGTCTGGCAGGAAGCTATCTGGTGTTGATGCCAAACAACCCGCGTGCGGGTGGCATCTCTCGCCGTATCGAAGGTGATGACCGTACAGAGCTGAAAGAAGCGCTGGCAAGTCTTGAGCTGCCAGACGGCATGGGCCTTATCGTGCGCACCGCAGGCGTCGGCAAATCTGCCGAAGCATTGCAGTGGGACCTGAGCTTCCGTCTGAAGCACTGGGAAGCCATCAAGAAAGCGGCTGAAAGCCGTCCTGCTCCGTTCCTGATCCACCAGGAAAGCAACGTCATTGTGCGTGCCTTCCGTGATTATCTGCGTCAGGACATCGGTGAAATTCTGATTGATAACCCGAAAGTGCTTGAGCTGGCTCGCCAGCACATCGCCGCGCTGGGTCGCCCGGATTTCACCAGCAAAATTAAACTGTACACCGGTGAAATCCCGCTGTTCAGCCACTATCAGATTGAATCCCAGATCGAGTCTGCCTTCCAGCGTGAAGTGCGTCTGCCGTCCGGCGGTTCTATCGTTATCGATACCACCGAAGCGCTGACCGCTATCGACATCAACTCCGCGCGTGCAACCCGCGGCGGCGACATCGAAGAGACCGCCTTCAACACCAACCTAGAAGCCGCTGATGAAATCGCCCGCCAGCTCCGCCTGCGCGACCTGGGTGGTCTGATTGTTATCGACTTCATCGACATGACCCCGGTTCGCCACCAGCGTGCGGTTGAAAACCGTCTGCGTGAAGCGGTGCGCCAGGATCGCGCGCGTATCCAGATTAGCCATATCTCGCGCTTCGGCCTGCTGGAAATGTCCCGTCAGCGTCTGAGCCCGTCACTCGGCGAGTCCAGCCATCACGTCTGCCCGCGCTGTTCCGGGACAGGTACCGTGCGTGACAATGAATCGCTCTCCCTCTCTATTCTGCGTCTGATTGAAGAAGAAGCGCTGAAAGAGAACACCAAAGAGGTTCACGCCATTGTTCCGGTGCCGATTGCCTCCTACCTGCTGAACGAAAAACGTGCAGCGGTGAGCGCAATCGAAGCGCGTCAGGGCGGCGTTCGCTGCATCATCGTGCCAAACGACGAGATGCAAACCCCGCACTATCACGTGCTGCGCGTGCGTAAAGGTGAAGAGACAAGCACCCTCAGCTACCTGCTGCCGAAGCTTCATGAAGAAGAAATGGCGCTGCCATCGGATGAAGAGCCTGCCGAGCGTAAACTGCCTGAGCAGCCTGCATTAGCAACCTTCATCATGCCGGAAGCCCCGCCGGAAGCGACGCTGGAAAAACCAGCGGCAAAACCTGCCGTGCAAAAGGCGGCCCCTGCCGCGGCAAAAGCGCAGCCTGAGCAGCCGGGTCTCCTGAGCCGCATCTTCGGCGCGCTGAAAAAAATGTTTGCTGGCGAAGAAGTTCAGCCTGAGCAGCCGAAAGAAGCGCCAAAAGAAGCGAAACCAGAGCGTCAGCAGGACCGTCGTAAGCGTCAGAACAATCGTCGCGATCGTAATGACCGTAGCGATCGTAACGAGCGCCGTGATAATCGTTCCGAGAACAACGAAGGTCGTGAACAACGCGAGGACAACCGTCGCAACCGTCGCGAGAAGCAACAGCAGAACGTTGAAGATCGTGAGATTCGCCAGCAGGCGGGCGATGAGTCCGAGAAGAGCAAACAGCGTGACGAGCAGCAACCTCGCCGCGAGCGTAACCGTCGTCGTAACGACGAGAAACGCCAGGCCCAGCAGGAAGTCAAAAACCTGAACCGCGAAGCGCCTGTTGAACAGCAGGACACGGAGCAGGAAGAGCGTACTCAGGTTATGCCACGTCGTAAGCAGCGTCAGCTGACCCAGAAAGTGCGTGTGGGTGCTGTTCAGGCGGAAGAAAACGACGTTATCGCGGTTGAAGCAGCAGAAAGCACAACGGGTACACAGGTTGCGAAAGTTGATCTGCCAGCCGTAGTAGAAAATCAGGTTGAGCAGGACGAAAGCAGCGAAAACCGTGACAACGCAGGTATGCCGCGTCGCTCCCGTCGTTCTCCGCGTCATCTGCGCGTGAGCGGTCAGCGTCGTCGTCGTTACCGTGACGAGCGTTACCCAACTCAGTCGCCAATGCCATTGACCGTGGCGTGTGCGTCACCAGAGATGGCATCCGGTAAAGTCTGGATCCGTTATCCGGTTGCTCGCCCGGAGCAGGCTGTTGAAGAACAGACTGTGACCGAAGAGGTGATTGCACCAATAGCAGCGGTGGAAGACGTCGTGACTGAAGCGGCAACCGTGGTTGAACCGCAGGTTGTTGACACGGCGGCACCGCAGGCTGTGGAAGTGGAAACGACCCATCCTGAAGTCATTGCTGCGCCGGTTGATGCCGCTCCGCAGATCATTGCCGAAGAAGATACCGTGGTGGCTGAAGAAGTCGCGGAAGACGCTCAGCCAGTCTCCGCAGCAGAAGAGACCGCAGACGTTGCCGTCGAAACGGTGACTGAAGAGGTTGTTCAGGACGTCGAGATTCAGGTTGAACCTGTTGTCGAAGAGGTCAAAGCGCCTGAAGTGAAATCAGAGCCGATTGAGGTCGTTGCAGCTGTAGCGCCTGCTCACGTTGCTACCGCGCCGATGACTCGCGCCCCGGCACCTGAGTATGTACCTGAAGCGCCACGCCATAGCGACTGGGTTCGTCCGGCATTCAACTTCGAAGGCAAAGGTGCTGCCGGTGGTCACAGTGCAACGCACATGGCTACTGCGCCAGCTACTCGTCCTCAGCCTGTTGAATAACGCACGCTAATACTGAAAGCCGACCTTCGGGTCGGCTTTTTTATGGCTGTTGCAGGGGCTTTCTCATTCCGGTGACCTCCGGCATTATCTGCCGCATCAGCTCCAGAAAACGCCGCAAGCGCGCCGGATAATAACGAGACCAGGGGTAAACCAGATGTACCGGTAGCGCTGCCGGCTGCCACTCTGGCAGTAGATGCACCAGTCGTCCTTCCTGAATATCATCCTGTACTGTCCAGCTGGATACCACCGCAACGCCTAGCCCGGTGAGTGCCGTATTGCGCGCCACATACAGGCTGTCGGTACTCAGGCGTGGCGTAATGGTAACCCGCGTCGGGGCAGATGATGCATCGTGGAAAAGCTCCACATGGCGTTGATAAAAAGAGCTGATGGCAATCCAGGGAAGCTGTTGCAAATCTTCCGGCGTTTTAACCGCGGGATAACGGGCCAGTAATTCCGGTGAAGCCACCACCGAGCGCGGCACTTCAGCCAGCAGCACGGACACGGTTGCCGGATCGACTTCCACACCCACCCGAATAGCACAGTCAAGGTTGTCGCCGAGGAAATCAACCGAGCGATCGTTGAGCATCCACTCAACAGAAAGCTGGGGATAGCGCTGCAAAAATTCGGTTAACGGTTTCAGAAGCTGATCCTGGCCAAACGCGTGCGGGGCGCGCACCCTCAGCACCCCAACCGGTTCATCTTCCGTCTGCCCTACCTCGTCTTCCAGTGCCAGCCAGCTGTCAATCACCCGTCGGGCATGCTGATAGCAGCGTTCGCCGTCATCGGTCAGCCGGGTCGTATGGGTTGTGCGCAGCATCAGGCGTACTCCCAGCATGGTCTCAAGCGACTGCAACCGTCGGCTCACCGTGGCCTGGGTTGTTGCCAGCTGACGTGCTGCCGCAGAAAGAGACCCCGCCTCCACAATGCGAACAAACGTTCGCATCAGTTCTACCCGATCTATACGCTCAGGCCTTTTCATACCATTTCTATCCATACGCTACACGTATAAGCGTTTTACCACCGCGCCCGCTACCGTCGCAAGGCGTACTGATAAAAAATAGCCGCACACGACGAATGAGGAACATCTTATGAACACAACTACCACCCGGGCCGTAAGCCGCTGGGTAATCTTAATGCTGGCGCTCGGTGCGGGCTTTAGCGTGGCATCCATCTATTATGCCCAGCCTCTGCTGCCGCTGATGGGCTCAGACCTGAACCTGAGCATCGAAGGCATGGGCATGGTCCCGACGCTTACCCAGGCGGGTTATGCCTTAGGTATCCTGTTTCTGCTCCCGCTCGGCGATCGTCATGATCGCAGAACGCTGATCCTGATAAAAAGTGCGGCTCTGGCGCTGTTCCTGCTGGGTTGTAGCCTGACCGGACAACTGCACTCCCTGCTGCTCACCAGCCTGCTGATTGGCATGGCCGCCACCATGGCGCAGGATATTGTCCCGGCCGCAGCGATCCTCGCGCCGGAAGGCAAACAGGGAAAAACGGTCGGCACGGTGATGACCGGCCTGCTGCTGGGGATTTTGCTCTCCAGAACCGTGAGCGGCGTGGTGGGTGAAGCCTTTGGCTGGCGGGTGATGTATCAGCTGGCCGCCGCAAGTATTGCCTTTGTCGGCGTGGTCATGTGGGCCGTGCTTCCCCGCTTCGCCGTTCACTCCACGCTGAGCTACCCGGCGCTGATGCGCTCCATGGAACACCTCTGGCGCCGCTACCCGGCGCTGCGTCGGGCCGCGCTGGCCCAGGGTTTTCTGTCGATTGCCTTTAGCGCATTCTGGTCAACGCTGGCGGTCATGCTGCTGGAACGGTATCACCTTGGCAGCGCCGTGGCGGGTGGATTTGGTATTGCCGGAGCCGCTGGCGCGCTGGCCGCACCGCTGGCAGGTGGTCTGGCAGATAAGCTGGGCGCCGGTAAAGTCACCCAACTGGGTGCCGCGCTGGTGACCCTCTCGTTTGCCCTGATGTTCCTGATGCCGGCACTGGATATACACGGTCAGTTGATCCTGATTGCCCTCTCCGCGGTCGGTTTCGATCTCGGCTTGCAGTCCAGCCTCGTGGCCCACCAGAATCTGGTCTACAGCCTTGAGCCGCAGGCCCGTGGACGCCTGAACGCTCTGCTGTTTACCGTCATTTTCATCGGAATGGCGCTGGGTTCGGCATTAGGCAGCAATATCTACACGCTGGCAGGCTGGTCTGGCGTGGTGGCTCTGGCAACCCTGTGTGGTGCCATTGCGCTGGCTATCAGAGTGATTGAAAGCGCCCGGGTGCTGTCCGCACAGGCAGAAAGTGTGTAAAAAAAATGCCCAACCCGGACGGGTTGGGCAGTCAAAACATGCCCAGTTTCAAGACATGTTAAACAGGTCAGAGTCTTATCTGTTGATCTGGAACAAAGACATACCCTGCATATCGCTAAAGGCTTTATACGAGGCCTGCAACGCCGCCTGCTGCATGGTGTAGGACGAAATCACCGAGTTCCAGTCCACGTCAACCAGGTTACTCATCTGCTGGGTCTGACCCAGCGCGCGGTCTTCACCCAGAGCGTCCAGCTTGCCCAGCTCATCCAGCTTGATGCCGAGGTCGGCGCGCATGGTCAGCACGTTGTTGAGGGAGTTGCTAAGGCCACGGTTGGCTTTATCAATAGCCGCCGTAAACGCCTCGGCTTTCGTTTCATCCTCCCCAATCGGCGTATTCAGCGCTTCAATTGCGGAGTCGAGGATCTTGAACAAATTCGTTTCCGGTTTACTACCATCTGGCTCTGGCTTCGCATTGCTGGTGAAGCTATCGAAAACTTCAGTGCCCGTATGGCTGATTTGCATCGTGCGCGCGGAGTCAACCTGCTGGCTGATTGGCGTACCGCCGCCCTTATAATCACCCGTAGTCTGGTCGAAAGCCGCCGCTTCGGTCTTGTAACCGGAAAAAATATAGCGGCCGTTACCGTCCGTGCTGTTAGCCAGGTTCATGAGCTGATCGCGAATACCTTGCAGGTTCGTGGCCAGCGAAGCGCGGTCATCGTCACTTAACGTACCGTTGCCCGCATTGACAATCTTTTCCTGAGCAGCCTGGATAGCGGTTGTCACTTGCGATAACACGTTCTCTTCCAGCGAGACTTTCGTCGTAGCGAAGGAGCGCGCCAGCGCATACTGGCTGTTTTGCGTTTGTGCCTGAGAGAGCACAACGGCCTGCGAAGCGGCAATCGGATCGTCAGATGGACGATTGATGCGCTTCCCCGTAGACATCTGCTCGCCGTAGCTGAGCCAGAGACTTTGGGAGTTCGTCACGCCGCGCATGCTTTGCTCATACATCATTTGAGTACTAATACGCATTTTTTATGCCTCAGCCTTAGCGGATATTGATCAATGCATCAAACAGCGTGCTCGCCGTTTGCAGCACCTGCGCATTCGCCAGATAGTACTGCTGATAGCGTTGCAGGTTGCCATACTCTTCATCCAGGTTAACCCCGGAGATTGACTGCTGTTGTTTGGTCAGCTGCGTCACCACGTTAACTTTGGTTTCGCTGCTGGTTTTCAGCGACGCCGTGGTGCTGCCCACCGTACTGACCAGCGCGGCATAAGCATCGTTAAAGGTTTTGTTCCCCCCCACCAGCTTAGCGCTCTGTAAATCCAGCAGCTTCTGGCCATTGGTATTGTCGCTTTCGCCGCTTCCTTGCGCGGAGGCCATCGCCAGTTTGGATTCGTCGCTGATCGCAACGTCCATATTTACAATGACGTCATTCACCGGTTTGACGATGAAACTGTCTTTATTATTGGCTGAGCCGCTAATCTTAACGTTAAGACCATCAAACGACAGATTACCGCTGGCGTCAGGCTTGGCCGTGAAGCTGGTGTTGTCCGACAGACGCGTGATTGTCCAGTCAGTACCGTTATACTCAACTTTGTAGTTTGTCGCCTGGATCTTGGTACTGTCCGTCATCGTGGCCGTAACGGACGCGCTTCCGGTGTTTTTGCCGTTACTCAGCACTGCCGGGGAGCCAAAATCAAACAGCTTGCCGCCTTTATCCCCGTTGGCATCAAAGCCCGCCTGGTGCTGGGTATTCATGGCATCCGCAAACGCCAGCGCCATCTGGTTGAGGGTGTTTCGCGCCTGATCCAGATCCTGAGAACGGAACGTTAACAGCCCTCCAAGCGACCCCGTGGTGATCTGTTTTTCTGAGATCTCCACGTTGCCTGCTGCGGCATCCACATACGCAATCGTTGTACGCGCTGGGTCCGCACTGGATTTCACCGCCGCCAGCTGACTTGCGTTGCTGCCCTGTACCAGGGTGTAACCGTTGGCGATAGAGATGTTATACGTGCCGCTGTCCTGTACGGTAACGTCCACACCGACAATCTTGTTCAGTTCACTCACCAGCTGATCGCGCTGATCGAGCAGTTCGTTCGGGGATGCGCCCGCCCCTACGCCAGTCAGCCGGGAGATCTGATCGTTAAGGTTAGCAATCTGCTTCGCATAGTTATTGATCTGATCGACGCTGGTAGAAATCGCCGTATTGACCTGCGCATCCTGATCGCGGAGATATTGATCGTTGGTTTTAAACTGGTTTACCAGACCATCCGCCTTACCGAGCACCGTCTGGCGTGCAGCCGGATCTTCTGCGTTACTCACCAGCGTTTGCAGGCTTTTAAAGAAATCCTGGAGGTTGGCAGAAAGCGAGTTCGTGGTATCCGACAGCACGTCGTCAATTTTTGACATCTGCTGGTAGCGCGTGGTCAGCCCACTGCTCTGGTTCTGCGCCGCACGCAGCTGGTTGGTGATAAACGCATCATATTCACGCTGAACGCCGGAGACATAGACCCCGTTACCCACCCAGCCACCACCGGTCAGGGTGCTGTTTGATGCCCCCAAAATGGTGGTCTGGCGGGTATAACCTGCCACGTTGTAGCTTGAAATATTATTACTGACGGTATTGAGTGCCGACTGCGCAGCACTGAGGCCACTCATGGCGCTGTTAATCAAACTGGACATGGGGGTTCCTTTTATACGTTCAGACACGAGTCCTGATGAAGGTTATCGGCAACCTCCTCCGGGACTTGAGAACTTTCAGAACAGATTTTCGAGATCTGTGCTATACGCTTTACTGACCTTCTCAGACATGGATTTCAGCTGCTGGATCATGCTGGTCAGCTTGCGTGCATAGTTTGGATCGGTCGCGTAGCCGGCATTCTGCAATGCCTGAGCGCCCTGCTCTGGCGTGGCGGCCTGGGTCACCGCGGTGTAGCGCGGATTCCGGCTCAACAGCCCGACATAATCCGACAACGCTTCCAGATACGAGCTGTAGACGCGGAATTTGGCTTTCACCTTCACTGCCGCACCGTTCTCATATTCGGTGGTGGTGATTTCCGTGGTCGGCCCTTTCCAGCTGGAGGTGGCCTTCACGCCAAAGATGTTGAAGCTCGGCTCGCCGTTCTCCCTGCGGATCTGACGTTGCCCCCAGCCCGACTCCAGCGCCGCCTGCGCCAGAATCAGATGGTGCGGCACGCCGCTCTCTTCACTGGCAAGACGCGCCGGCAGGGAGAGCTGCGCCAGGAAGTCTTTGCTGTCGCCGGAGAGCGGCTCGTCACGCGTTTCTGCCGGCTTCGGCATCGCCTTACGCACCATCTGCGTTAGCGCCTGATTTTGATAACTGGTCACCTTTTCCAGATCAAACTTCAGCGGCACCTGCGGCGGAGCCTCTTCAGGCGGGAGTCCCTGAGCGGCTGCGGTCTGCTTCACGATCATGTCCGCCAGGCCGAGTCCCTTTCCGGCGGTCATTTGCTGGGCAATCTGCTGATCGTACATGCTGGTGTAAAGCCGCGTGGAATCACTGCTGAACATGCCGTCTTTCGGCAGAGTTTCACGCATGCTTTTCAACATCATCTGCACGAACATGCCTTCCACCTGACGGGCAACCGGGCGGATATTCGCCGCCGGATCCTTGCCCGCTTTGGTTTTCAGCTCGTTGAGCGACTGGGCATCCCAGGCGGCACTGGTCAACAGTTTGCTATCGGTCAGCATTTAGATGATTTCCAGTTTAGCGCGCAGGCAGCCTGCACTTTGCATGGATTGCAGAATGGACATCAGATCCATTGGCGTTGCACCCAGCGCATTCAAGGCACGCACCACGCTGTTCAGGTTGGCGCTGGAGCGCACGCTCTGCAACGAACCGCCGCTCTGTCGTAAATCAATCTGCGTTTGCGGGGTCACTACCGTCTGACCGCCACCAAACGGGGTATCCGGCTGGCTGACGTTGGCCGAGCGGTTAACCGTGACGGAGAGATTGCCCTGCGCCACGGCGCAGCTGTCCAGCGTCACTTCGCGGTTCATCACCACCGAGCCGGTACGGGAGTTGATAATGACTTTCGCATCCTGAACCGGCACGTTCACTTCCATATTCTGGATATCTGCCAGCATTCGCACCTGGTTGCTGCTGCCGGTTGACGTGCGGATCTGCACGGTGCGGGCATCCAGCGCGGTGGCGCTGCCGTAGCCCCGGCTGCGGTTGATGGTGTCAGCAATCTGCTGCGCCATCGTAAAGTCTTCGTTATTCAGTTGCAGGTTAATGGTGTTGCCGGTGCCGAACTGGGTCGGCAGCTCACGTTCGATGATCGCGCCGTTGGTAATACGTCCCCCGTTCAGCTGGTTCACCTGCACGCTGCTGCCGCCCGCCGACGCACCTGCTCCGCCAACCAGAATGTTGCCCTGCGCCAGAGCATACACCTGGCTGTCGACGCCTTTCAGCGGCGTCATCAGCAACGTACCGCCACGCAGGCTTTTGGCATTACCCATCGACGAGACAACCACGTCGATGGTCTGCCCCTGACGCGCAAAGGCCGGATAAGACGCGGTCACCATCACGGCCGCCACGTTTTTCAGCTGCATGTTGGTCCCGGCCGGTACGGTAATACCGAGCTGCGAGAGCATGTTGTTCAGGCTCTGGGTGGTGAACGGCGTCTGGGTCGTCTGGTCACCCGTCCCATCCAGCCCCACCACCAGGCCATAGCCAATCAGGGAGTTTTCGCGCACGCCCTGCACGCTGGTGAGATCGCGTATGCGATCGGCCTGCGCAACGGTAGCGACCAACGACAGCGCCACGGCGAAGAGAAATTTATACATAGGTCACCTCGCTTACATCGGCGATAGGTTAAGGAAGAAGCGTTGCAGCCAGCCCATATTTTGCGCTTCGTTGATGTAGCCGTTGCCGACGTACTCAATGCGCGCATCCGCCACCTGGGTGGACGGTACGGTGTTGGTGCCGCTGATAGTGCGAGGGTTAACCACACCGGAGAAACGAATGAATTCCGTACCCTGGTTAATGGCGATCTGTTTTTCGCCCACCACGTGCAGGTTGCCGTTCACCAGAACCTGGTCAACCGTTACCGTCAGCGTTCCGCTGAAGGTATTGCTGGCGTTCGCGCCACCTTTACCGTTAAAGGTGTTGCCGCCGGAGGCTTCCACATCCGCACGGGCGTTGCCGAACAGCCCTTGCAGATAGCGCGGTACGGTGTCGAAGCCAAAATTGGTTTTGCCGTCGCGGCTGGCGTTCGCCGACGAGCTCTTGCTCGCGCTGACGTTTTCCTGCAACACAATGGTCAGCGTATCGCCGACGTTACGCGGACGACGGTCTTCAAACAGCGGCTGATAACCGTAGTTAATCGGCTGCGCGGTCTGGAAAATAGAACCGTTCACCACCGGCGCGGGGCCGGGAACGGGTTGGGCGGTAGTCGCACCCTGTACCAATGGTTTAGACGGGATCCAGGCACACCCGCTGAGGGTGACGGCCAGAACAGTCAGGATCGGATAACGAAACGCCGCGTTTTTTTGCATTGCCTTCATCTTCGAAAACAGGGAGCCGGTGCGACGTTTACCGCACCGGGCTACACCTTAGAGTTGCGTCAGTTTTTGCAGCATCTGGTCGGTCGTCGACACTGCTTTACTGTTAATTTCATAGGCGCGCTGGACCTGGATCATATTCACCAGCTCTTCCGCCACGTTAACGTTCGAGGTTTCCACATACCCCTGATACAGCAGCCCCGCCCCGTTCAGGCCCGGGGTACTTTCATTTGGCGTGCCGGAAGACTGCGTTTCGGTGTAGAGGTTCTCACCGATGCTTTCCAGCCCGGTATCGTTCATGAAGGTCGTCAGATTGAGCTGTCCAACCTGGACCGGCGCGGCCTGACCTTGCTGAGTGACGCTGTCGATACCGTCACGACCAATGGTGATACTCAGCGCGTTCGCCGGGATGGTGATCGCAGGTTGAACCTGGAAGCCGCCCGCTGTCACCAGCTGACCATTCTGATCCACCTGGAACGAACCATCGCGGGTATAGGCGGAGGTCCCGTCAGGCAGCTGCACTTGGAAGAAACCCTGACCTTTGATGGCAACGTCTTTACTGTTGTTGGTCTGGGACAGGTTGCCCTGGCTGTGCAGACGCTCGGTGGCAACCGGGCGCACGCCGGTACCAATTTGCAGACCGGACGGCAGCGTGGTTTGCTCAGAAGACTGCGCCCCTGGCTGACGAATCGTTTGATAAAGCAAATCTTCGAAAACCGCACGCTGGCGCTTGAAACCATTGGTGCTGACGTTTGCCAGGTTGTTGGCAATCACATCCATATTGGTTTGCTGTGCGTCCAGACCGGTTTTCGCGATCCATAAAGAACTGATCATAGGGAGTCCTGTTAATTCATAGCCAGAAGTTGGTTAGCCTTGCCTGCGTTTTCATCGACGCTGCTGATAATTTTCATCTGCATTTCGAAGCGGCGGGCGCTGGCGATCATGTCGGTCATGGCTTCTACCGGTTTGACGTTACTGCCTTCCAGCACGCCGGACATCACGCGGATGGTCGGGTCGGCCTGTAACGTGGCGCCACGCGTGGCCTGCGCCGCCTGGGTCAGACGGAACATCCCGTCATCGCCACGCTGCACTTCGTTGCCTTCCGCTTTCACCAGCTTCAGACGACCGACAGGCGCAACGGTGTTAGCCGGGTCGCCCGGGTTTAACGCCGAAATCGTCCCGTCTGCCGCAATGGTCAGCTCTGACCCTTCCGGCACCGTCAACGGACCGGCTTCGCCCATCACCGGATGCCCCTGAATCGTCAGCTGCCCGGTGGCGCTCACCTGGATATTACCGTTGCGGGTATACCCTTCCCCGCCGTCAGCCGTTTGCACCGCCAGCCAGCCGTCCTGCTGAAGGGCAACGTCCAGCGGACGCGCGGTGTAATCCATCTGGCCTGGCGTCATGTCGGCGCCCGGCGTGGAAGCGGTGACCAGCGTTCGCGTGGGCAATGACAGCCCTTCTACCGGCACCGCACGCAGCGCGTTGAGCTGCGCACGAAAACCTGGCGTGGAGGCGTTCGCCAGGTTGCTGGCGGTAACAGCCTGCTGGTCGAGCGTCTGGCTTGCTGCGCCCATCGCTGTATATATTGCGTGATCCATTGCGCTTTCCCGTCAGCTGCTTAACGCAGGTTAACCAGCGTGTTAAGGATCTGATCCTGGGTTTTGATGGTCTGCGCGTTGGACTGGTAGTTACGTTGCGCGACGATCATGTTCACCAACTCTTTACTCAGATCGACGTTAGAGGCTTCCAGCGCGCCGTTGGTCAGCGTGCCGAAGTTACCGGAACCCGCAGTACCCAGCAGGGCAACACCGGAAGACTGCGTGGCAGACCAGACGTTGTCCCCTTCGGATTTCAGGCCTTCGTTGTTGGCGAAGTTTGCCAGCACGATCTGGCCCAGCACCTGGGTCTGTTCGTTCGAATAGTTACCGACAACGGTACCGTCATCGTTGATCTGGTAGCTCACCAGATCGCCCGGCTTATAACCGTTCTGGCTCGTCGCCACGATGTTGTTCGCACCGGTATTCTGTTGCATGGAGTTGGCGAAACTCATGTCAAACGTGGCTGGCGTCGCGCCCGGAACGGTGCCCGTTGTGATCTTGATATCATCGCCACCCGTCAGCACGCCGCTCGCATTAAAGGTCAGCGTGGTTGCCAGTTTCGCTGCATCTCCCGCTACGCTGCCGTCCTGGGAATACACCTTCCAGGAGTTAGCTGGCGTCGCGTTTTTGACATAGAACAGGTTCATGTTGTGCGCATTACCCTGGCTGTCAAACACCGTCACGGTGCCTTTCTTGTTGTAAGAGTCAGGGTTGGCCGGGTCGAAGGCGACGGTTGGTGCAGTATCGGTGGAGTTCAGGTTGATCTGCTGAGAGGCCGTGGTGGTGGACTTCGCCGCCATCAGCGTCGTTGGGATGGAGATCGCCTGCGGATTCGCACCGGTTTGCACCGTAGGCGGCGTGCCGGCAACCGGATAACCGGTTAACTGAAGCCCCTGCATGTTCACCAGGTTACGGTTTTCATCCAGCTTGAACTGGCCGTTGCGGCTGTAGAATACGGAACCGTTGGCATCCACCATACGGAAGAAACCGTTCTGGCTGATGGCGACGTCCAGACCGCGACCGGTGTTGGTGGTCGTCCCGTCGGTGAAGTCCTGGGTGATACCCGCCACCTTCACGCCCAGGCCCACTTTAGAGCCTGCAAACATATCTGCAAAAGACGCAGAACCGGATTTAAAACCATAGGTCGCGGAGTTGGCGATGTTGTTGCCAATGACGTCCAGGTTGGTGGCCGCAGCATTCAGGCCGCTGACCGCTTGAGAAAAGGCCATGACTTACTCCTGATAAGTATGAAGGCTTAGATAATCTGCCGAACTTCGTCGAGTGTGGTGGTACCGGAGGTACCCAAATCCAGTTTGTTACCATCGCTACCTTTGATGACGCCCTGAACCAGGGCAAACTGTAGCGGCTGAGCCACCAGCTGAGTGGTGCCGTTGCTGGCGCTAATCGCAACCTGATACGAGCCGTTAGGCGCTTTAGTGCCGTCGGTCAGGCTGCCATCCCAGGTAAAGGTATGAACGCCCGCTTTAAGCTCGCCAATCTCAATCGTGCGCACCACGTTGCCGCTGGCGTCTTTGATTGTGGCGGTGACTTTGTCGGCCGGCTGCTGCAACTCAACGCCAAACGGCGTCGTGGTGGTGGTGGACGTGCCATCGGTGGTGCTGGTGCCCGCCAGAATCGTGGTCCCCGGGATCATCACCCCGTGCCCGATCAGGTTGGCGGCCTGCAAGGACTGGCTATTATCGATTTGACCGGAGACCGAGCCGAGCGTGGTGTTCAGTTTCTCAATGCCGCTGACGGTACTGATCTGCGCAAGCTGCGTGGTCAGTTCGTTGTTCTGCATCGGATTGGTCGGGTCCTGATTTTTCAGCTGCGCCACCAGCAGGGTCAGGAAGCTGCTCTGTAAATCGGAGGCATTGCTCCCGGTGAGAGAGCTGGAACCGGTCGCACTGCTGGTGCTATTGACGCCGGTATTTGTCGGGTCATTCACGTTTACGGCGATGGACATGCGTGTCTCCTTTACTGGCCGAGAGTGAGTGTTTTGAGCATCATGCTCTTCACGGTATTAAGCACTTCGACGTTTGCCTGGTAGCTGCGCGACGCGGACATGGAGTTCACCATCTCCCCGACCACATCCACGTTCGGCATTTTCACGTAGCCGCTGGCATCCGCGAGCGGGTTGCCTGGCTCGTAAACCAGCTTGTCGGGTGCCTGGCTCTCAACCACGTCCGCCACTTTTACGCCGCCCGTTGCCGCACCCGGTGCAGCATCAACCTGGAAGACAACCTGTTTAGCGCGATACGGTTGCCCGTCAGGGCCGGTCACGCTGTCGGCGTTGGCCAGGTTACTGGCGGCCACGTTCAGTCGTTTAGACTGCGCCGTTAATGCCGAACCGGCGATATCAAAAATATTCAGCAAGGCCATTTACTAATTGCCCCCCTGTAGGACGGTCATCATGCCTTTAATTTGCCCGCCGAGTAGCGTCAGGCCTGTCTGGTATTGCAGGCTGTTATCGGCAAACTGTGTGCGCTCCCGGTCCATGTCGACGGTGTTACCATCAAGCGAGGGCTGATCGGGAATACGGTAAAGCAGGTCGGTCGTTGGCGCGGTCATCGCCTGAGCGGGAATATGACGTGAGGATGTCAGGGCCAGTGAGACACCCGTTCCTTCGGCACGTCCACGCTCCATCACTTTTTTGAGTTCACTGGAAAAATCAATATCGCGCGCCTGATACCCGGGGGTATCCGCGTTGGCGATATTGGCGGCTAAAATCTCCTGCCGCTGGGCGCGTAAATTGAGCGCTTCCTGCTGAAAACGTAACGCGGCGTCGAGTTTATCGAGCATGTCTCCTCCGCTGATGAGAAAATTTCAGTTCACAGCTTAAATCTCAAGGCGTCTCCCTTATCGACGGAATAAGCGCAAAATGCGTCGCTATTTGTTGCGTTGATGGAAAACCACTGCGGGTAGAATTTGCTTAATTCTGGACATGGTGGAACGTGCGATGCGGACTTTTAAACGTGGCCTGGCGGCGACCCTACTGCTTTTGAGCCCTCTGGTGCAGGCGGAGGGGTTAGAGGACCAGCTCAATGCATTCTTTGCGCAGAAGCTGGCCGGTTTCAGCGATGACGTACGCGTGACCGTGCGCAACCCGCCTAACCTTTACCCTTCCTGCGAAGCCCCGTCATTTAGCGTGACCGGCAGCACAAAGTTATGGGGTAACGTGAACGTGCTGGCGCGTTGCGCCAATGAAAAACGGTATTTACAGGTTGCGGTACAGGCGACGGGCAATTATGTTGTCGCCGCCGTTCCGATTCCGCGAGGCAGCCTGCTGCAACCTGACAGCGTAACGCTGAAGCGAGGCCGTCTGGATCAGCTTCCACCGCGGACGATGCTGGACATTAACCAGGCTCAGGAGGCGGTCAGCCTGCGCGATGTCGCCCCTGGACAGGCGATACAGCTATCCATGCTGCGCCAGGCATGGCGGGTGAAAGCGGGACAACAGGTGATGGTGGTCGCCAATGGCGAAGGGTTTAGTATCAACAGCGAAGGAAAAGCGCTGAATAATGCCGCAGTGGCGCAAAATGCCCGGGTCAGAATGTCCTCAGGCCAGGTGGTCAGCGGCACGGTCGGTCCTGATGGGAATATTCTGATTAACCTGTAATCTTTTTAAAGATTTCGCGGCGACTGCCGATAAATATTCAACAAATGATGATGTCAGGCGCAAACGCCGCGAACCCTCGATGAGGACAACACTATGAGCATTGATCGTACATCAGCCCTGAAGCCGGTTAGCACTGTACAACCTCGCGAAACGAATGAGGCTGCCCCGCAAAAAACGCGTCTGGAAAAAACGTCGACGGCTAACAGCACCAGCGTCACGCTGAGCGATGCGCAGTCGAAGCTGATGCAGCCAGGCAGCAGCGATATCAACATGGAACGTGTTGAAGCGCTGAAAACGGCTATCCGTAACGGCGAACTGAAAATGGATACCAGCAAAATCGCTGCTGCGCTGATTCAGGACGCACAGAGTTTCCTCCAGAGTAACTAACCGTATGAGTCGACTGTCAGAAATACTGGATCAGATGACGGTGGTCCTGAACGACCTGAAAACGGTGATGGATGCCGAACAGCACCACCTCTCTTCTGGTCAAATCAACGGCAGCGCGTTGCAACGCATAACTGAAGATAAAAGCTCGCTGCTGGCGACCCTGGATTATCTGGAAAAACAGCGACGCGCTGAGCAAGACGCGAAACGCAGCGCCAATGATGAGATCAACGAACGCTGGCAGACCATTACAGAAAAAACCCAGCATCTTCGCGATCTCAACCAGCATAACGGCTGGCTGCTGGAAGGTCAGATTATCCGTAATCAGCAGGCGCTTGAGGTGTTAAAGCCCTATAAAGAGCCGGGTCTGTACGGTGCGGATGGTCAGACGGCCACGGCACGTATCACGGGCGGGAAAAAGATTTCGATTTGACGCAGTAGCGGCACGTCATGAAGCGGGGAGCACCTTCTGGTGACTCCCCTTTTGACGTTTATACCGTGCGGCGGGTGAATTCTTTCACCTTGAAGCCAAGCACCGCCAGCGTGGCAAAGTACGCCACCACCCCGACCGCCACCACGGCCATCAGACGCATCAGGCGGTAAGGCATGGTGCCCTGCGCCCACTCAGGCATGACATACAACATGCCAACCAGCGCGGCCGCCATCACCACTACCGCAATCGTCAGACGCAGCAGGAAGCTTGCCCAGCCCGGCTGCGGTGTGAAGATATCCTGCTTGCGCAGCTGCCAGTACAGCAGCCCGGCGTTCAGACAGGCCGCCAGACCAATCGACAATGACAGCCCCGCGTGTTTCAGCGGTCCAATAAACGCGAGGTTCATCAGCTGCGTCATAATCAGCGTCACAATGGCAATCTTAACCGGCGTTTTGATGTCCTGACGTGAATAGAAACCGGGCGCAAGCACCTTCACGACGATCAGCCCCATCAGCCCCACCGAGTAGGCTACCAGTGCACGCTGGGTCATGGCGGCATCAAAGGCGGTGAATTTTCCATACTGGAACAACGACACCGTCAGCGGTTTTGCCAGGATCCCCAGCGCCACCGCGCTTGGCAATGCCAGCAGAAAACAGAGACGCAGTCCCCAGTCCATCAGGCGGCAGTATTCATCGTGGTTTCCGCTGGCGAAACTTTTCGACAGCGACGGCAGCAGAATAGTCCCCAGCGCCACGCCCAGCACCCCTGATGGAAACTCCATCAGACGATCGGCGTAGTACATCCAGGACACCGAGCCCGACACCAGGAAAGAGGCGAAGATGGTATTGATGATCAGTGAGATCTGGCTGACGGACACGCCGAGTATCGCCGGTCCCATCTGTTTAATAACGCGCATTGCGCCCGCATCTTTGAAACTAATGCGCGGCAGAACCAGCATGCCGATCTTTTTCAGGTGCGGAAGCTGGTAAGCAAGCTGTAACACCCCGCCGACGGTCACGGCCCAGGCCAGCGCCAGCACCGGTGGGTTAAAATGCGGCGCGGCGAACAGCGCAAAGCCAATCATGCTGACATTAAGGAACGTGGGGGCAAAGGCCGGCACGGAGAAGCGGTTCCAGGTATTCAGGATGGCACCCACCAGCGACGCCAGCGAAATCAGCAGAATATAGGGGAAGGTTATCCGCAGCAGTTGCGTCGTCAGGGCAAATTTATCCGCCGTGTCGGCAAAGCCCGGTGCCGTTACCATGATTACCCAGGGCGCTGCCAGCATGCCCAGGACGGTCACGATCGCCAGCGCCAGCGTCAGTAAACCGGAAACGTAAGCCACAAAGACGCGGGTGGCATCTTCGCCCTGCTTACTTTTATATTCCGCAAGGATCGGGACAAATGCCTGTGAGAAAGCCCCTTCGGCAAAAATACGACGCAGCAGGTTCGGCAGCTTGAACGCAACGAAAAAGGCGTCAGTCGCCATCCCTGCGCCAAAAACCCTTGCCACAATGGCATCGCGCGCAAAGCCAAGCACGCGGGAAAACATGGTCATCGAGCTGACGGCCGCCAGCGATTTTAATAAGTTCATTAACGTGAAGTTCCACAACCCTACGGATTTCCAGGACGGATAAGCGAAAGCGCCACCCGGCAAAGCCAACAAGCGGCGCTTAGTCTAACCGGATTTCAACGAATTACTATCGGCAGATGTTACAGCGAGTTATTCCGACATGGCTTCGCGCCAGAGTCGTTCCACGATGCGCTGCGCCAGAATGGCCTGCTCCCCGGACGTTTCAGGAACCGTCTGATTCTGCACGCAGGTGATGAAGTGACGCGCGCAGCCCACAAAGCCACGCTGTTCCAGGGTGCTCTGCCAGCCGGGAACGGGTAACGCAACCACGCCATTGCCCTTCTCTTCCCGCCACTCTCGCATATCGGTGACGTCATACAGCGCGCCATCCGTAACGGCCTGCACGGACTCGCGCTGGCTGCCCGCCCGACGATGCATGCTGGTCGTCACCTGCAAATGCTCAACGGCAAAATGATGTTCGGCGTAAACCATCTCACCCTGCTCGCTGGTCAACAGCGTGCCGCTTTGCAGCTGGGCTTTTCCGTTACTCAGCCACAGGGCCGTATCCACGACGTGGAGATAATCATCCAGCAGCGTGAAGCGCAGATCGTTCGGCCCCACGCTGTCGGTACGGTGCTTATCCATACGCAGAGAGGCGAACGAGCCGGACTGCGCTTTAAGCTGCTGATAGAGGGGCGCAAAACGGCGGTTGAAGCCGACCATCAGCGTCAGCTTTTTACGCGCGGCCAGCTCAATCAGTCGCTCAGCATCCTGTACATTTTCCGCCAGGGGTTTATCCACGCAGACGTGAACGCCTGCATTCAGCAACTCGCTCACCACCTGGTAGTGCGTCGCGGTTGAGGTATGCACAAATACCGCATCACATTCACGGGCTAAATCCTGTAGCGAACCGGCATAAGGGATGCGCCAGGTTTTGCAGATGCGCTCTGCTTTCTCGCGGGTGGGCGACCACGCCCCTTGCAGCGTCCAGTCTGACGCGGCGCCTAAAACGGGCAGCCAGGCTTTTTGCGCAATCCCTCCCAGCCCCACAACACCAATGCGTAATGTTGTCACGATTAATCTCCCAGATGTGCGAGTAACGCATCCAGACGCTGCTTCAGCCCGGCAACCTCGTCTTCCAGGGCTGCCACGCGCGCGGTCAGGCTTTCGTTTGATGCTGGCGTGTCGGATACGACGGCCAGCGCAGAGGGCTCCACGTCGCCGCTAAACAGGTGCATGTAGCGGCTTTCACGCTTGCCCGGTTCGCGGGGCAGACGCACCACGTAGGGACCGTCCTCGCGTGAGGCTAATCCCTCCAGCGTCTGTTCAACGTCCTGCATATCCTGAAACTCATGCATGCGGGAGGCGCGTGCGCGCAGTTCCCCCGGCGTCTGCGCCCCGCGCAGCAGCAACGTGGTGATAACAGCCACTTCCGCAGCGCTGAGTTTTAAATCGCCAAATTCAGAATTACAAAAGCGCTGTTCATATTTAGTGACGCGGTTACCGAAGCCGCTGACGGTGCGCAGGTAGTGGCGCTTCACCAGCTCATCAAGGATATCCTGCACCTCGTGCTCGCCAAGGTTCATCACCGGCTCACGGTTCGTCTTCTGGTTGCAGGCCATCGTGACGGCATTCACGGACAGAGGATACTGTTCCGGCGTGGTGACCTGCTTTTCCAGAAGGCAGCCGATCACGCGCGCTTCGGCGCCATTTAACTGATATTTCATCTTTTCTCCTTAACGACCCGCGGTCCACTCCTGCGTGGTGAGCGCGGTGAGCACATGGTCCCGCCACTCGCCGTCAATCAGCAGATAATCTTTGGCATAGCCTTCTTTCTCAAACCCCAGGCGGGCCAGCAGATCGCCGCTGCGCTTATTGTGCGGCATGTAGTTAGCCATAATGCGATGGATATGTTGCGTGCGCTGCATGTAGCGAATCGCCGCCGTCAGCGCCTCAAACATGAGCCCCTGTCCCTGCCATTTCTGGCCGATGGAATACCCGAGATAGCAGGCGTGAAACGACCCGCGTACCACGTTTGAAAAATTGGCAATGCCAACGATCTCTTTCTCTTCCGGATCGAGAAGCGCGAAATAAAACGCACTTCCCTGTTTATGAAATTCCGCAATCATACTGAGGCGCGCCTGCCAGCCAGAGGGGTAGCAGTGGCTCTCGTCCCGAACGGGTTCCCAGGGTTTTAAAAACTGGCGATTCTCGGCGTAATAATCCGCCAGACGCCAGGCATCACGCTCATGCACCAGACGAACGACCAGCCTGTCCGTCGTCAGACGCACTTTTGGCACATTACTGCGATAGCCAAACATCGTTACCACTCCTTCCCGTCGCTTCTGCTCTGCCTGTTAGCTTTACTATACCTGTGCCTGCGCCTTCTGTGAAAACAGTGACATACCATTTTGATCGCTTTTCACATTTTTCGATGAGAACTCTCTATCAAAGCACCTTTTTGATAAAAAAATATTGTCGCCAGCGGGTATGGGAAAAAGCGCGGCGACACCGCAGAATGTTAGCGTGCTCACCTTTTATTTTCCCTGGAGGGAAAATGTCCCGCGTATCACAGGCCAGGAGCCTGGGTAAATATTTCCTGCTCGTCGATAACATGCTGGTCGTGCTCGGCTTTTTTGTCGTTTTTCCGCTTATATCAATTCGTTTTGTCGATCAAATGGGCTGGGCGGCATTGATGGTCGGGATCGCGCTGGGTCTACGCCAGTTTGTACAACAGGGTCTGGGCGTGTTTGGCGGCGCAATAGCTGACCGCTTCGGCGCGAAACCGATGATCGTCACCGGCATGCTGTTACGTGCGGCGGGATTCGCCACCATGGCAATCGCTCATGAACCCTGGCTGCTGTGGTTCTCCTGTTTCCTTTCCGGGATTGGCGGCACCCTTTTCGACCCACCGCGTACCGCGCTGGTGGTTAAGCTTATCCGTCCGCAACATCGGGGGCGCTTCTTCTCGATTTTGATGATGCAGGACAGCGCAGGCGCGGTGGTGGGCGCCCTGCTGGGAAGCTGGCTGCTGCAATACGATTTCCGCCTGGTTTGCGCCACCGGCGCGGTGTTGTTTATTCTCTGCGCGCTGTTTAACGGTCTGTTTCTGCCCGCATGGAAGCTGTCGACGGTGAAAGCGCCTGTGCGGGAAGGGCTTGACCGTGTGCTAAGCGATAAACGCTTCGTCACCTATGTGTTAACCCTGACCGGCTACTACATGCTCGCCGTGCAGGTCATGCTGATGCTGCCCATTATGGTTAACGATATTGCCGGCACGCCGGCAGCGGTGAAATGGATGTATGCCATTGAGGCCTGCCTCTCACTGACTCTGCTCTATCCAATTGCCCGCTGGAGCGAGCGCCGTTTCCGGCTTGAGCACCGTCTGATGGCCGGGCTGTTGCTGATGACGCTGAGCATGATGCCCATCGGTCTGGTAAGTTCGCTTCAGCAACTGTTTATGCTGATCTGCACCTTCTATATTGGCTCAATCATTGCCGAGCCAGCCCGTGAAACGCTGAGCGCGTCACTTGCCGACGCCCGGGCCCGGGGCAGCTACATGGGCTTCAGCCGTCTCGGGCTGGCGCTTGGCGGCGCGCTGGGTTACACCGGTGGCGGCTGGCTGTTTGATGCCGGAAAAGCGCTCCATCAGCCGGAGCTGCCGTGGGTCATGCTCGGCATGGTCGGCTTTATGACGCTGATTGCCCTCTGGTGGCAGTTCAGTGATAAACGCAGCACCCGCGGGATGCTGGAGCCTGGCGCCTGACCTCTTACATTATCAGTTTTTTCTGCTGGTTTCTGTAGGATCACCCTGACATACTGGCGTATCAGGACAGATGCGCCGATTTTATGTTGAGGAACGCCATGAAAAAGATCGTTATTGCCGCTGCGTTAATTGTCAGTGGTCTGCTGGTGGGATGTAACCAGCTTACGCAGTACACCGTCAGTGAGCAGGAAATTAATCAGGCGCTGGAAAAACATAATAACTTTTCAAAAGATATCGGCGTGCCCGGCCTTGCGGATGCGCATATCGTCCTGACGAATCTCGCCAGCCAGATTGGTCGCGAGGAGCCTAACAAAGTCACCCTTTCCGGCGATGCCAGCCTCGATATGACCTCGCTCTTCGGCAATCAGAAAGCGGATATCAAGCTGAAGCTCAAGGCGCTGCCGGTCTTTAATAAAGAGAAAGGGGCAATTTTCCTGCAAGAGATGGAAATCGTCGATGCGGTTGTGACGCCGGATAAAATGAAACCGGTGCTGCAAACGCTGATGCCGTATCTCAACCAGTCGTTGCAGAACTACTTTAACCAACAGCCTGCCTATGTTCTGAGCGAAGACAAAAGCAAAGGTGAATCTCTGGCGAAAAAATATGCCAAAGGGATAGAGGTGAAACCGGGTGAAATCATCATCCCTTTCACCGACTAAATACTCCGGGCGCTCAGGCGCCCGTTTTTTTTAACGGAATAGTGTGCAAACGAAAACGTTTCCGCTTATGATTTGTGTCCGGCAAAAACAGCCATCTTATGACTGATCTCTTTCAAGCCGGAGCTTCCATGACTGTACAATCCCAGGTTCTCAAAATCCGCCGCCCAGACGACTGGCATATCCATCTTCGTGATGGCGACATGCTGAAAACCGTCGTGCCGTATACCAGCGAAATTTATGGCCGTGCGATTGTTATGCCTAACCTGGTTCCGCCAGTCACTACCGTCGAGGCCGCGATTGCCTATCGCCAGCGTATCCTTGACGCCGTTCCGGCCGGGCACGATTTTACCCCGTTGATGACCTGCTACCTGACGGACTCGCTGGATCCCAATGAGGTTGAGCGCGGGTTTAACGAAGGTGTGTTCACCGCCGCGAAGCTCTACCCGGCGAATGCCACCACCAACTCCAGCCATGGGGTGACCAGTATCGACGCCATCATGCCCGTTCTGGAGCGTATGCAAAAACTGGGCATGCCGCTGCTGGTGCACGGGGAAGTGACCCACGCTGACATTGATATTTTCGATCGCGAAGCACGTTTTATCGAAACGGTCATGGAGCCGCTGCGCCAGCGTCTTCCGGGGCTGAAAGTGGTGTTTGAACACATTACGACTAAAGATGCCGCAGAGTATGTCCGGGATGGAAACGAGCTGATTGCCGCCACCATCACCCCGCAGCACCTGATGTTTAACCGTAACCACATGCTGGTGGGCGGCGTTCGCCCACATCTGTATTGTCTGCCGATCCTCAAGCGCAACATCCACCAGCAGGCGCTACGTGAGCTGGTCGCCAGCGGCTTCCCGCGCGCGTTCCTCGGCACGGATTCCGCCCCGCATGCCCGTCACCGTAAAGAGGCGAGTTGCGGCTGTGCAGGCTGCTTTAACGCCCCGACCGCCCTGGCAAGTTACGCAACCGTGTTTGAAGAGATGAATGCGTTAGACCATTTCGAAGCCTTCTGCTCCCTTAACGGCCCGCGTTTCTACGGTCTGCCGATCAATGACACGTTCATTGAGCTGGAGCGCAAAGAAAGCCAGGTTGAAGCGTCGATTGCGCTCACCGACGATACGCTGATCCCCTTCCTGGCCGGTGAAACCGTAAACTGGACGGTAAAACGCTAAAAAACTGTCGCCCCCTGTTGTCAAACCGACAATATAACTGTATAAATAAACAGTATATTACACAGGGGGCATTTATGCGTATTGAAGTCACCATTGCCAAATCCACCGTCCTGCCTGCTGGCGCACTCGACGCTCTGGCGGGTGAACTATCCCGACGTATTAACAGCACTTTTCCTGAAAACGATGGCGCCGTAACGGTACGTTATGCGACAGCAAACCATCTTTCCGTCATCGGCGGTGCGAAAGAAGACAAAGAACGCATCAGCGAAATTTTGCAGGAAACATGGGAAAGCGCCGACGACTGGTTCATCACTGATTAAAATTTGCTCCCTCATTGTGTTTTTTGCCGGGTCGCCCCGGCTTTTTTTCGTTTCGTCTCCTGAAAGTTCAAAATATTTCAGCATCTTCTTAGAAAATCGTGAACAAGATGGCGTTTTATTGTTCGAACAATCCTAAAAAGCAGAAAAATGTGTTGCTACCCGTTTATTTTTTCCTGCTGAACCCTTATTAATTGATATACTGAAATTGCTTTCAGAAAAACATGCATTGAACCTCAAAGTCGTTGTCTTCTAACACGCATTAAGGGGGTTATAATGGAAAAGAATAGTGAAGTGATCCAGACCCATCCGCTTGTTGGCTGGGATATCAGCACCGTAGACAGCTACGATGCGCTGATGCTGCGTTTGCACTACCAGACCCCAAATCAGCTAAACCGTGATGAAGCGGAAGTTGGACAGACGCTGTGGCTTACAACAGACGTCGCCCGTCAGTTTATCTCTATTTTGGAAGCAGGCATCGCAAAAATAGAATCTGGCGACTACCAGGAAAATGAGTATAAACGGCATTAATCTTACGCCTCTTCACTCAACAGGCACCCTCGCGGTGCCTTATTTATTTCGTTCTTGTATAAGCCTACATAGTTAATTACTCTGCTAACAAAGCGTTAGTAAAGAGAAGCCTATGAAATACGATTTGATCATTATCGGAAGCGGCTCCGTAGGATCTGCCGCCGGTTATTACGCCACGCAGGCGGGTCTGAATGTGCTGATGATTGACGCCCATCGTCCTCCCCACTCTGAAGGAAGCCATCACGGCGATACCCGTCTGATCCGTCACGCTTATGGCGAAGGTGAGCGCTATGTACCGCTGGTGCTTCGGGCTCAGACGCTGTGGGATGAGCTGGCCGCCCTCACCGAAGAACGCATTTTTGAGCGCACCGGGGTCGTTAACCTGGGGCCAGCAAGCTCCACGTTTCTGGCGACCGTCGAGGAGAGCGCGAAAGCCTACCGCCTGGACGTCGAGCGTCTGGATGCGAACGGCATCATGGCGCGCTGGCCGGAAATTTCTGTCCCTGAAGACTACATTGGGTTGTTTGAAGCCAACTCTGGCGTACTGCACAGCGAAACGGCCATTAAGACCTGGATTGATCTCGCCGCCAAAGCGGGCTGCGCGCAGTTGTTCAACTGTCCGGTCACGGGCATCACCCACCATGCAGAGGGTTCAACCGTCACCACCTCTGAAGGTGAATATACCGCCACGCGTCTGCTGGTGAGTACGGGAACGTGGGTGACGAAACTGCTGCCGGACCTGCCCATCCAGCCGGTGCGAAAAGTCTTCTCCTGGTTCCAGTCTGACGGGCGTTACAGCAGCCAGAACAAATTCCCGGCGTTTACAGGCGAGTTACCCAATGGCGACCAGTTCTACGGTTTCCCCTCGGAAAAAGACGCGCTCAAGATTGGCAAACATAACGGCGGGCAGGTAATTTCCTCTGCGGAAGAACGCAAACCGTACGGAGCTTATCCGCAGGATGGTTCCGAAGCCTTCACGTTCCTGCGTAATATCCTGCCGGGCGTAGGCGGGTTGCTTTACGGCGCAGCGTGCACCTACGACAACACCCCGGATGAAGACTTTATCATCGACACCCTGCCGGGGCACGACAACACCCTGCTCGTAACCGGGCTCAGCGGTCACGGGTTTAAATTTGCCTCTGTGTTAGGTGAAATCGCCGCCCAGTTTGCTCAGGGGAAAGCGCCTTCGTTTGATCTCAAGCCCTTCGCGCTCTCGCGCTTTGATCGATAATACCTCTTCAGGCTCCGAGTAACCGGGGCCTGTTTAGCGAGAGGGGCATGATGCGCAGACTGGTGAATTACCTTATCAATAACATCCGCGAGCATTTCATGCTCTACATTGTTCTTTGGTCGCTACTGGCGATCATTGACGTTATCTATATTGTATTCTTCTGAACGTTCTCGCTGACGTTTATTGACACTCCTTTAAATTTATTTAACTTATATTTTTAAAAAACGTCGCCTCAAATTTATTGAACGAAGCGATTGAAATACATTGCGGAAACACATTCAAATTCGCTGAAATAAATTAAATAAAATACATTATTCATTTTTTTCAGTTGCATTATTTATTTAACCCGTCCATTTTTATTGCTCAGTCATTTGAGAACGGAAATTCATATGCAATGGCGTAACTCCTCCCGTCGCTACGGAATAATATCCATGTGTTTACACTGGCTATTTGCAATTGCCGTCTATGCCATGTTTGGTCTCGGCCTCTGGATGGTGACATTAAGCTATTATGACGGTTGGTATCATCAGGCCCCCGAATTGCACAAAAGCATTGGGGTTCTGCTGATGATGGGTCTGGTTTTTCGCGTGATCTGGCGACATATCTCTCCGCCCCCTCCTGCGCCCAAAAGCCATGGCCGACTTACCCGCATAAGCGCTGTTGGCGCGCATATCGCACTCTATGCCCTGCTGTTCGCCATTCTGATCAGCGGCTATCTCATTTCGACCGCAGACGGCAAACCGATCAGCGTATTTGGGCTTTTTGATGTCCCAGCCACGCTGGCTGACGCCGGTTCACAGGCTGACACCGCAGGTGTGGTTCATTTGTGGCTGGCATGGAGCGTAGTGATCCTGTCTGTCCTGCATGGCCTTGCGGCCCTGAAACACCACTTTATTGATAAAGACGATACGCTGAAGCGCATGCTTGGCCGTTCGTCAGTTGACTCTGGAGCATAAAATGAAAAAACGCCTGTTGGGTATCGCATTAGGTTCGCTGTTATTTACTACCGGTTCGGCCCTGGCCGCCGACTATAAAATTGATAAAGAGGGCCAGCATGCCTTCGTCAATTTCCGTATTCAGCATCTGGGTTACAGCTGGTTATATGGCACGTTCAATGATTTCGATGGCACATTTACTTTCGACGAGAAAAACCCTGCTGCCGATAAAGTGAACGTCACCATTAATACCAACAGCGTCGACACTAATCACGCCGAGCGTGATAAACATCTGCGCAGCGCTGAATTCCTGAACGTGGGCAAATTCCCGCAAGCTACTTTCGCGTCGACAGAGGTGAAGAAAGACGGTGATAAACTCGCTATTACCGGTAATCTCACGCTGAACGGCGTAACAAAACCTGTCACACTGGATGCCAAATTAATTGGACAGGGTGACGATCCATGGGGCGGAAAACGTGCTGGCTTTGAAGCCGCAGGCAAAATTCATCTGAAAGATTTTAATATCACCACGGATTTAGGCCCGGCATCGCAGGATGTAGAGCTGATTATTTCGGTGGAAGGCGTTCAGCAGAAGTCATAAAACAGGCCCGGCAGGCTTGTGAGCCGCCGGGCAGTGTTTTACTCCGGGTCCGGAATACCCAGTTTGGTATTCAGTCGGCCCCGGGATTTATTAAAGATCTTATTCCCGTTCTCGCGTCCGGCACGGCGACGACGTTGCTCTTCTTCAGGCAACATACTCTCTTCGCTGCACAGCTCGCTACAGCAGCCATTAAACTTCTCGGCGCATGCAGGGCACTGAATAAACAGCAGATGACACCCGTCGTTTTTGCAGTTGGTATGCGTATCGCACGGTGTTCCGCACTGGTGACAGTGCGCGATCACGTCCTCTGAAATTCGCTCGCCCATACGCTCATCAAACACAAAGTTCTTACCGATAAAACGCACCGGTAAACCCTGCTCACGGGCGCGGCGGGCATACTCGATAATCCCACCCTCAATGTGCCAGACTTTATTAAACCCGTTGTGCTTCATCCAGGCGCTGGCTTTTTCACAGCGGATCCCCCCGGTACAGTACATCACGATCTTTTTGTCTTTATGCTCCTGCATCATCTCAACCGCTTTCGGCAGTTGCTCGCGGAAGGTGTCGGCAGGAATTTCCATCGCATTTTCGAAGTGCCCCACTTCATATTCGTAGTGGTTACGCATATCGATGAACACCGCATCCGGATCGTCGAGCATCGCGTTCACTTCAGCGGCCTTCAGGTATTCCCCCACATTAGCAGCATTGAAGCTCGGATCGTCAATGCCATCCGCCACAATACGCTCGCGCACCTTCATGCGCAGCACCCAGAATGATTTACCGTCATCATCCAGCGCAATATTCAGGCGTAAGCCGTTAAGCGCCGGATCAAACCCGTAAAGGAGATCGCGGAAGGCGCTGACCTTGCTTTCCGGCACGCTGATCTGCGCGTTAATCCCCTCACGCGCCAGATAGACGCGACCAAACACGTTCAGGGCGGTGAAAGCCTGGTAAAGCGCATCGCGGGTCGCCTGTGGATCGTCGATGGTGAAATACTTATAGAAAGAGATCGTTGTGCGCGGTTCGGTTTCGGCCAACATACGCGCTTTCAACATCTCATTCGAAACGCGGTTGTGTAACACTGGCATGGTGTACAAGTCCTGCAATCGTTGAGAAATAAAAATCGGTCGGCATGATATAGCAAACAAAGACAATTTACATCCACACAATTTACGCTACATTTCAGTCAATCTGATTAATCAGACTTAACATTTGCATATTCTTTCATGTTTCGATGACAGACATTTTGGCTATGCCTTAAAAAATGAGACAATAGCCTTTCAGGACGTTAGAACACAGGACAGACATGACCCAGTTACCGAAATTTACTGCCGCGCTTTTGCATCCCCGCTATTGGTTAACATGGTCAGGCATTGGCTTGTTGTGGCTAATTGTACAGCTGCCTTATCCCGTCATTTTCCGCATGGGTAAAGGGCTGGGTCGCATTGCTCAGCAGTTTATGAAGCGTCGCGCCAGGATCGCGTATCGCAACCTTGAGCTTTGCTTTCCTCAGATGAGTGAATCTGAGCGCCACGACATGGTGGTTAAAAACTTCGAATCTGTCGGCATGGGGCTGATGGAGACCGGTATGGCCTGGTTCTGGTCGGATAAGCGCATGGCGCGCTGGACGGAAGTGGCTGGGACCGGCATGGAGCCAGTGCATACTCTTCAGGCCAACCAGACTGGCGTCCTGCTGATTGGCGTTCATTTTCTGACGCTCGAAATTGGCGCACGCATGTTCGGCATGCAGGCGCCCGGTATTGGCGTTTATCGTCCTAACGATAATCCGGTGATCGATTTGATCCAGACCAACGGACGTATGCGCTCCAATAAAAGCATGATCGACCGAAAAGACCTGAAAGGGATGATCCGCGCCCTGAAATCAGGTGAAGTGGTCTGGTACGCCCCGGATCATGACTATGGCCCGCAATCCAGCGTGTTTGTTCCGTTCTTTGCGGTGGAAGATGCAGCGACGACCACCGGGACCTGGATGCTGGCGCGAATGTCCAAAGCGGCTATCGTGCCGTTTGTACCGCGCCGTAAACCAGACGGTTCAGGCTATCAGCTCATCATGCTGGAGCCGGAGCTCGCGCCACCGCTGATTGATGCGGAAACCACCGCCCGCTGGATGAACGGCGTTGTCGAGAAATGCATTATGCTCGCCCCGGAGCAGTACATGTGGCTGCATCGCCGCTTTAAAACCCGGCCTCAGGGCGTCCCTTCCCGGTATTAATCTGCATGCGGCCTTCCGGGCCGCATGTTGTTTTAGCTTTAAAAGCTCCCCGTCATTGCGGCAATCATACCCCGGGCGCATAATTAGCAGGCTTATTACCTCACTGGTCACGGTGCCCTGCACCTCATTATGCGGATAGTTATGTCCCCCACAGATGCTCCCATAAACTGGAAACGTAACCTGACGGTTGCGTGGCTGGGTTGTTTTCTTACTGGCGCCGCCTTTAGCCTGGTGATGCCTTTCCTGCCCCTCTACGTTGAGCAGCTCGGCGTCACCGGACATAGCGCCCTGAATATGTGGTCCGGCCTGGTGTTCAGCATTACGTTCCTGTTCTCCGCCATTGCGTCGCCTTTCTGGGGTGGGCTGGCGGATCGCAAAGGCCGCAAAATTATGCTGCTGCGCTCCGCGCTCGGCATGGCGATCATTATGCTGCTGATGGGGATGGCGCAGAACGTCTGGCAGTTCCTGATATTACGCGCACTCCTGGGTCTGCTCGGGGGATTTATCCCTAACGCCAACGCCCTGATCGCCACCCAAATCCCGCGCCAGAAAAGCGGCTGGGCGTTGGGCACGCTCTCCACTGGCGGCGTAAGTGGCGCACTGCTGGGCCCGCTGGCGGGCGGGCTGCTGGCCGACCACTACGGACTGCGGCCGGTATTCTTCATTACCGCCAGCGTGCTGTTCCTCTGCTTCCTGGTGACGCTTATCTGTATCCGGGAGAATTTCACGCCGGTAGCCAAAAAAGAGATGCTGCACGCCCGGGATGTGCTGGCCTCGCTGAAAAACCCAAAGCTGGTGCTGAGTCTGTTTGTGACTACCATGATTATCCAGGTGGCCACCGGTTCAATCGCGCCTATTCTGACGCTCTATGTCCGCGATCTGGCGGGAAACGTCAGCAATATCGCCTTTATCAGCGGCCTGATCGCCTCTGTTCCCGGTGTGGCGGCGCTACTGAGCGCGCCGCGGCTCGGCAAGCTGGGAGACCGTATCGGCCCGGAAAAGATCCTGATCTGCGCCCTGATCGTCTCCGTCCTGCTGCTGATCCCCATGGCGATGGTGCAGTCTCCCTGGCAGCTCGGCGTCCTGCGCTTCCTGCTGGGGGCTGCCGATGGCGCACTGCTCCCGGCCGTGCAGACGCTGCTGGTCTATAATTCCACCAACCAGATAGCCGGTCGTATTTTCAGCTATAACCAGTCGTTTCGCGATCTGGGTAACGTCACCGGGCCGCTGGTCGGTGCGGGGATTTCAGCCAGTTTCGGTTTCCGGGCGGTCTTTATCGTGACGGCAGGCGTCGTGCTGTTCAACGCCGTTTATTCGTGGCTCAGCTTATCCCGGGCGCTACGCCCGGGGCGAATAAGACAACATCGTGACGGCTAATTTTCGCATTCATACTTGCAAAATCACATAATCAGCTATTCTTTCCCTGAATACCTTCACGAAAAACAGGGAGACACCAATGACCATGTACGCCACGCTGGAAGAAGCAATTGATGCCGCTCGCGAAGAGTTCCTCGCCGATAATCCCGGCATTGAGGAAGAAGATGCTGACGTGCAACAACTCAATATCCAAAAATACGTCCTACAGGACGGCGATATTATGTGGCAGGCCGAATTCTTTGCTGATGAAGGTGAAGATGGTGAATGTCTGCCGATACTGAGTGGTGAAGGTGCACAGGCGGTATTCGACGGCGACTATGACGAAATTGAGTTACGTCAGGAGTGGCTGGAAGAAAATACGCTGCACGAATGGGACGAAGGCGAGTTTCAGCTCGAACCGCCGCTGGATACCGAAGAGGGTCAGGCCGCAGCGGACGAATGGGACGAGCGATGAGCTCCCGTTACTCGTAAGGGCCGTGGCTGGCATCGATGGGCAGCAGTAGCGTGTCGAAAATCAGCGAAAACGGCAGATCGATCACGGTGAGATAGCGCCATGCGGAATCGCGAACGTCCCACTGTACGCCGGGGTAGTATTGATTCCCGTGGCCCTGCCCGGGGATGGTGCGGCTGATAATGCTGCCGCAGCCGCTGAGCAGGCATGCCATCATGACGACAATGATTACTTTCATGTCTGACCTCTAAAAAAATACCGGCGATTAAGCCGGTATTTCATTTGGCGGGTGGCGCTTCGCTTACCCGCCCTACTTAACAACTTACTTCGCCTTCAGTGCCTGCGGATTCAGCTTAACGTCCTTATAGTAGTTCACCCACGAAGAGTATCTCTCCGGCGCGGACCACACGCGGTAGTGAAGCCGTGCCATCGTCACCGGATCGCTCAACAGCACCAGACGACGGTCGCGGTTAAGCTTTTCTGGCGTCTCGTTCAGCGCCTGCTCAACGTGGCGATCGCGGGCGATCTCCAGCACCTGGCTGGCGCGGTGACGCGCCGTCGCCATCGCGGTTGCCAGCGCGTTGAATGACGGGTTAAACACGGCGTGCATAAAGCCATCATCCAGCGTGCGTTTGCGGTTCTGCTCCAGATAGGTATCGGTATCCACCAGCACCTGCGGCGGAGAATACTCTTCCGGGATCAGGAACAGCTTCCAGCGTTTGGTACGCAGGCCAACCGTGGAACGGCTGGAGATCACCGACACAAACGGCGACAGGATCAGCGAGAAGACGATTGGCGCCAGCCAGAACAGGAAACGCAGATCCAGCCAGGCCATACCAACGGCCCACACCAGGCCCAGCAGCAGCTGAGAGCCGTGGCGCATAAAGGCCTCACTCCACGGCGTAGAGTCATCGTCACGCTGCGGTGAATTCCACACCACTTCCCATCCCAGGAACGCGCTCACCACAAACACCGTATGGAACAGCATACGCACCGGCGCCAGCAGGACCGAGAACAGCACTTCCAGCAGCAGTGAAAGGGTCACGCGGCAGAAACCACCGTACTCCTTCGAACCTTTGCACCAGATCAGAATGATACTGAGCAGCTTAGGCAGGAACAGCAGCACCATGGTCGACGCGAACAGCGCAATCGCCAGCTCCGGACGCCACTGCGGCCACACCGGGAACAGCTGGCGCGGTTGCAGGAAGTATTGCGGCTCCGTCAGAGCATGCACAACCTGCAACGCGGTCGAGAGTGCCAGGAACATAAACCACAGCGGCGCAGACAGATAGGACATAACGCCCGTCAGGAACACCGCACGGTGAACAGGGTGCATCCCTTTCACCAGGAACAGGCGGAAGTTCATCAGGTTACCGTGACACCAGCGGCGGTCGCGTTTGAGCTCATCCAGCAGGTTCGGCGGCAGCTCTTCATACGAGCCAGGCAGATCGTAGGCAATCCAGACGCCCCACCCTGCACGACGCATCAGAGCAGCTTCCACAAAGTCATGCGACAGAATGGACCCGGCAAACGACCCTTCACCCGGCAGCGGCGCCAGGGCACAGTGCTCGATGAATGGCTTCACGCGGATAATGGCGTTGTGGCCCCAGTAGTGAGATTCACCCAGCTGCCAGAAGTGCAGACCGGCAGTAAACAGCGGCCCGTAGACGCGGGTCGCAAACTGCTGGCAGCGCGCATACAGCGTGTCCATACCTGACGCTTTTGGCGAGGACTGAATAATACCCGCGTTCGGGTTGGCTTCCATCAGACGGACCAGCCCGCTCAGGCAGTCGCCGCTCATCACGGAGTCCGCATCCAGAACCACCATGTAGCTGTACTGGTTACCCCAGCGACGACAGAAGTCATCAATGTTCCCGCTCTTACGCTTAACACGACGACGACGACGGCGGTAGAAGATCTGCCCTTCCCCCTGCACCTCGGCAATCAGCTCCATCCAGGCTTTTTGCTCTGCCACGCAAATATCCGGGTTGTAGCTGTCGCTCAGGATATAGACGTCGAAATGCGCCGCGTTACCGGTCGCCTTCACGGACTCCCAGGTGGCACGCAGCCCGGCGAATACGCGGTCAACGTCTTCGTTACAGATAGGCATGATCAGCGCGGTACGGTGCTCAGGATTGAGGGGTTCATCCCCGACCGTCGACGCGGAAATGCTGTATTTGTCACGCCCCATCAGCAGTTGCAGGAAGCCCATCAGCGCCGTCCAGAACCCGGCGGAGACCCAACAGAACAGCACAGCGAACAGCAGAAGAATGCCGCTCTGTAAAATATACGGCAGCAGCTGCATGAAGGAGACCCAGATATCCTGGCCAATCATGTCAGCAGGGTTAATCAACGCCCAGCCCTGGTACGGCAGAATGGTTTTCATGTACCAGGTGGCGACAACCGTCTGCGCCAGCGTCAGCAGCAGCAGAATGTAACGACGAATCGTTCCTACGGTACGCCATTTCTGCTCGGAGGCCTGCTGTTCTTTGGTCAGACGTGACAGATAGCGCGGTGTCACGTCACGCCCACGCAGACGATCCCAGAAGCGGCCCACCGGGTTGGTGCGCCACGGATCGGGGAACATGGAGGAACGCGTGGCCTTCGGCATCGCCTGTAGCTGGTCACGCCCTTCGTCATCCTTGATTAACTGCCCTTCTGCCAGCGAGTCCGGCCATGCCTGCTCCAGACGTGCCTTCACTGACCCCAGCGGCGTATCATCATCACGGGAAAAATGACGATGTTCACCATCCAGCGCGGTGTGAACCGCGCGGATGTCGCTCGCAGGGAGCGCCGCTTTTTCAATGTCCGTCAGCGGCATGGCATCAATATATTCAGATGTATTATTCATTGGCAGGTAGCTGATAGCTCCAGGTTTCACTCAGCGGCTTATCGTTACTGACCAGCGCGGCGCGCATTTCAGTGGTCTGTTTCGGATCCTTCACCTTCACGCGCAGGGTCAAACGCCACCCTTTGGTGACCGGGTTGTACCGCACGGCGTTTTCAACGATTTCACCGTTATCGCCAATGCTGGCCTGTGCCGTCACGGCAGTATCCGGCGCCAGTTTTTTCATATCCTGCCCGGCGAAGTCCACGATAAATGCCAGCGTGCCATCCGGCTGACGAATCAGGTTGGACTGCTTCACATCACCCGTTGAACGACGCGTCTGCATCACATACGCATTATCCGGTGCGTGCAGCTTGTCTTCGTCACGGCTGAAGGTAATCGCATACTTGAAGTTCATCTCTTTACCGGCTTCAGGCAGCTGATCCGGTGTCCAGTACGCCACGATGTTATCGTTGGTTTCATCGTTGGTTGGAATTTCAACCAGCTCAACCTTACCTTTACCCCAGTCGCCTTTCGGCGTAACCCAGGCGCTTGGGCGCAGATCGTAGCGGTCATCCAGATCTTCAAAGCGGGAGAACTGACGGCCACGTTGCAGCAGACCAAAGCCCTGCGGGTTTTCCATCGCAAAGCTGCTGACCGCGAGGTGTTTCGGGTTGTTCAGCGGACGCCAGATCCACTCGCCGTTACCGGCATGGATGGAGAGGCCATTGGAATCATGCAGTTCAGGACGGAAATTGGTCGCCGGAGATGGCTGGTTCGGCCCAAACAGGAACATACTGGTCAGCGGTGCGACGCCCAGTTTGCCCACTTTATCGCGCAGGTAAACTTTAGACTGCACGTCAACCACCGTGTCACGCCCTGGCATGATCACGAAGCGATAAGCGCCGGTCGCACGAGGGGAGTCCAGCAGCGCATAAATTGTCAGACGTTTGTCGGTTGGTTTTGGACGTTCGATCCAGAACTCGCGAAAACGTGGAAATTCTTCACCTGATGGCAGCGCGGTATCAATTGCCAGACCGCGCGCAGAAAGCCCGTACACCTGCCCCGCGCCAATCACACGGAAGTAGCTGGCGCCAAGCATGCTGACGATTTCATCGTTTTTATCTTTGCTGTTAATCGGATAAAGCACCTTGAAGCCTGCGAAGCCGAGGTCTTTCACCGTGTCTTTATCGTGTTGCACATCGCCAAAATTGAAGTAATCCGGGCTGTACTTGATTTTGCGTACCGCGGTCGCCGTCACTTCATTGATGGCAACTGGCGTGTCGAAGTACATACCCTGGTGGTAAAATTCAAGCTTGAACGGGGTTTTAATATTGTTCCAGTACGCTTTATCGTGATTGAACTGGATCTGCTGATAGTCCGCGTATTTCATGTCGCGGAAAACGGAGGGCAGGTTACTTTTTGGCGCTTCGTAGCTCTTGCCCGCCATCGATTTTGCCTGTTTTGCGACATCATCGATGTTAAAGGCCAGTGCAGATGAGGTATACAGTGACAACAGCACTGCTACACCCAACCAACGCATTTTCATCATTTGTGGTTTATGTTTCATAATAAGTAAGCACTTCCCCCTTTGTGTGCTTATATCGATCCGATCCATTTTAATGGAAACTCAGGCAATCCGACAACATTATCACTGCTTTGTTCAGCTCGCTGGCTCATGGATTAAGCAAATGAAAGAACCCGCTTTTCACTTTGCGTGCTTATCCTGGAGACAGGGTGTCGGTCTTGGTGTAGGGTTGGCTCCGAATGTAACCATTATGAGCCTTAGGGATAAGGCGAAAAGTCTGAGAATGCGCAAAGTTATATGAGCACAACCCCTGTACAACGTGAATATTTCCTCGACTCGATCCGCGCATGGCTCATGCTATTGGGGATCCCTTTTCATATTTCACTGATCTATTCCAGCCACACCTGGCACGTGAACAGCCAGATGCCCTCCTGGTGGCTGACGCTGTTTAATGATTTTATCCATGCCTTCCGCATGCAGGTGTTTTTTGTTATTTCCGGTTATTTCTCTTACATGCTCTTCTTGCGCTATCCCCTCAAGCGATGGTGGAAAGTGCGCGTGGAGCGCGTGGGCATACCGATGTTGACGGCCATTCCGCTGCTGACGCTGCCGCAGTTCATCATGTTGCAGCATGTTAAAGGCAAGGCGGAAAACTGGCCGAATCTCTCCTTCTATGAGAAATACAACACCCTGGTCTGGGAGCTTATTTCCCACCTCTGGTTCCTGCTGGTACTGGTGGTGCTAACCACGGTGAGTTTGCTGATCTTCAGCCAGCTGCGTCAGCGCGCGAGCACCGCATCCTCGACCTTCTTCGCCAACATCACCCTGGGCAAGCTGTCGCTGCTGTTTCTTGCGCTGGGGGTCGCGTATGCCGCCGTCAGGCGTACCCTGCTCATTGTCTACCCTCCCATTCTGAGCGATGGGCTGTTTAATTTCGTGGTGATGCAGACCCTGTTCTACATTCCCTTCTTCCTGATTGGGGCGCTGGCATTTATTCATCCCCGGCTTAAAGCGCTGTTTACCACCCCCTCCCCCTGGTGTGCGGTGGGTGCTGCGCTGGCCTTTGCCGCCTATCTTCTCAATCAGCGCTATGGCAGCGGGGACGCGTGGATGTATGAGACAGAGAGCGTGATAACGATGCTGATGGGCCTGTGGATGGTGAACGTGGTGTTCGCCCTTGGCCATCGTCTGCTGAATTTTAAATCCAGTCGCGTCACCTATTTCGTTAATGCTTCGCTGTTTATCTACCTGGTTCACCATCCGCTGACGCTGTTTTTCGGGGCGTACATTACGCCGCATATCGCCTCGAATGCGCTGGGCTTCTTCACCGGCCTGGTCTTTGTGGTTGGCATTGCGATCGTGTTGTATGAAATCCACCTGCGGATCCCGCTTTTGCGTTTCCTGTTCTCAGGCAAACCTCAGGTTAAAGCGGGATAACAAAACGGCGCCTCCAGGGCGCCGTTTTTGCACTTCAGACATCAAAATGCCTGGCTGCGCGCGGTCAAAATCCGCTGATACAGGTCGGCGGTGTGCTCATCGAAACAGACAAAAATGACTTTTTCCGGCATGGGTTTGAGGGAAAGGTAGTGATAAACGGTATTCACGGCGATCGTAGCTGCTGCTTCCTTTGGATAACCGAACACCCCGGTGCTAATGGCGGGGAACGCCATGGTCTTATACCCGTTATCCGCCGCAAGCCGCAGGCAGTTACGATACGCCTGCTCCAGAATCTCAGCCTCATGGCGGTCGCCACCGTGCCAGACGGGTCCAACGGTATGGATCACCGCTTTGGCCGGGAGATCGCCCGCAAGCGTAATTACAGCATGCCCCGGCGGGCACTCTCCCTGCTGCTGACGCACGGTTTTGCATGCTTCAAGGAGCTGAGGGCCTGCGGCCCGGTGAATGGCACCGTCCACCCCGCCACCCCCCATCAGGGAGGAATTGGCTGCGTTGACGATCACGTCAACGTGCACCGTCGTGATATCGCCATGAATAACGTCGATTTGCGGTCTCATAAACACCCTCTGCAACCCGCCTTTTTCATCAGTGTATCGCAGAGGGAGGAGGAGAAAAACTGCCGCGAAAAAAACGTCGGTTAGCGGTAATCCACCTGAACGACCGCAAGCGTTTTCTGTTCATTCAGGTATTTCATGCTGACAGCGGCCAGAGCTGAATGAGGATGATGGCCCCGGAGCGCCTCGTCATAACTGATGGTATGCGTTTTCATACGGTTATTTTCCGGACAGGAGATCGCAAACTGCTGTTGCCGGGGCGTGACTTCGCACGGGTCAGCGACCACCGCGCCACGAAAATGAATCACCCCACCATTTTCTATAGTTGCTGAATAAGCCGGAGAAAAAAAAGAGGACAGGATCAGTCCCAGACCAGAAATAATACACGCTGCGGATTTGAACATTATTTGTACTCCTCAATGAAATTCGTCCTTGAGGGGTAAAAACGCTCCGTTATGACGTATCAATTTAAGCAACCCGATGACTGGGTTCTTGATATCAGCATAGCTTACCTGTGCAGCGCCGCCACTTTATTAAATCATTGATTTCATGAATTATTAAAGCGTACTTACCGGTGCGTTCCACTGCTGTGATAAATGAAGCGATTTTCCATCGGAAACGGTGACGATTATTTTTACCGCATCCCCTGAGCGAATATTTAAACTGATTCGCGTTAAATCAATCGGCTGATTAGCGGGTATAAAAAGAGTATTTTTCTGCCGCGATGTA
The DNA here is from genome assembly GCF_049238005.1 of Enterobacter cloacae complex sp. IR5459. NCBI lineage: Bacteria > Pseudomonadati > Pseudomonadota > Gammaproteobacteria > Enterobacterales > Enterobacteriaceae > Enterobacter > Enterobacter cloacae complex sp. IR5459. The sequence goes on from NZ_JBMKIG010000004.1 coordinate 345,532, forward strand.
CTTTGTCCCCCCTGCCCCTGTCGGACAGATAACACCTCAACCTGACATTCGCAGGCGTCTGCCAGCGTGACCTGAGGAATAATGGTTGTCATATTTGCCTGCTGTGAGGTGCTGAACGTTATCTGGCTGACAAGCGCGGCAAGGAGAATGAAGGTGCTCATGAGATCCTCCCGAAAAAAAACAGGGCGCATGCCCTGTTTTTTGGTACAGAAATGAATCAGTACTGGTGTGCGGTCGCGTTGTTGCCAAAGCCAACCTGGTGCACAGTCACCGTTGAGCCGGACGCTGTCTGGTCTACCGCCGCGCCGTTGCCGCCGCCGAACTGTTTCACGTTGATAACAGAGTCTTTGCTATTCCATTGGTCGATGGTGGCGCTGTTACCAAAGCCTTTTTGCAGCAGATCGATAGAACTGTCATCAGAGCCCTGGCCAACATCTGCGCCGTTACCACCACCATGCTGGGTAATGGTCAATTCAGAATCTCGCGCGTCCGTCTGCAAAGCAAGCGCGGAGTTACCGCCGCCGTACTGGTAAATGCTCAGGGTTGAGTCAGGGCCGTTATTGCCGCCACCCCAGCCACCACCGTGGCCGCCGCCAAATTGTGGTACCGCACCTGCGAAAGCACTGCCAGAAACTACGATTGCTGCAATAACTGCCACTTTGAAAAGTTTCATGGTAAACCCCCATCGGATTGATTAAGGCGTCACACATCGCTAACGTTGAATAACGCGAATAGCCATTTGCGACTGTCTCTGTACTACAACTGCTGTTTTCTGCGTACCATACTGCGTTATATTCGCCCTGTTACCCGAGCCTTTCTGGATAATCATGGCGGTGTTGCCAAAAGCGCCCTGCTTAATACTCGCATCGTTGCCGTTGCCGGTCTGATCGATATAAGCAAGGTTATACGTCCCTGACTGATCAACATTCGCGCGGTTATTCCCGCCCTCCTGAGAAATAACGGACAGCAATTTAGAACCGTCCTGGCGTACATCAGAATTATTTCCTGAACCCTGTTGACCAATAATGGCTGCCTGATTGTATGAAGCTTTACTTAATTCATTTATCGCAAAATTATATTCAGAACTGGCTAAATCTGAATCACCTGCGATTACAAACCCAGGCGCACCCAGTAATGTAAACATCATAAACAACGTTTTGTTTTTCATGCTGTCACCCTGGACCTGGCTATAAAAAAGTATCTCTTGCTCCGTTAACGCGATTCGTTTTGTTAACGCCGCGTTACGGAAAAGAGTATGTCTGCCGAAACATGTTTAATATCTCACCCGTGCGCCTTATTTTTATATTCTCCTTCACCTCAAAGTCGTAAATCTCGCCTGAAACGACGGGATACACGCCTAAAGCAGAAACCAAAAATGTCTTCCTGCGCTTGTACAACAGCGAGACAGACTGTCCAACCTGCACCGGCTTCTTCAGACAAAAAAGACAATGCCCTTTGCCACGCGAATGACACGAAGCAAGTTTTCTTAAGAAAAAATTCTGGCTTAGGGAAGTCTTATGTTTTTAGCAGAGTTCATACTTTTTACCGGCTGGCTTAGAATAATACAAAGCCAAATAATTCAACCCATTATAATATACTTTATGGTTTTTAAAATCTGTGCACGTTTATACACATGTACAACTTTCCCCTTATCTTAAAATCTATTAGCCCTGCAATATACACAAATTAATATCGAATTTTACATTCTGTTACACGATTAACACTTGCTTTAAAGTTTGCAATAGCTAGATTGAAAACAGCAGTACGTTATTTGTTTTTAATTTTACCGCCTCCTTTGGAGGAAGGTTTTTTAACTACACACAGCAGTGCCACACCTGTCAGTACCTCTGGTGCCCTTTTCAATAATACGAGGGCAACTGCCGGGTGTCATAAATAACGTGGGGTTTCATCATGTTTAATGAAGTCCATAGCTTACCCGGTCATACATTATTGTTGATCACAAAACCTTCCTTACAAGCGACAGCGTTATTGCAGCATTTAAAGCAATGCCTGTCTCTTAACGGGAAACTGCATAATATTCAACGTTCTTTTGATGATATCGCTTCTGGCAGCATCATTCTTCTCGATATGATGGAAGCGGATAAAAAACTCATTCATTACTGGCAAGATAATTTAAGCAGGAAAAACAATAATATCCGCGTATTGTTATTAAATACGCCTGATGAGTATCCTTTCCGCGAAATTGAGAGCTGGCCGCATATTAACGGCGTGTTTTACGTCACTGAAGAAGAAAACCGTGTCGTGGAGGGTTTGCAGGGCATATTGCGGGGGGAATGTTATTTCTCGCAGAAACTGGCCAGCTACCTCATTACCCACTCCGGAAATTATCGCTATAACAGTTCGGAATCGGCCCTTCTGACGCACCGTGAGAAAGAGATCCTGAACAAACTGCGTATTGGTGCTTCAAATATTGAAATCGCCCGTTCGTTATTTATCAGCGAAAATACGGTTAAGACGCATCTTTATAATCTTTTCAAAAAGATAGCTGTTAAAAATCGCACGCAGGCGGTGTCGTGGGCAAACGATAACCTCAGGCGTTAATAGCATGAAACGCACCTTAAGTTGGATTGCCGCCGCAGGCATTATGCTTGCTGCCGGAAACCTTCAGGCTGTTGAGGTAGAAGTTCCCGGACTGTTAACCGACCACACCGTCACCTCTGTCGGACACGATTTTTATCGTGCCTTCAGCGATAAGTGGGAAAGCGATTATCCGGGTAACTTAACCATCAACGAACGGCCCAGTGCGCGGTGGGGAAGCTGGATCACAATAACCGCTAATCAGGACGTTATTTACCAGACTTTTTTATTCCCAACGAAAAGAGACTTCGATCAGAACGTCGCTTTCGCGCTGGCACAAACAGAAGAAGCTATTAACCGCCTACAGTTAGACAAAGCCCTTTTGAGCACAGGCGATTTAGCAAAAGATGAGTTCTAACAACGATACCTATTTCGGAGGCTGTAATGCGTCTCGCACACACAGTGATTTCGTTAATGCTCATTGCGCCGTTGAGCTGGGCCGGAAATATGACATTCCAGTTCCGCAACCCTAATTTTGGCGGCAACCCGAATAACGGAGCCTTTATGCTTAACCAGGCTCAGGCTCAAAACTCCTATAAAGACCCCAGCTATGACGATGATTTCGGTATCGAGACCCCGTCAGCCCTGGATAATTTTACTCAGGCCATCCAGTCGCAAATATTAGGTGGCTTATTAACTAACATTAATACCGGAAAACCCGGCCGGATGGTCACTAACGACTTTATCGTCGATATTGCCAATAAAGACGGGCAGCTTCAGTTAAATGTGACAGACCGAAAAACCGGTAAAACGTCGACAATCCAGGTTTCCGGTTTGCAGACCAGTTCAACTGATTTCTAAACAACCCCGAAATAAGGACAATTATTATGCAGCGCTTTTTTATTTTAGTTGCAGTGTGCTTATTAAGCGGTTGTTTAACTGCCCCGCCAAAAGAAGCCGCTAAACCCACCCTGATGCCTCGTGCCCAGAGCTATCGGGATCTGACGCATCTGCCGGTCCCAACCGGAAAGATATTCGTCTCGGTGTATAACATTCAGGATGAGACGGGTCAGTTCAAACCGTATCCGGCCAGTAACTTCTCGACAGCCGTACCGCAGAGCGCCACCGCGATGCTGGTTACCGCCCTGAAAGATTCTCGCTGGTTTATCCCGCTGGAACGTCAGGGGCTGCAAAACCTGCTTAACGAACGAAAAATCATTCGTGCCGCGCAGGAGAATGGTACCGTTGGCGTCAATAACCGCATGCCGCTACAGTCTCTCACCGCAGCCAATATCATGGTGGAAGGCTCGATTATCGGCTACGAAAGTAACGTGAAATCGGGTGGCGCGGGTGCGCGTTACTTTGGCATCGGGGCCGACACGCAGTATCAGCTGGACCAGATTGCCGTCAACCTGCGCGTGGTTAACGTGAGCACGGGTGAGATATTATCCTCGGTGACCACCAGCAAAACGATTCTCTCTTATGAAGTGCAGGCCGGGGTATTCCGCTTTATCGATTACCAGCGTCTGCTGGAGGGTGAAATTGGCTATACCTCTAACGAGCCGGTCATGCTGTGTCTGATGTCGGCCATCGAAACCGGCGTGATTTTCCTGATTAATGACGGTATCGATCGCGGCTTGTGGGATCTTCAGAATAAAAGTGACGTGAGTAATGCGGTGCTGGTGAAATATCGTGAGATGTCGGTGCCGCCAGAGTCATAATCAGCGGCGCAAAAAAAAGGCGAGAATTCCGTCTCGCCTTTTTTTATTTACTTACCGCAGGAACGCTCTGGCTCTTCTCGCGTCGGGCCGCAAGCCAAAGGCCGCTGTTCTTCATGGCGTAGCCAAACAGTAACCCCAGCATGAGCGAAGGGACCACCAGCTTCCAGTCCCCCTGCCCTGCAAAGGTCGCGCAGGCACCCATGAATGTGCCGGGCACAAAGGACAACAGCAGATGTTTTGCCTGAACGCACATCAGGAAGGCCACAATGCCGGTCATGGCGTACCCCAGGATTTCAAGATGCGGCGCCAGCGCGCTGCCTTTCATAATGACCAGCGCCCAGACCACGCCACTCAGTAACGTGCAGCCTGAAATAAAGAGCCCCTTGAGACCACCCTGCGGGCAGGCGAAATAGGCCGTGCAGCCAAGAAAACCAGCCCAGCTCAACAAGCCGAGAGAAACAGCCACCCAACTCCAGAGGCCGGAGAGGATGCCAGTCGTGATTGCAATACAAAGTAATATGTTCATGGTGCGCATCTTAGCAGATGCGCACCATAGAAATGAGATCAGAAGCACATTACGTGCAAGTTGAAATGTATCGTTGCAGGATTTTTGTGATTCAAGTCACTCTTCGTTCTCTTCTTCCAGCTCGTCCCACATAGCAGCGATAGCGTCACGCGTCAGCGGAGCCAGCGTTCTCCAGAATGGCGAAGTGGCGTGGGCTTCCACTTTACCCAGGAAGGTGCCAACCCACGGCAGCAGATACGTTTCGAACAGGGTCTCAATCGCCTCGTTCTCATCATCACCTGCATTATCTTCAATCCAGGAGGCCGCCAGCAGCAGGGTACCGATATGATCGGCAGGCATATCCGTCAGCGGCATGCCGCGTTCTGAAAGAAACGCCCGAACTTCCGCTTCGGTCGCACCTTCCTGCCAGGCAGAACGATACGGCGACACGCGACACTCTTCCCCCACAAACAGCGCGTTGTAATCCGTTGAAATCTGCTGCATATCGCAGCTTTTTTGCAAGCGTTCCAGCAATTCATCCTGTTCCAGCGGCCAGCTCTGCGCCAGTTTACCTTCACGAATCAGGGTAAACAGCGGAACCAGCAGCGGATCCTGCGGCTGGCGGTAATATAAGGTGCCCAGCACGCGGCAAAGGATGGAAAACTCATTCATGTTTTTATTCCGTTATTAATTAAAGATCGGCAAATTCATCAATCGGCGCCATGCCGCGCGACTCAAGGAAGTCGAGCATACGACGCGGCGTGACGTTCAGGATCTGTTCTTCCGGGAAATTCACGTCCCGCAATATTTTCAGGCACTCGCTGAAATCCCCCAGCGTGAAGGCCGTGTGTGAATCAGAGCCCAGCGCCACCATGCCGCCCGCGTCACGCACGGCCGCCGCCACTTCGCGGCAGTTGGCTTCACTGCCCTTACGCGAGTGAACAAAGGAGGAGTTGTTAATCTCCAGCGCCACGCGGTGCTTCGCTGCCGCCTGCGCCACGGCCTGAATATCAATCGGGTATTTCGGATTTCCCGGGTGGCTGATAATGTGCACGTTGCCGCTGGCAATAGTGGCAATCATCGCTGCGGTGTTGGTCTCTTTATCCTGGGGCGCAAAGACCGGCTCATGGAAGCCAGCGAGGATCAGATCTAAAGAGGTCAGCATCGGGCCGGTGCAGTCAATTTCACCGTCGGTATTTTTGATGTTCGCTTCGATGCCGCGCAGTATCCCAATACCGTCCACCAGGCGTGGCCAGATACGCATATTCACAAAATGCCAGTAGTGCGGCGCATCCGCCATATCCGGACCGTGATCGGTTATCGCAAACAGTTTGATGCCTTTCAGCTTCGCCTGAGCGATATAATCATGGAGGTTACTGTAAGCGTGGGTACTGGCGACGGTGTGCATATGCAGGTCAACGGGATACATCTTTCTCTCCTCTGCGGTTTTTCCAAAGGATAGCAGTTATCAGCGGCGAATATTAGCAAAAACCCGGCGAACGCCGGGTTTCTCTCAGTAGCCTCGCTGTCTGTCGACCTGTCCGGACACCGCGTTGCCCTTCTCTATTTCGCTGATGGTATGCGAGATGTACGCCACGGCCTCCGCCGGTCGCGTCACGGCCGCAATATGGGGCGTCATCGCCACGCGCGGATGTGCCCAGAGCGGGCTGTCTTTTGGCAGCGGTTCGCGGCTATACACATCCAGCATTGCGCCTTTCAGTTTACCGCTATCCAGCGCTTTCAGCAGATCGTCTTCCACAACGTGTACCCCGCGCGCCAGGTTCATTAAGTAGCTGTCTTCTGCCAACTGGTTGAGGAGCGTGCCATTGATAATGCCGACCGTTTCCGCCGTATTCGGCAGCAGGTTAATGAGGACGCGAGTCCCTTTCAGGAACGCCGGGAGTTCGTCCGTTCCGGCAAAGCTCTCGACGCCCGGATACTCCTTACGGCTCCGGCTCCAGCAGCGCAGTGGGAAGCCCCACGGTGCGAGCGCTTCGGCGACTTTCGAACCCAGTACACCCGCGCCGAGGATGCCGATGGTGAAATCTTCACGCTGATAATCCGGAAGCGGTTCCCAGTGGGATTGCTGTTTAAACGCCTGATAATCGTCGAAACGGCGGAACCAGTGCAGCACCTGGCTCACGGCATATTCCTGCATCTGCTGCCCCATACCGGTATCTTCCAGACGAAACAGGGGAATATCTTCCGGCAGCATTTCAGGGTGTGCCTTCAGCTTACTGAGAATGGAATCCACCCCCGCACCAAGAGCAAATACCGCCTTCAAACGGCGTCCCTGAAGCATTTCGACCGGGGGATGCCAGACCAGCGCGTAGTCGGCATGTTCATTATCGCCCTGTTTCCATTCGCGAACGCGTGCGCCAGGCAGTGCCGCCGTAAGCGCGTTAATCCAGTAAGCCGTATCAAAAGTGGGGTGAAAGAAGATAATATCCATAGTCATTGCCTTTTATTGCACTGTTTTATTTTCATTTTCAACTGGCTTGCCAGCATAACAAATTTATCGCTAAACCGCGTTGCTGATAAAAGAGGCGCATTTCGCACATTTCGGAATCAGGTTGCCTGAAGTTTGTCTAAACACGCTAAATTACTGAAAAAGTGGGTTGACGGCAGTACGGCTTTTCCTTACATTAGCGCCCGTCCCGACAACAACGGGATGACAATATGGTGAGGTGTCCGAGTGGCTGAAGGAGCACGCCTGGAAAGTGTGTATACGGCAACGTATCGGGGGTTCGAATCCCCCCCTCACCGCCATATTCATGATGAGAGCTCGTACGAAAGTACGGGCTTTTTTCTTTTATATTCTCGTAAGGGGGGATGAGAACCCCCGACCGGGGTTCGGCAACTGGCGACAGCCAGTTGGACAGACTGAGAGCGTAGCGAACAGGCTGCCCGAAGGGCGAGCGAAGCGAGTCAATCCCCCCCTCACCGCCATCTTTGAAAAAGAGCTCGCATGAAAATGCGGGCTTTTTTTTCACATGTTGCACGCCTGTGGGGGATTCGAACTTTGCAGCCCCTGCGGTAATTGTGTCGGGTGGCGCTACGCTTACCCGACCTACAAAAAGCTAGTCTTCAACCATCTTTGCATACTCTTCGGTGAGAAAATCCACCAGCGTCCTGACCGATGGCAGCAGGCCGCGCCGGGAAGGATACACCGCATGGATCACTTCCCGTCTGGGTTCCCCGGCATTCAGCACCCGAACAAGTTCACCTGAAGCCAGCTGATCCTTCACCATCAAAATGGGCAGCTGTACCACGCCCACGCCCGCCATCGCCGCCTCCCGCAGCGCCAACATGTCGGTAGTCACCAGGCGCGGCGTGAAGTGAATTTCTGCCTTTGCGCCCTCCGGCCCGTTCAATTCCCACTTATGCAGGTGCTTGCCCGCCCCCATACTTAACCCCGGCCACTCGCTGAGTTCAGAGGGCATCGCCGGGTTGCCCATCCGTTCAATCAGTGCCGGCCCGGCAACCAGACAGTGTCCCCTGTCCGCCAGCACCCTTAATACCAGATCGCTGTCATCAAACGGGCGCGGACGAACGCGGATCGCCACATCCACCCCCTCCGCCACCAGATCGACCCGGCGGTTGGTGGCTTCGAGCTGAAGGTTGATCCCCGGATAGCGCGCCATAAACCGCGCCAGCATGGGCCCCACGTGAACGTGCAGCAAGGTGACAGGACAGGTGATCCGGACCATACCACGCGGCTCAGCCTGTAAAGCAGCCACCGCCTCCTCCGCAGCTTCAGCCTCCACCAGCATAGCTTTACAGTGCTGATAGAATGTCTGCCCCACCTCCGTCACCGCAAACTGCCGCGTGGTACGTTGTATCAACCGAACACCCAGGCGTTCCTCCAGCTGCGCAATCCGACGGCTCAGTTTCGACTTAGGCTGATCGAGCGCCCGACCCGCCGCTGCAAAGCCGCCATGCTCCACCACCTTCACAAACCATACGAAATCATTGAGGTCCTGCATACGCCTCCATTGTTCCATTTAAGGAACAGTGAATGTCATTTTTGCTATCTACCGGGATATTAACCCTGAATATAAGCTAATTCCATCAACAGGACATCAGGAGTTAATCATGAAAAACGTAACAGGCGTGTATACCGCACCTCGTCCGCACTGGGTCGGTGACGGTTTTCCGGTTCGTTCGATGTTTTCTTACCAGACGCATGGCGAGCCCCTGAGCCCGTTCCTGCTGCTGGACTACGCCGGACCGCATACCTTCCCGGCGGATGGCGCGAAACGCGGCGTGGGCGAGCATCCTCATCGCGGTTTTGAAACGGTGACCATCGTCTACTCAGGCGAAGTGGAGCACCGTGATTCAACCGGCAGAGGCGGCGTTATTGGTCCAGGTGACGTGCAGTGGATGACGGCGGGCGCAGGCATTTTGCACGAGGAGTTCCACTCCAGCGCGTTTTCGCAGAAAGGCGGTGAACTGAAAATGATGCAGCTGTGGGTCAACCTGCCCGCCAGGGACAAAATGGCGACGCCTGGCTACCAGAGCATCACTCAGTCGGATATCCCGGTGGTCACCCTGCCGGATAACAGCGGAACATTGCGCGTGATTGCTGGCCGTTTTGGAGAGGTAACCGGCCCGGCGCATACCTTCTCACCGCTGAACGTGTGGGATCTCGCGCTGCATCAGGGTAGCCATCTGACGCTTAATCAGCCCGAAGGCTGGAGCACGGCGCTGGTTGTCGTTGAAGGCAGCGTGACGATGAACGGCACCACGCCTGCCGGTGAGGCGCAACTGGTCGTGCTGAGCCAGAGCGGTGACAAACTGCATCTCGAAGCCAGCAGCGATGCCAAAGTGCTGCTGATGGCCGGGGAGCCGCTGAATGAACCCATCGTGGGCTATGGCCCGTTTGTGATGAACAGTAAAACCGAAATTGCCGAGGCTATTCGCGATTTCAACTCCGGCCGCTTTGGCCAAATCTAAACGTAATAAGGAGCGCATTATGTCTACCCCTGCAAACTTCAACGGTGCACGTCCCGTTATTGACGTAAACGATGCCGTTATGCTGCTTATCGATCACCAGAGCGGGCTGTTCCAGACCGTAGGAGACATGCCAATGCCTGAGCTGCGCGCCCGTGCAGCAGCGCTGGCAAAAATCGCCTCGCTGGCGAAGATCCCGGTGATCACCACGGCGTCGGTTCCACAGGGACCAAACGGCCCGCTTATCCCGGAGATCCACGCCAACGCGCCGCACGCACAATATGTCGCACGCAAGGGTGAGATCAACGCCTGGGATAACCCGGAGTTCGTGGCGGCGGTGAAAGCCACCGGGCGCAAAACGCTGATTATCGCGGGGACGATCACAAGCGTCTGCATGGCCTTCCCGTCCATCAGTGCGGTGGCGGACGGATATAAAGTATTTGCGGTGATTGATGCCTCTGGCACCTACAGCAAAATGGCGCAGGAGATCACCCTGGCGCGCGTGGTGCAGGCAGGCGTGGTGCCGATGGACACGGCAGCCGTTGCTTCCGAAATTCAGCGCACGTGGAACCGTGAAGATGCGGGTGAATGGGCTGAGGTGTACACACACATCTTCCCGGCCTACCAGCTGCTGATCGAAAGCTACAGCAAAGCGCAGGACGTGGTGAAAAATAGCGAAGTGCTCGATTCGCAGCGTTAACCCTGCGCGCTGCGACATAAGCTGATTAAGGCTTAACCGAACAAGCACGAATGCTGAAAATCTGCTTGACCGTTTTAGCGCAACTCCCTATAGTAGCGCCCCGTTGCCCCCCAAGCGGTCAGGCAGCAAAACAATATGGTGAGGTGTCCGAGTGGCTGAAGGAGCACGCCTGGAAAGTGTGTATACGGCAACGTATCGGGGGTTCGAATCCCCCCCTCACCGCCATATTTGAAGAAGAGCTCGCATGAAAATGCGGGCTTTTTTTTTGCATGTTGTACGCCTTTGTGGGGAATGAGAACCCCCGACCGGGGTTCGACAACTGGCACAGCCAGTTGGACAGACTGAGAGCGTAGCGAACAGGCTGCCCGCAGGGCGAGCGCAGCGAGTCAATCCCCCCCTCACCGCCATATTTGAAGAAGAGCTCGCATGAAAATACGGGCTTTTTTTTCGCATGTTGTACGCCTTTGGGGGGAATGAGAGCCCCCGACCGGGGTTCGACAACTGGCGCAGCCAGTTGGACAGACTGAGAGCGTAGCGAACAGGCTGCCCGCAGGGCGAGCGCAGCGAGTCAATCCCCCCGGTGCTATATGCAGTTCGGTGCGGCCTGAGCCCCTCACCCTAACCCTCTCCCCAGGGAAGAGGGGATAAAATGCACAAAAAACAAAGCCCGGTTTCCCGGGCCTTGAACACAACAGCATATTCAATAATACGCTTGTAGCGTGCGCTGGCAGAGCGCCGAGCGGACGCAGTCCTCTTTTGTGAAGCGGACCACCCCTATCATCTCATCTTCCTCAAAACGTGACATGGCATCGCTCAGGCCGGACTTCACGCCCGACGGCAGGTCACACTGGGTAATATCGCCGTTGACGATCACCGTCACGTTCTCCCCGAGGCGCGTTAAAAACATCTTCATTTGCGCAGCGGTCACGTTCTGAGCCTCGTCAAGAATAACGACCGCATTTTCAAATGTACGTCCGCGCATATAGGCGAACGGCGCGATTTCCACCTTGCCAATCTCTGGTCGCAGGCAGTACTGCATAAAGGAAGCGCCCAACCGCTTCACCAGCACGTCATAGACGGGCCTGAAGTACGGGGCAAACTTCTCGGAAATATCGCCGGGCAGGAAGCCCAGATCTTCATCCGCTTGCAGTACCGGACGGGTAACGATGATCCTTTCCACGTCCTTATGAATCAGCGCCTCCGCCGCTTTGGCGGCGCTGATCCAGGTTTTCCCGCATCCGGCTTCCCCGGTTGCAAAGATGAGCTGTTTACTCTCGATAGCATTCAGGTAGTGCGCCTGAGCTTCATTTCGCGCCACAATTGGCGATGCATCGCGGCTGTCCCGCGCCATGCCAATCGATTCTACGCCGCTCATCTGCACAAGCGAGGTGACCGATTCTTCTTCACGCTGTTTATGACTACGTGAATCCCGTCTCAGCACACGTTTTGCTTCGCGACGAGCTTTGATCACTGCTTTCTGTCTTCCCATGGATAGCACCTTGAGTTGTTGGTATTCATCACACGCGCCAGCATCGGCACGATTATGCGCACGAACATCAGAGGGTTGGCTTCCTTGTAAGCCATTGCTTGCATTACCGGATGACGATATACAACGGCTACGCGCACCGTTATGCACGTCGGTAGAAAAAGGTTGTTGAGGTGAAGGAGAGAATTTGGTGGTGAAGAAATCGCTGCCGGAGTCTGAGCCTCCGCGCCGGGTACTGCGGTTGATATGTTTACCTTGTCCAGTACAGGACGCAACCATTCGCGATCTCCATAGTGAGTTAACATCACTGCCGGGAACTACCGCTGTCTTCTCTTAAGTACATCAGGAATTATCATAAATGCAACATTTATTTTACCTGAATGCAACTTTTCGGACTGCCCCTACATGGAAAATCAGTCTTATATAGAAATATTACAGAAATATAACAATAAGATAGTCTGGGAAAAAAATAATGTCCCCGCGAACTGTCGCAGGGACGATTATCAGGCTTCTATGAGACCCTGAGCGAGCCAGGCGTTCGCGTCACGCGTGCCGGGCAGGGCAAAGAAATAGCCGCCGCCGATGGGCTTAATGTACTCTTCCAGCGCTTCGCCGTTGAGCCGCTTCTGCACGGTTAGGAATCCCTTCTCCAGATCGTGCTGATAGCAGACAAACAGCAGTCCCATATCAAGCTGCCCGGAGTTGGTCACCCCCAGCGAGTAGCTGTAACCCCTGCGCATCATCAGGCTGGATTGCGTCTCTTTGGTGCGAGGATTGGCGAGGCGAATATGGCTGTCCAGCGCGATGACATCCCCGTTCGGATCGCGGGCGTAGTCGGGTTCATCGTGCTCGAGCTTCATGCCGAGCGGTGCGCCGGTTTGCTTATCGCGGCCGAAGATAGTCTGCTGCTCTTTCAGCGGCGTGCGGTCCCAGAACTCCACGTGAAACTGAATGATACGCACCGCCTGATAGCTGCCGCCCACCGCCCAGGCCGGTTCGCCCTGATCCGCCGTAACCCAGACCACCTTGTTCATCAACGCGGTATTGCTGCTGTCCGGGTTGGCGGTACCGTCTTTGAAGCCCAGCAGGTTGACCGGCGTCTCTTTCCCTTTACTGCGCGCGGCGTGGTCAGAGATAAAACCTTCCCGCTTCCAGCGCACGCTCAGCAGATCCGGGGTGTGCTTGATAATATCGCGCAGGGCGTGGATCACCGTATCCTGGGTATTAGCGCAGATCTGCAACAGCAGATCGCCGTGGCACAGCGCCGCGTCGAGAGAATCATTCGGGAATCGCGTCATTTTTTGCAGCGCTTTCGGCTTCTGCTTCGCCAGACCGTAGCGATCATCAAATAGTGATTCCCCCACCGACACGGTGATGGTCAGATTATCGGGAGCGATAAACGCCCCGAGGATCCCGGAATCCATCGGCGGCAGGCGCGGATTCGGTGTTTCCGGTGCCGGACCGCCGGCGGTGAGGAAAGCAATGCGCGTGGTTAATAGCCTGAACAGACGCTCAAGGTCGGCCTTATCACTCGCCAACGAATCGAAAGCCACCAGCATCATCGAGGCCTGCTGCGGCGTCAGGATCCCCGCCTGGTGCTCACCATAAAACGGCTGCGTTTCCATACGCGCGTCCGGGGAGAGCGTGCCGGGGGCGCTTTGCGGTATTGCCGCATGCGCCACCGGACAGCCGCCCGCCAGGGCAAACGCGCCGCCCAGCGCCCCTATCCCTTTTAACAACCGACGTCGGGAAGGTTCCGCCACGTCGTACTCGTCATGCTCGTTCATCGCTTAATCCAGACCCAGTACGCCACGCAGCAGGGAGAGATCTTCCGCCAGCGTCGTAATCGGGCCTTTCAGCGCGTTACGGTCAGCATCGGTCAGCTTGTCGTAGGTTTCGAACCCGTCTTTGGTGCGGTATTTCGCCAGGATAGCGTCAACTTTCTTAAAATTGGCATCGACTTTCGCCAGCAGCTCGCCGTTCTCTTTTTGCAGCTGTGGCCGCAGCAGATCGACAATTTTCTGTGCGCCGTCAACGTTTGCCTGGAAGTCCCACAGGTCGGTGTGGCTGTAACGATCTTCTTCACCGCTGATTTTGCTGGCGGCTACTTCTTCAATCAGACCCGCTGCGCCACCCACCACTTTCGACGGTGGGAATGCCAGCTCGCTGATGCGTTTTTGCAGCTCCAGCACGTCGCTGTTGAGCTGCTCGGCGTATTTCTCCATCCCCCTGGTGGAGTTATCGCCAAACAGGGCTTTTTCCAGACGGTGGAAGCCGGTGAATTTCGGATCGGCGGCCTTCTGCTCGTAGTCGTCTTCACGGGCGTCAATGCTACCATCGAGGTCAGAGAACAGCTCGGCAATCGGCTCGATGCGCTCGTAGTGCTGACGTGTAGGCGCATACAGGGATTTCGCTTTTTCGATATCGCCCGCTTTCACCGCGTCGGTAAAGGCTTTGGTGCCTGCCACCAGGTCCGCCGTCTCTTTGGTGACGTAGGCTTTATAGGCGGTAATAGCGTCGCCGAGACTCAGCAGCGCCGTGCCTTTGGCCGCGTCCGCCGTCGCTGCGCCTTTGACGATCAGCTTACCTTTCGGGTTAGTCAGCAGGCCGCAGGTCATGTCATATTCCCCGGGCTGAAGATTTGCGGTCATCTTCTGGCTGAAGCCCGGCGCGATATTCTCGCGCTCTTCCACCACCATCACGCCTTTCAGGATTTCCCACTCCAGCGCCTTCTGGCTGTGGTTCTGAATAATAAACTGGGTTTTACCGCTGTTAACCGTGATGGTCATCGGCTCACACTGTTTATCGTTGACGGTGACTTTGACCTGCGGAATATCTGCTGCCTGAGCGGCGAAGGCAGACACGAACAGCGCGGCGATGCCTGCGCATAACGCACTACGACGGAACTGAATGGCCATGACTCTTCCCTTTAAAAGTATGTTGTAACTAAAACAGCACTTACGGCGCAACGCGCGACGTCTGCGAGCCGGTACGTGGCGGCATAGCGAACAGGATCAGCGCCGGAACCAGATAGATAAAGTACATCGCCACTTCGCTGACGCTCGGCGTTTCCTGGTAGCCGAAGATCCCTTCGAGCAGGGTACCGGTCAGTGAATGGGTCGACAGGACGTTGCTGAGATCGAACGCCACGTCCTGGAAGTGGTTCCACAGGCCCGCTTCGTGGAAGGCGCGGATCGCCCCTGCCGCCAGTCCCGCGGCCACCAGCAGAATAAACAGGCTGGTCCACTTGAAGAACGCGCCCAGGTTAAGACGAATGCCGCCCCAGTAGAGCAGGAAGCCAAGCACAACCGCCGTGGCCAGCCCGAGCATCGCGCCCAGCGGCGGCCAGATGCCCACGTCCTGCTGAAAAGCCGCGAGCAGGAAGAACACGGACTCCAGGCCTTCACGCGCCACGGCGAAAAAGACCATCATGATCAGCGCCCAGCCGTGGTGGTTGCCTTTTTGCAGAGCGTTATCCACCGCCTGCTCAAGCTGTACCTTCACGTTACGGGAAACTTTGCGCATCCAGAACACCATCCAGGTGAGGATCACCACCGCTATTACGGCAACAATGCCTTCAAACAGCTCCTGCTCTTTCTGCGGAAATTCACCGGTGGTTTCGTTGATAAGAATACCCAGCCCCAGGCAGAGCGCCGCGGCAAGGAAAACGCCAACCCACATCACGCCAATCCAGCGTCCGCGCTGGGTACGCTTCAGATAACTGGCGATAAGGCTAACAATCAGGGCCGCTTCAAGGCCTTCACGTAACATAATGAGAAAAGGAACAAACATGCCGACACCTTAAATGTTTATCGCGGTCAACTGATGCAAAGAAAGGTAAATTCTTGTGATAGTGATTATCATTACGGCAACAAGAAAAACAAGCGAAATGTGTTGCGTTTTGATGACCAGATGTAAACGCATTGCGGAGTAATAATTGCCTGAGTAACCGTTGCGTTTATAAGGTATAACGAAAATGCCCATTTACGGTTAACCGGGGCTGTGGCTAAATGTCCACCTCGAAAACCAACTGAAAATAAACCATGTTTAAAATTGTCCATTTCCTGCTGGCGCTGGTGATTATTCTTGCGCTTGCCTGGCTGGTGAGTTTCGACCGCCGAAAAGTTCGTATTCGTTTCGTTTTACAGCTGATCGTGATTGAAATTGCGCTGGCGTTCTTTTTCCTGCATGCAGAAAGCGGTCTGTTTATTATTAAATACGTCTCCGGTTTCTTTGAGTCGCTGCTTAAATTCGCTGCCGAAGGGACGAATTTTGTCTTTGGCGGGATGGGTGAAAAAGGGCTGGCGTTTATTTTCCTTGGCGTGCTCTGCCCCATTATTTTTATCTCAGCGTTGATCGGTATTCTTCAGCACTGGCGCATTCTACCGATCTTTATTCGGGTGATCGGGACGCTGCTGTCAAAACTGAACGGCATGGGCAAGCTGGAATCCTTCAACGCGGTGAGCTCGCTGATCCTCGGTCAGTCGGAAAACTTTATTGCCTACAAGGGCGTACTCGGGGATCTCTCCTCACGTCGTCTGTTTACGATGGCTGCCACGGCTATGTCGACGGTGTCGCTGTCGATTGTCGGGGCCTATATGACCATGCTCGACGCCAAATTTGTCGTCGCGGCGCTGATCCTGAACATGTTCAGCACCTTTATTATTCTTTCGGTCATTAACCCGACCCGCCCGGAAGCGGAGCCGGATATCAAGCTGGAAAAACTGCACGAATCCCAGAGCTTCTTTGAAATGCTGGGCGAGTATATTCTGGCCGGTTTTAAGGTGGCAATGATTATTCTGGCGATGCTGATTGGTTTTATCGCCCTTATTAGCGCCGTTAACGCCCTCTTCTCCAGCATATTTGGCATGAGCTTCCAGCAGATTCTGGGTTATGTGTTTTATCCGCTGGCGTGGCTTATTGGTATTCCGTTGAGCGATGCCTTAAACGCGGGGAGCATTATGGCAACTAAACTGGTGGCGAATGAATTTGTGGCGATGATCGAGCTGCAAAAAATTGCCCATCAAATGTCACCTCGCGGGCTGGGTATTTTGTCCGTGTTCCTGGTGTCGTTCGCTAACTTTGCTTCCATTGGCATTGTGGCGGGGGCAATAAAAGGTCTGAACGAGCAGCAGGGCAACGTGGTGTCGCGGTTTGGTTTGCGTCTGGTGTACGGCGCGACGCTGGTGAGCCTGCTTTCGGCGAGCTTTGCGGGGTTGGTGTTGTAAGTTTTGTGCGGTTAATGCCCGGCGGCGCTTCGCTTGCACGGGCCTACGATACTACAATGGCGGGATTTCCCGCCGTTTTTCATTAAAACTGCACGCACACCGGCTGGTCAACCCGCATCACCGACTCCTGCGCGAAGCGTGACTTATAGATCCCGCGCAACGCTTCAATATTCTTCTCACTCTGCGCATCTTTCCCGTGGATCAGCATCAGCGCCTTGCTCGGCTCGCGCGCCACCTTGCCGTCGTTACCCAGCCACTGACCACGGGCATCAAACACCGTTAAGCCATCGCGAAAACGCGGCGTCACGTCCTGGTCAACAAACTGCTGCCACTCGCTGCCGGTAATCTGCGCCCCTGCCGGGCGATTCAAGCCAAAATAGAGCGTGGTCTGCTGCATCTGGTTATCCGCTTTGCAGGTTTCCACCGGCACGTGCTGCGCGGGTGCGTTACAGCCCGCCAGCATCACGAATGCTGCCACCATTAACCCTGTTTTAATTCTCATTGATGAAGACTCACATAGGTGAAAGGACTATCCCCTCTCCCCACCGGGGAGAGGGTTAGGGTGAGGGGAGATTACTCAGCCTGAAGCTTAGTCGGCGGCGCAGTGTGGTAGTGCGCGTCGGCTTCCGCAAAGCGTTTCTGCATGGAGGCAGACGGTGCTTTACCCAGCAGGCTGAAGACCACGATACCGATGCTGCCGAAGATGAAGCCAGGAATGATTTCGTACAGGCCCAGCCAGGCGAACTGTTTCCAGACGATAACGGTCACCGCACCAATAATCATCCCCGCCAGCGCACCGTTGCGGGTCATGCGTGACCACATGACGGAGAACAGGACTACCGGCCCAAACGCGGCACCGAAGCCCGCCCACGCGTAGCTCACCAGCCCCAGCACGCGGTTTTCCGGGTTTGCTGCCAGCGCAATCGCCACCAGCGCAACCAGCAGCACCATAAAACGCCCTACCCACACCAGCTCTTTCTGGCTCGCGCCCTTACGCAGGAACGCTTTGTAGAGGTCTTCGGTGATGGCGCTGGAGCACACCAGCAGCTGACAGCTCAGGGTGGACATCACCGCAGCCAGGATCGCGGAGAGCAGAATACCGGCAATCCAAGGGTTAAACAGAATCTGCGCCAGTTCGATGAACACGCGCTCGGCGTTCTGGTTCACCGCGCCCGCCTGCGCCGGGTTGTTGTTAAAGTACGCAATGCCGAAGAAGCCAACCGCGCACGCGCCCGCCAGACACAGGATCATCCACGTCATGCTGATGCGACGCGCGTGAACGATGGTATGGTGAGAATCCGCCGCCATGAAACGCGCCAGAATGTGCGGCTGGCCGAAGTAGCCCAGGCCCCAGCCCATCAGGGAGACGATGGCGACAAAGTTCAGCCCTTTCAGCATATCGACGTTTTCGATGCTCTTCTGCTTGATCACTTCCAGCGATTCGCCAAAGCCGCCGACGGTGAAAATGACAATCACCGGAGTCAGGATCAGGGCGAAGATCATCAGGCTCGCCTGCACGGTGTCGGTCCAGCTTACCGCCAGGAATCCGCCCACGAAGGTATAGAGGATGGTCGCGGCCGCACCGGCCCACAGGGCGGTTTCATAGCTCATGCCGAAAGTACTTTCGAACAGACGCGCGCCCGCCACGATGCCGGAAGCACAGTAGATGGTGAAGAACAGCAGGATCACCACCGCAGAGATAATGCGCAGGATACGGCTGTTATCTTCAAAGCGTCCGGTGAAGTAGTCCGGCAGCGTCAGGGCGTTGTTGTTGGCTTCGGTATGCACACGCAGACGGCCTGCTACCAGCTTCCAGTTGATCCATGCGCCAACGGTCAGGCCGATGGCGATCCAGCTTTCGGAGATACCGGAGATGAAAATCGCGCCCGGCAGCCCCATCAGCAGCCAGCCGCTCATGTCGGAAGCGCCCGCAGAGAGTGCGGTGACCATCGGGCCTAAGCTGCGCCCGCCGAGGATGTAGTCGTCAAAGTTTTTAGTGGAACGCCATGCCAAAAACCCTATCAGGATCATGCCAAAAATATAAACGAGAAATGTCACCAGCATCGGTGTGCTAATAGCCATTCAAATTCTCCAAAATGTCGAGCGACAACCGTCCGGGTTGCCTTGTTATGTCATCACCGGAACGTAGTGATGTGTGTATGTGTTTCCGTTGGGCGCGCTATCCTGCCGTATACGCATCCCACTGACAAACGATTTAACACTGCATTTACATGAATTTCATCACTGGTTTTATACGTCTTTCCTATAGGTTGCACTCGCTCACGCTTTTACGGGTTGCACCTTTAAAAAGTGTTAAGCACCGCATAAAAACTGGGCTCAGAAACGGCCGCACGTTCTTTTTCACAGCTAACTAATCGTTAACAATCCATTCATTTTCCAGCTTGCAGACCAGGTCACATTTAACACGGTTGCACAAAGTTGCAACATGGTGGATATTTCACGCTATCAACAGAACGCTATTACAGAACAACAGGAGTTTTGGCATGGGGATGACCACCATGGGGGTTAAGCTGGATGACGCTACCCGCGAACGGATTAAAACCGCTGCGACCCGCATCGACCGCACACCGCACTGGTTAATCAAGCAGGCGATTTTTAACTATCTGGAAAGACTGGAGAGTGAAGAAGGTCTGCCGGAGCTGCCTGCCCTGCTGGCGGGCGCAGCGAACGAAAGCGAAGAAGCCGCGACGGCCGTTGAGGAGAACCACCAGCCGTTCCTCGAATTTGCCGAGCAGATCCTGCCGCAGTCCGTCAGCCGCGCCGCCATTACCGGCGCCTACCGCCGTGCCGAAACCGACGCCGTGCCGATGCTGCTGGAGCAGGCGCGCCTGCCGGAAGCCGTTGCCGCTCAGGCGCACAGCCTGGCGTATCAGCTCGCCGACAAGCTGCGTAATCAGAAAACCGCCAGCGGACGCGCTGGTATGGTGCAGGGTCTGTTGCAGGAGTTCTCCCTCTCCTCGCAGGAAGGCGTGGCGCTGATGTGTCTGGCGGAAGCGCTGCTGCGTATTCCGGATAAAGCCACCCGCGATGCCCTGATCCGCGACAAAATCAGCAACGGCAACTGGCACTCCCACATTGGCCGCAGTCCGTCGCTGTTCGTTAACGCCGCCACCTGGGGCCTGCTGTTTACCGGCAAGCTGGTCTCCACCCATAACGAAGCCAACCTGTCGCGCTCTCTGAACCGCATCATCGGCAAGAGCGGCGAGCCGCTGATCCGCAAGGGCGTGGACATGGCGATGCGCCTGATGGGCGAGCAGTTCGTCACCGGGGAAACCATTGCCGAAGCGCTGGCGAACGCCCGCAAGCTGGAAGATAAAGGCTTCCGCTACTCCTACGACATGCTGGGTGAAGCGGCGCTGACCGCCGCCGACGCGCAGGCCTACATGGTATCTTACCAGCAGGCGATCCACGCCATCGGTAAAGCGTCCAACGGTCGCGGTATTTATGAAGGCCCGGGCATCTCCATTAAGCTTTCCGCCCTGCACCCGCGCTACAGCCGCGCGCAGTACGACCGGGTGATGGAAGAGCTCTACCCGCGCCTGAAGTCCCTGACCCTGCTGGCGCGCCAGTATGATATCGGCATTAACATCGACGCCGAAGAGGCGGACCGTCTGGAGATCTCCCTCGATCTGCTGGAAAAACTGTGCTTCGAGCCGGAGCTGGCGGGCTGGAACGGGATTGGTTTCGTTATCCAGGCCTACCAGAAACGCTGCCCGTTCGTCATTGACTACCTGATTGACCTGGCCAGCCGCAGCCGTCGCCGCCTGATGATCCGTCTGGTGAAGGGCGCCTACTGGGACAGCGAAATCAAACGCGCCCAGATGGAAGGTCTGGAAGGTTATCCGGTCTATACCCGCAAGGTCTATACCGACGTCTCTTACCTCGCCTGCGCGAAAAAACTGCTCGGCGTGCCGAACCTGATTTATCCTCAGTTCGCCACCCACAACGCCCACACCCTGGCGGCGATCTACAGCCTGGCGGGTCAGAACTACTATCCGGGCCAGTACGAGTTCCAGTGCCTGCACGGCATGGGCGAACCGCTGTACGAGCAGGTGACCGGTAAAGTGGCCGACGGCAAGCTGAACCGTCCGTGCCGAATCTATGCCCCGGTAGGTACCCACGAAACCCTGCTGGCCTACCTGGTGCGTCGTCTGCTGGAGAACGGGGCGAACACCTCCTTCGTTAACCGCATCGCCGATACCACCCTGCCGCTGGACGAACTGGTGGCCGATCCGGTACAGGCCGTTGAGAAGATGGCGGCGCAGGAAGGCCAGATTGGTCTGCCGCATCCGAAGATTGCCCTGCCGCGCGAGCTGTATGGTGCAGGTCGCGTCAACTCGGCGGGTCTGGATCTCGCCAACGAACACCGTCTGGCGTCGCTCTCTTCTGCCCTGCTAAACAGCGCATTGCAGAAGTGGCAGGCCAGGCCGATCCTTGAGCAGTCCGTTGAGGACGGTGAAATGCAGCCGGTGATCAACCCGGCAGAGCCGAAGGATATCGTCGGCTACGTGCGCGAAGCCACGGAAGCGGAAGTGGAGCAGGCCCTGGAGAGCGCGGTGAACAACGCGCCAATCTGGTTTGCCACCCCGCCGCAGGAGCGTGCCGCCATTCTGGAACGCGCGGCGGTGCTGATGGAAGATCAGATGCAGCAGCTGATCGGCATTCTGGTGCGTGAAGCGGGTAAAACCTTCAGCAACGCCATCGCCGAAGTGCGCGAGGCGGTAGACTTCCTGCACTACTACGCCGGTCAGGTGCGCGATGATTTCGACAACGAAACCCACCGTCCGCTCGGCCCGGTGGTGTGTATCAGCCCGTGGAACTTCCCGCTGGCGATCTTCACCGGCCAGATTGCCGCGGCGCTGGCCGCAGGCAACAGCGTGCTGGCGAAACCGGCAGAGCAGACCCCGCTGATTGCCGCCCAGGGCATTAACATTCTGCTGGAAGCGGGCGTACCGGCGGGCGTGGTGCAGCTGCTGCCAGGGCGCGGTGAAACGGTCGGGGCCAAACTGACCTCCGATAACCGCGTACGCGGCGTGATGTTTACCGGTTCTACCGAAGTGGCCTCCCTGCTGCAACGCAACATCGCCACCCGTCTGGATGCGCAGGGCCGTCCAACGCCGCTGATCGCTGAAACCGGCGGCATGAACGCCATGATCGTGGACTCCTCCGCGCTCACCGAGCAGGTCGTCGTTGACGTGCTGGCTTCTGCCTTCGACAGCGCGGGCCAACGCTGTTCCGCCCTGCGCGTACTGTGCTTACAGGATGACGTGGCTGACCACACGCTGAAGATGCTGCGCGGTGCGATGGCGGAATGCCGCATGGGCAACCCGGGCCGTCTCACCACCGACATCGGGCCGGTGATCGACGCGGAAGCCAAAGCCAACATTGAAAACCACATTCAGACCATGCGTGCAAAAGGCCGTCCGGTGTTCCAGGCGGTGCGCGAGAACAGCGAAGATGCCCGCGAGTGGCAGACCGGCACCTTCGTGCCGCCAACGCTGATTGAGCTGGCAAGCTTCGACGAGCTGAAAAAAGAGGTCTTCGGCCCGGTACTGCACGTGGTGCGCTACAACCGTAACAACCTCAACGAGCTGATCGATCAGATCAACGCCTCCGGCTATGGCCTGACGCTTGGCGTGCATACCCGTATCGACGAAACCATTGCCCAGGTGACCGGCAATGCCAAAGTCGGCAACCTGTACGTTAACCGCAACATGGTTGGCGCGGTCGTGGGCGTGCAGCCGTTCGGCGGTGAAGGCCTCTCCGGCACCGGTCCGAAAGCGGGCGGCCCGCTCTACCTGTACCGTCTGCTGGCAAACCGCCCGGAAAATGCGCTGGGCGTGACGCTGGCGCGTCAGGACGCACACTATCCGGTAGATACGCAGGTGAAAGCCGTGCTGACCCAGCCGCTGGACGCGCTGATTAAGTGGGCAGAAAATCGTCCCGAGCTGCATGCGATTGCACAACAGTACGGCGAGCTGGCGCAGGCCGGTACGCAGCGTCTGCTGCCGGGCCCTACCGGCGAGCGCAACACCTGGACGCTGATGCCGCGCGAGCGCGTGCTGTGCGTGGCGGATAACGAGCAGGACGCGCTGGTGCAGCTGGCTGCCGCGACGGCAACGGGCTGTGAGGTGCTGTGGCCGGAAGATGCGCTGCATCGCGACCTCGCCAAACAGTTGCCAAAAGCGGTCTCGGCCCGCATTCGCTTTGCGAAGGCCGATGCCCTGCTGACCCAGCCGTTTGACGCGGTGATCTACCACGGTGATTCCGACCAGCTGCGCGAACTGTGCGAGCAGGTGGCGGCCCGCAGCGGCGCGATTGTCTCGGTGCAGGGCTTCGCCCGCGGGGAGACCAACCTGCTGCTGGAGCGCCTGTACGTTGAGCGTTCGCTCAGCGTTAACACCGCGGCGGCGGGGGGTAACGCCAGCCTGATGACAATCGGCTAACGCTGTGCTAATAAGGCTCCGGAGACGGAGCCTTATTTTATTGGGGAGTGTATGAAACGATATCTTATCGCAGGCGCAGCACTGCTGCTCAGCGCCGGCGCGCTGGCCGACGAGTGCGACAAAGCGACCACCCAGACAGAACTCAGTGCCTGTGCGGCAGAGCAGTACCAGGCTGCGGATAAAAAGCTCAACCAGACGTACCAGGCCGCCATCAAACGCGCGGCAGCCCCTCAGCGCGACCTGCTGAAAAAGGCGCAGCAGGCGTGGATCGCCCTGCGTGACGCAGACTGTAAATTGATGGGTTCAGGAACCGAAGGTGGCACTATTCAGCCGATGATTATCAACCAGTGCCTGACGGAGAAAACCGCGGAGCGCGAAGCGTTTCTGGCCACGCTGATGCAGTGTGAAGAGGGCGACTTAAGCTGCCCTCTTCCACCGGGAAACTAGCGCACGCGGATCCCTTCGATAATCATCCGCTGTACGTTTTCCAGGGTGCTCTGGAAAAACGCCTCGTCCTGGAGCGTTTTACCGGTCACCGCCTCGACCTGGGCCGCGAAGTCAGCGTAATGCTGGGTAGCGGCCCAGATCATAAAGATCAGATGCTGCGGGTCGACGGGCGCCAGTTTTCCGCTGGCGACCCATCCGGCAATAATGGCCGATTTATCGTCCACCAGCTGCTTTAGATCTCCCGTCAGCTCCGCCTGCAACAGCGGCGCGCCCTGCAACATCTCCAGGCAGAACAGCCTTGATGCCTGCGGGTAATCACGCGATACCTCCAGCTTCAGGCGTATGTACTCCTCTATCGCCACCAGCGGGGCCAGCTCTTCGCGAAATGCCTTGAGAGGTGCCAGCCAGATATCGAGGATCTGCTGCATCACCGCGATATAGAGCGCCTCTTTTGACGGGTAGTAGTAGAGCAGATTGGTTTTGGACACCCCGGCCTGCTCCGCCACCTGCTCAAGGCGCGTACCGTGAATACCAAACTGCGAAAATGTCTCCAGCGCAGCGCTGAGGATCGCCTGTTTCTTGGCGCTCACCGCCTGCGAACGTTTACCTGGTGTTTTCACTGCGCCTTGTGTCATTTTCGCTCTCCATTTTCTGTCCTGCGCTCAGCATAGCAAAACCCCCGTCTCGCCACGACCTTCTGCACCCTCAGCGCGCATGAGTGCCTGTTTTCTGTGCAATGATTTTGACCATCTAGTCCACATTTTCGCTGTTAATTTCAACAACCATCATTTAACACCCTAATAACAAAGTGATTTTCAAAACTGGCACTGCCTTTGCAAAAACATCGTGACACCTGCGATGTAATGAAGAGAGGTTCGTGATGAAAATTGGCGTATTTGTACCGATCGGCAACAACGGCTGGCTTATCTCGACCACTGCCCCGCAATACATGCCGACCTTTGAGCTGAATAAAGCCATCGTGCAGAAAGCGGAGCACTACCACTTCGACTTTGCGCTCTCGATGATCAAGCTGCGCGGTTTCGGCGGTAAGACCGAATTCTGGGACCACAACCTGGAGTCTTTCACCCTGATGGCGGGCCTGGCGGCGGTAACCTCGCGCATCCAGATTTACGCCACCGCCGCCACCCTTACCCTTCCCCCGGCAATCGTGGCGCGGATGGCCTCCACCATCGACTCCATCTCCGGCGGGCGCTTTGGCGTTAACCTGGTCACCGGCTGGCAAAAGCCGGAGTACGAGCAGATGGGGATCTGGCCGGGGGACGATTACTTCTCCCGTCGTTACGACTACCTGACTGAATATGTGCAGGTGCTGCGCGATCTATGGGGCACCGGCAAAAGCGATTTCAAAGGCGACTTCTTTACCATGAACGACTGCCGCGTCAGCCCGCAGCCGTCGGTGCCGATGAAGGTGATATGCGCCGGACAGAGCGACGCGGGAATGGAATTCTCGGCGAAATACGCCGACTTCAACTTCTGCTTCGGCAAAGGCGTTAACACCCCGGCCGCCTTCGCGCCCACCGCGGCACGCATGAAAGCGGCCGCCGACAAAACCGGGCGCGACGTGGGCTCCTACGTGCTGTTTATGGTGATTGCCGACGAAACCGACGACGCCGCGCGCGCCAAATGGGAACGATACAAGGACGGCGCGGATGACGAAGCGCTGAGCTGGCTTACCGAGCAGAGCCAGAAGGATACCCGCTCCGGCGCGGACACCAACGTTCGCCAGATGGCCGACCCGACGTCTGCCGTCAATATCAACATGGGCACCCTGGTTGGCTCGTATGCCAGCGTCGCCAGAATGCTCGACGAAGTGGCTGCCGTGCCCGGCGCCGAAGGCGTGCTGCTGACCTTCGATGATTTTCTCACCGGCGTGGAAACCTTCGGCGAGCGCATTCAGCCGCTGATGCAGTGCCGCGCCCACATCCCTGCCGTGACGAAGGAGGTGGCGTAATGACGACCCTCAACGCTCGCCCGGAAGCCATTACCTTTGACGCGCAGCGCAGCGCGCTGATCGTGGTGGATATGCAAAACGCCTATGCCAGTAAAGGCGGGTATCTGGATCTGGCCGGGTTTGACGTCTCCACCACGCAGCCGGTGATTGAGAACATCAAAACCGCCGTGCACGCTGCGCGCGCTGCGGGCATGCTCATCGTCTGGTTCCAGAACGGCTGGGACGACCAGTACGTCGAGGCTGGCGGTCCCGGCTCCCCCAACTTTCACAAATCCAACGCCCTGAAAACCATGCGCCAACGGCCCGAACTCCAGGGCACGCTGCTGGCGAAAGGCGGCTGGGATTATCAGCTGGTGGATGAGCTGGTACCGGAAGCCATCGATATCGTACTGCCGAAACCGCGCTACAGCGGCTTTTTCAATACCCCGCTCGACAGCCTGCTGCGCAGCCGGGGCATTCGTCATCTGGTCTTTACGGGCATTGCCACCAACGTCTGCGTGGAGTCGACCCTGCGCGACGGCTTTTTCCTCGAGTATTTTGGCGTGGTGCTGGAAGACGCTACCCATCAGGCCGGGCCGGATTTTGCCCAGAAAGCCGCCCTGTTCAATATCGAAACCTTTTTTGGCTGGGTCAGTAACGTCAATGATTTCTGCGACGCGCTGGATCCCCCGCTCGCCCGCATCGCCTGAGGAGAACCGCTATGCCGAAATCCGTGATTATTCCGCCGGGCACCAGCACCCCGATTGCCCCCTTCGTTCCCGGCACCCTCGCCGACGGCGTGGTGTATGTCTCGGGCACGCTGCCGTTTGATAAAGACAACAACGTGGTGTTTATCAACGACCCAAAGGCGCAAACCCGCCACGTGCTGGAGACGATCAAAACCGTGATCGAAACGGCGGGTGGCACGATGGAGGACGTGACCTTCAACAGCATCTTTATCACCGACTGGAAAAACTACGCCGCGATTAACGAAATCTACGCGGAGTTTTTCCCGGGCGATAAACCGGCGCGGTTTTGCATCCAGTGCGGGCTGGTAAAGCCGGACGCGCTGGTTGAAATTGCCACCGTTGCGCACATCGCGAAGTGAGGCCGCCATGAAACTGTCCATTTCCCCGCCCCCCTTTGCGGGCGCGCCCGTGGTGGTACTGATTGCCGGGCTCGGCGGCAGCGGGAGCTACTGGCTGCCTCAGCTCGCCGTGCTGGGGCAGGAGTATCAGGTGGTGTGCTACGACCAGCGGGGCACGGGGAATAACCCGGATACCCTGCCGGAAGACTACACCCTCGCACACATGGCCGACGAGCTCGCACTGGCGTTAGCCGGGGCCGGGATCGCCCGTTACTGCGTGGTAGGCCACGCGCTGGGGGCGCTGGTGGGCCTGCGGCTGGCCATCGATAAGCCCGACGCCCTTACCGCGCTGGTCTGCGTCAACGGCTGGCTGACGCTCAATGCCCATACCCGACGCTGTTTTGACGTTCGCGAACGTCTGCTGCATGCGGGCGGCGCGCAGGCGTGGGTAGAGGCACAGCCCTTGTTCCTCTACCCGGCAGACTGGATGGCCGCCCGCGCCCCGCGGCTGGAGGCCGAGGACGCGCTGGCGCTGGCCCATTTTCAGGGCAAAGCCAATCTGCTGCGCAGGCTGCATGCCCTGAAACAGGCCGATTTCAGCCGCCATGCTGCACGCGTTAGCTGCCCCGTACAGATTATCTGTTCCACCGACGATCTGCTGGTGCCGTCCGTCTGCTCCGCTGAACTGCACGCCGCTCTCCCGCACGCCCGCAAAACGGTCATGCGCCAGGGCGGGCATGCCTGCAATGTGACCGTGCCGGACATCTTTAACACTCTGCTGCTGAACGGGCTTGCCAGCCTGCTGCACAGCCCAGAACCCGCTTTGTAAGGAGCTTGAATGAGCGAAGCCATCACGCCCGCCGCGCTGGAAACGCTGTTTACCGGCGCACGTACCCATAACGGCTGGCTGGATATACCGGTCAGTGACGAGACGCTGCGCGAGATTTATGACCTGATGAAATGGGGGCCGACGTCCGCCAACTGCTCCCCGGCGCGCATTGTGTTTGTGCGAAGCCCGGAAGGAAAAGAGAAGCTGCGCCCGGCGCTCTCCAGCGGCAACCTTGAGAAAACGCTCACTGCCCCGGTCACGGCGATTGTCGCCTGGGACAGCGAGTTTTATGAGCGCCTGCCTGAACTGTTCCCGCACGGCGATGCCAGAAGCTGGTTTACCGCAAGCCCCGCGCTGGCGGAAGAGACCGCCTTTCGCAACAGCTCAATGCAGGCCGCGTACCTGATTTTCGCCTGCCGCGCGCTCGGGCTGGACACCGGGCCGATGTCGGGTTTTGACCGGGAAAAAGTGGACGCGGCCTTTTTCACGGGCACGCTGCTTAAAAGCAATCTGCTGATTAACATCGGCTATGGCGATACGACCAAACTGTACGGACGCCTGCCGCGTCTGGCCTTTGACGATGCCTGCGGGCTGGCGTAAGGAGCGAACGTGATGACACCGGATAAACAAACCTTTCGCGACGCTATGGCCTGCGTCGGCGCAGCGGTCAATATCATTACCACCGACGGCCCGGCAGGCCTGGCGGGCTTCACCGCCAGCGCGGTATGCAGCGTCACGGATTCCCCGCCTACCCTGCTGGTGTGCCTGAACCGCGGCGCGTCGGTCTGGCCGATTTTCAGCGAGAACCGCACCCTGTGCGTTAACACGCTGAGTGCCGGACAGGAGCCTTTATCCAGCCTGTTTGGCGGGAAAACGCCGATGGCGGACCGCTTTGCCGCTGCCCGCTGGCAGACAGGCGACACGGGCTGCCCGCGTCTGGAAAATGCGCTGGCCTCATTCGACTGCCGCATCAGCCAGGTGGTGAGCGTCGGCACCCACGACATTCTGTTTTGCGACATTGTATCGATTATCCGCCACCCGGCGCCGCAAGGGCTGGTGTGGTTCGACCGCGGCTATCACGCACTTATGCGACCCGCCTGTTAATCCGCATTCAGGAGACAGATTATGTTCGGACTTCCCCACTGGCAGTTGAAATCGACCTCCACAGAAGAAGGCGTGGTCGCGCCGGATGAAAGGCTCCCGCTCGGGCAGACCATGGTGATGGGCGTGCAGCATGCGGTCGCGATGTTTGGTGCGACGGTGCTGATGCCCATGCTGATGGGGCTGGATCCTAACCTCGCCATTTTGATGTCGGGTATGGGTACCCTGCTGTTCTTTTTTGTCACCGGCGGGCGTGTGCCCAGCTATCTGGGCTCCAGCGCCGCCTTCGTTGGAGTGGTCATTGCAGCGACCGGGTTTAACGGTCAGGGTATTAATCCCAACCTGAGCGTGGCCCTCGGCGGCATTATCGCCTGTGGGCTGGTCTATACCCTAACCGGTCTGGTGGTGATGAAAGTCGGCACGCGCTGGATCGAGCGGATGATGCCCCCCGTCGTCACCGGGGCGGTGGTGATGGCGATAGGCCTGAACCTCGCGCCGATTGCGGTGAAGAGCGTTTCCGGCTCGCCGTTTGAAAGCTGGATGGCGGTGATTACGGTGCTGTGCATCGGCGTGGTGGCGGTCTTTACGCGCGGCATGATCCAGCGGCTGCTGATCCTGGTCGGGCTGATTGCGGCCTGTCTGGTCTACGCGCTGCTGGCGAACGTGTTCGGCCTCGGCAAACCGGTTGATTTCACACTGATTCATCAGGCCGCCTGGTTCGGCATGCCGCACATAACCTCGCCCACCTTTAACGCTCAGGCGATGATGCTCATCGCGCCTGTCGCGGTGATTCTGGTGGCTGAAAACCTGGGCCATTTGAAAGCCGTAGCGGGAATGACCGGCCGCAATATGGACCCGTATATGGGACGGGCGTTTGTGGGAGACGGTCTGGCGACCATGCTCTCCGGCTCGGTCGGCGGCAGCGGCGTGACGACCTACGCGGAAAACATCGGCGTGATGGCAGTGACCAAAGTCTACTCGACGCTGGTCTTCGTGGCGGCGGCGGTGATGGCGATGCTGCTCGGCTTTTCCCCAAAATTCGGCGCATTGATCCACACCATCCCGGCACCCGTGATTGGCGGCGCCTCGATTGTGGTATTTGGTCTTATTGCCGTCGCGGGGGCACGTATCTGGGTGCAGAATCATGTTGATCTGAGCCAGAATGGTAACCTGATCATGGTGGCGGTGACACTGGTGCTGGGGGCGGGTGATTTCGCCCTGACGCTGGGCGGGTTTACGGTAGGCGGGATTGGCACGGCGACCTTCGGCGCGATCCTGCTCAACGCCCTGCTGAGCCGCCGGAAAAGGGATGTACCGCAAGGAAAAGCCATCACCCCTTCCACCTGAAATACGTGCCGCATTCTTGCCGGGTGACGCTACGCTTACCCGGCCTACAATTGGCAAGTAGGCCCGAGCAAGCGAAGCGCCGCCGGGCTAAACGGACAGGGTGCGCGTTGTTAGCTATCTGCCCCTTGTTCAGCGCTCAATCCGGCAGTCGCCTTACGTCGTTTTTTTAACTTCAACTCGCTCACCAGCACCCCAGCGATAATAAATGCCGCGCCCACCAGCGCCAGCAGCGGCAGACGCTCCCCGGCGAGTCGCCCGAAAATACCCGCCCACACCGGTTCACCGGTGTAAATGACCGTCGCCCGTGTCGGGGATACGCTGCGCTGCGCCCAGTTCATGGTAACCTGGATAATGGCGCTGAAAATGCCCAGCCCCAGCGCCACGACGATAAGCCCGGTAGACATCGGCGGGACGGACTCCCCTGCCGGCACCATCGTCGCGAACGCCACCAGCGACGCGGTGGCAAGCTGCACCACCGTCACCCGCTTGACGTCCACTTTTCCTGCCCAGGCGCTAATCAGAATAATTTCTGCCGCAATGGCGACGGCCCCCACCAGAGTGATGATCTCCCCCGGCCCCAGCGCCAGCAGATTATTTTCCGGCCCGGCTAATAAAATAAGGCCGATGAACGCCAGCACGATGCCAATGCACGACATCAGGCCCGGCATTCTGCCGAGGCACAGCCACTGCAACAGCGGCACCAGCGGTACGTACATGGCGGTGATGAAGGCGGATTTACTGCTGGAGATAGACTGGAGCCCCCACGTTTGCAGGCTGTAACCCATGGCAATCGCCACGCCAATGGCGACACCCGCTTTAAGCTCTCTCAGGGTCAATCCGCGCAGGGTTTTCAGTGAAATAAGCGCCACGGCAACCGCAGCGGTTGCAAAACGCAGCCCTACAAAGAAAAACGGATCGCTCATCGTGACCGCGTACTGAACGGCAAGAAAGGTTCCGCCCCAGAACATGGTGATCAAAATCAGGATGGCTTCCTGAGGCTTAATGGAGAAGGTAAAACGGGAAACGGACATGGGACACCAGCACGAAGAATCAATCCTGTAGTGTGCGATGCCTTTGATGACAGTTCAATGTAGCAGACATAAAAAAACCGCCGGGAAACCCGGCGGCAGAGAGTTAACCCGGCGTACTACTTGTTGCTGCCGTGGCTATTTTTACCCCCTTTTTTACCAGCCTCTGATGCGCGCTGAGGGTCGTTTTTAAAGTTGCCCCCGCTAGACTGGCCACCTTTACGACCTGCTTCTGATGCTCTTTCACGGTCTTCAGCGAAATTACCTGAACCACCACGATGGTTTGCCATCTCTAACCTCCAGAGTGTGAAACATTAGACATCATATTGCATTCAGTAAAAGAGGATTCTTTCACCTCGCGGCTCAAGGACAGTGCCTTTATCTGTGCCGCGTGAAACTAAGCTTAGTGTAATGCGGCTATCCGGCAAGCGAGAGGTAATATTCTGCAACATGATCTCAGCCTTTCGTATGAAATATTGAGGAAGTCATTCATAAGCCATTCTTATATTTTGAAAAATCCGCGCCGCGAAAGTTGTTTCATTTTGCTACAAAGCACGTAACGAAAAGATATTGTTATATATCAAAGAAATGCCGTTCATTTTTGCAGTCTGGCTGTGATGTCATATCTTTAAAGGAACGCAGCGATCCGCTGTAAGAAAAACCAACGAGGAGTGATGCAAAATGGCAAAAGTTCTGGTGCTCTATTATTCCATGTATGGACACATTGAAACCATGGCTCACGCAGTAGCAGAAGGCGCAAACAGAGTAGACGGCGTTGAGGTCGTGGTTAAACGCGTACCGGAAACCATGCAGGCGGAAGCCTTCGCCAAAGCCGGGGGGAAAACACAAAACGCCCCGGTCGCCACCCCGCAGGAGCTCGCGGACTATGATGCCATTATCTTCGGCACCCCGACCCGCTTCGGCAATATGTCCGGCCAGATGCGCACCTTCCTCGACCAGACGGGCGGGCTCTGGGCCTCCGGCGCGTTATACGGCAAGCTGGCCAGCGTGTTCAGCTCTACCGGCACGGGCGGCGGCCAGGAGCAGACGATCACTTCCACCTGGACTACTCTTGCCCATCATGGGATGGTCATTGTGCCGATTGGCTACGGCGCGCAGGAACTGTTTGATGTCTCCCAGGTCCGTGGTGGTACGCCCTATGGCGCAACAACGATTGCCGGTGGGGATGGTTCACGTCAGCCAAGCAATGAAGAACTTTCAATCGCCCGCTATCAGGGTGAATACGTCGCGGGTCTTGCCAAAAAACTGAACGGCTAACCTAACAGGAGGACAAGTATGCCAACTCAAGAATCCAAAGCTCACCACGTGGGCGAATGGGCAAGTTTACGCAATACCTCTCCGGAGATTGCCGAAGCCATCTTTGAAGTCGCCAATTATGACGAAAAGCTGGCTGAACAGATTTGGGAAGAAGGCAACGATGAAGTGCTGGTTCGCGCCTTCAAAAAAACCGACAAAGACTCGCTGTTCTGGGGCGAGCAAACCATCGAACGTAAAAACGTCTGAACGTTCCCCCCGCCCATGCGGGGGGTTATTTTCTATTTCGCCGCGTTATCCATCACCGCATTGAATTTATCGACAGGACAGAAGCCGTTGCCATCCACCGGACAGCCCTTCAGCTCCAGCGTCACGCGCTGCGCAGGGGATTGCAGCGACAGTACGCTGGCGTTACGCAGCTGATCTGAACTCTGGTAAACATACTCAATTTTCATCAGCTCCTGGTTAGTGTTTTTATCATGCCAGCGCTGGAAGACAATTTTACCGCCAATCGGGGTTCTTTCCTGCTGGTCGTGCAGCTGATAAGGCCTGAAGTCCAGCGCGGTCAGCAGCGAGGCGATGTTAGAGTCGTGCCCTACCAGCAGGGTGATTTTTGGCGCTTTTGCCTGGTCGGTCACCAGCGCTTTATCAATGTACTTCACCAGCGGTTTAGCCACGTTCTGCGCCACCTCCGTCGACGTAAACAGCGAGTCCTGATAGCCGTTTTTCAGCTTCGACAGCACGCGCCACTGCTGATCGGTTTTGATTTCCCCCCAGGCCACCTGGTCTGTCGGGAAGCCTTCGTAATACTGTAGCGTGAAAGCATCTACCAGCGAGTTACCCACCTTCAGCGGCCCGGAGACGCCCGGTTCTTTTTCATAATCGGCGCTGAACGTATCTTTCGCCTCCGTCAGGGAGCAGACTTTTTTCTCCTTGCAGGACGGCGAGTCGCTGTAGTTTGTCAGCTGTTCCAGCAGTTTGTAGCTTTCATCCAGATGCATTTTCTGCCGTTCCGTCTCCATCGCTTTCAGCGCTTTCTCGCGAAACTCAGGGGAGTTATCGGTAATGACCGGATTGAAGGTGGGGTCCATGGTGCCCATTTTTTCCTGATGATGCACAGGAACATCGCACCCGGGGAACGCGCCGGTGATAAAGAACTGCGCGGTCGCCACGGTGCGCTGGAGGCTGTTGGCGTAGGCATAGACGGTATCCGCTGGCGGGCATTCACCCGTCTTCACCATTCCCTGCTCTGCCAGCCACTCGCGCATATAGTGACCCATATACACTTCCAGTACGCCGCCTTTGGTGGTGAGCTGTCCACCCGGGACGTCCCACTCCGGCCACTGCTTGGGCGTGGACTGCTCCAGCACGCTGCCGTTATTGGCAAGCGGCGCGCGCAGGTTGTGGCGGCTCATGATGAGCACCTGTTCCAGCTGATAGCCATCCGGCGTGTCCTGTGCCTGCGCCCCAAACGTCACTGAAAGCGTTCCTGCCACGGCGACAGCGAGTAGTGCTTTTCTCATCCCTTTTTCCTCATGCGTTTTTATCGTTACGCTGAGTGTGACAGACTGGTGACCGTTTTTTCGGGAAGCATTTCTCAAACTGATGAATACGTTCAGATGCTGATGCCGGTGACGATGCCGACATACAGCGCCGCCCATGCGCAGGCTGACAGCAGGCTAACGACGTAAACCTTCATCGCGCTCATCCTGAGCATGCCGGCCGCCAGCGGCACGATATAACGCAGCACCGCCAGGAAACGCGACGTGAACAGCGCGACTACGCCGTGCTTTTGCAGCTGATGCTGTACCCGCAGAAACTTATCGGCATGTTTTGCGGTGAGGCGTGACACCAGCCGGGTATGCCCCATCAGCTGGCCGATATGGTAATTCAGCACCGAACCTGCCGTAGCGCCCATCACCACCGCCAGCCACGTCATTCCGGGATGCAGACTCGACTGGCTGACGGCGATCCCCGCCATCAGCATGACCGATGCGGGCGGCAGCACCGAGGAGACCAGCACCGTCGATTTACTCAACGCCATAACAACGAGCAGCGCGAACAGATGCGTCGGATAATGCGCAAAATGATCCAGCAGCGTGTCCAGCCATGCCATTTTACTCTCTCCGGTAACAAATGAATTCTCCATTTAAAAAGAAAACAGTTAAATAAAACCTCAACATGCGTTTAATACTATTCATTTAAACCGTTCTTCAACATTATTAAAATTCCTCAGCAGCAGTTTTAAATAAGCGTATTATCCCTCTCGTTTTACAACGATCTCGTTATGGCGAGGCTCCTGTACAAATAAACGTTATCGCTCTGGTGGGTTCGAGAGAACCGGCACAGGGTAAAACAGGCACTGTCGAATCAAGGCTTTGTCAGTATAACTTCCCTAGCGGGATACGGTGTACAGTGCTGAACCCAGGACGTGGGGATCTCCTTTCCGACATGCCCTGTCTTGCTCGCCCCTGAGAGATTTTATTATTCAAAGGGAATTTACTATGTCTTACGCTATTCATAACCAAAACCTGGCTTTTAACGACAGCGCCATCGCGCAATATATGAATACCGATTTTATCGTTATTGATATTTCATTATGCGTGGCTCTGGCACGCGAGCAGTTCTTTGAAAAATTAAAAGATGATGATATTCCGTCGCATATTTTTATCGAAGATAACGGTCGCCTCGCGGGTTTGATCGCCGTACGCAAATTGTTGCAGGCCACCGACACCGTGCAGCCCGTTAAGGGGTTGATGATATCGGATTTTATTCAGCTCAAACCGGAAGATGAGCGGGCGGATGTCGCCGGGCTGCTGGCGCACGCGGGTGCGGATGTAGTTCCGGTGGTGACCCACGGCAAGCTGGTGGGCTGCCTTACCGAGCGTGAAATCGCCCATCTGCTGGAAGATGACGTTACTGAAGATGCCCAGCTTCAGGGGGCGACGCTGCCGCTGGAGAAGCCCTATCTGGAAACCAGCGCCTTCAGCCTGTGGAAGAAACGCTCTGTCTGGCTGCTGCTGCTGTTTGTCGCGGAAGCGTATACCAGCTCGGTGATCCAGCATTTTGAAGAGGCGCTGGAATCCGCCATTGCGCTGGCGTTCTTTATTCCGCTGCTGATTGGCACCGGCGGAAACAGCGGGACGCAGATCACCTCGACGCTGGTGCGCGCCATGGCGCTGGGTGAAGTCCACCTTCGCGATGTGGGTCGCGTGCTGCGCAAAGAGATGAGCACCTCGTTAATGATTGCCGCCACGCTGGGTCTGGCGGGCTGCGTTCGCGCCTGGATGATGGGCATTGGGATGGAAATCACGCTCATCGTCAGCCTGACGCTGGTCTGCATTACGCTGTGGAGCGCCATCGTCTCGTCGGTGATCCCGATGGTACTGAAACGCTGCAAAATCGACCCAGCGGTGGTCTCCGCACCGTTTATCGCCACGCTAATCGACGGGACCGGGCTGATTATCTACTTCAAAATCGCGCAGTATACGCTGGGGCTGGAATAACGAAAAAACCCTGCGATATTGCTATCGCAGGGTTTTCGAATTTGGCGGAAGCGTAGAGATTCGAACTCTAGAACCCTTTCGGGTCGCCGGTTTTCAAGACCGGTGCCTTCAACCGCTCGGCCACGCTTCCAAAGTGAGGCGCACTATAAACATCTCTGAGCATGATGTAAAGCACGAATTTGCATAACATTACACGTCTTCCGTCCTCCCCTTCCGTCCCGCTGATTTCTTCGCCATCGACTGGCTAAAATGTAAACATTTATTTTTACATTCATAACGTTTATTAGATTCGCGGGTGGTCATTTAGACTCTTTTTCGCACAACACTCATTAACCGTAGATCACTGCGTTAAGAGATAGCCATGACTTTATTTAACGACGATTATGAATTTTTTATTTATCAGTGATAACTATTACCTTTGCCATGGTGTATCAAGCTCCCTGACATCAACCCATTTGATTCGCGATGACGCGGATATTCACGATCTTGATGGGGTCGATCAGGCGATGGATTTTATCATTGCGATTGAACAGGATAAGTTACGCAATAAAACCATTCGGCAGGTCAAAAAAGTTAAGCGTGATTACATTGTTTTGATGCATGAGATAGAAGCCAACCGCGCGGTGAGAATCGATAATATTATCTATTCGTCGATGCATTTTACTGCTCACCCTTTTCAGCAGCTGATGCGCTTTTACCGGGCGCTCAGAACACACTCCTTTACGCGACGAGAATATGACGTGCTGAAGCTGTTTCATTTGGAAAACCATGAGATCGCGAAAAAGCTGCAATTGTCACAAAAAACGACCAGCACCTACCGCGTGAGGATCCTCGAGAAATTAAATATGCGCTCAAAAAACATTCTGGCGATGACCCGTGTAAAATCGGCGATCGTCGATTAAAAGCTGTAACATTTTGCCTTGCCACGGAAAAACCGGGCCGTCACGTTTCGCCCTGAGGGGGTTTGGCTGGCGAGGTATACCAGTTCTCTTTGGCAACCATCACGCTGCCCTCTGGCTGCATAACAAAATTCGGGGACATGATCTGCACGTTAAATTCGTTAAACACATCCTGTATCTGGCTATGCAGTTCATTGCGGGCAACCGCGAGGGACTGATCGGGCAGCAGGCGGACCTGCAATTCGTAAGCGATATACCAGTCCATTAACCCTAACTGGCGCACCAGCGGCGGCTCGGAAAGGTCAATCCCTTTTGCCCGTTTCGCGGCCAGCTCCAGCATGGCATGCACCTGACGCCATGGGGTGTCATAACCGATAGTGACGCTGACCGTCAGATTGAGGCTGCCATCGGGCTGTAGCGCGCTCAGGTTGGTGATCTTACCGCTCACCA
This sequence comes from Enterobacter cloacae complex sp. IR5459, assembly GCF_049238005.1. NCBI lineage: Bacteria > Pseudomonadati > Pseudomonadota > Gammaproteobacteria > Enterobacterales > Enterobacteriaceae > Enterobacter > Enterobacter cloacae complex sp. IR5459. The sequence continues at coordinate 383,050 of NZ_JBMKIG010000004.1, forward strand.
CCACCGCGTTGGGCACGGTAACGACATAATTTTCCCGGGTAATAATTTTGGTCGCCAGCATGCCAATTTCACTGACCTTACCTTCGTTATCCGCCACCCGAATGACATCGCCTTTACGCAGTGCGCGGGAGTAAATCAGGACCAGACCGCTCATGGCATGGTTCATCACCTCTGCCGAACCCAGCGTTAACATCAGTCCAAAGAAGACGCTAATACCTTTAAACGCCAGCGAGTTTGCACCGGGAAGAAACGGCCAGGCGGCGGAGAGAGCAAATAGCCAGACGGCAACGGAAATGAGCTTACGGGTAGCCCCCACGGTTTCCGGATGTACGCCGGGAAGTTGCAGACGACCAGCCTCCACCTGATTCAGCACCATCTTAAGAAGCTTCAGAATAAAAGCGGTAATGAGGAAAATGATCAGAACAATCGTCAGCCCCGGCAAGGCCGAGACAATCGCCAGGGCGATTTGCTGCACCACGCGAAGCGTCCAGTCTCCCAGCGACGTGCTCCACACCCGCGTCCACGGAAACAGACTGAATGCCCAGCTCAGCCAGACGTAAAAGCCGATCAACCCCAGCAGGAACATCAGCAAGGCGTAAAGCCGAATCTCAATGGCGCCAATGTACCGCCGCCAGCTTTGCGGCACCCGGCTGCGATTCTCCACAATACGCCGACGGTAGACGCGCCGGAACCAGCGCCAGGATCGCCACGCGCCGTAGCAGAGCAGCAACAGCGCCAGCAGGCCAGCGGCAGCTTTTACCGTCGACAGCGCCAGCCAGCCGGAATCGTATTGATCGCGCAGCGCCATTCTCTGTGCTTCCATGCGCGCCAGCACGCGCTGTGCGGCCTGATCGAGGGTAAGATCGTCCCCTTCGTCCAAATCCCCTTCCGTCAGCAGCATCACAGGTTTACCGTTCATCACTATCAGCCGTCCCTGCTGGTTATAGCGGGTCACGGGGACGATGCTGAGCGGCTCACGCACATCCGCCTCGGTAAAATTGCGCAGGGTGTTGCGGATGCGTAAAACGCGCTCTTCCGGCGTGGTCAGGCCAAATTTCGCCTGTAGCATGACGATGGGCTGATGGAAGATATAGACCGTTCGGGCGCGCTCCTGCTCCGTAGGCGCCTGGCGGGGCTCTGCGGCATACGATGAGAAGGCGCTCAGGGCGGCAAAACAGAACGCAAACGCGAGCAGGATCTTTTTCATCCTCACTCCCCCAGGTCAGAAATCTTGTTATTTTTCAGGCAACCCGCGAATGCCAGGTGGGTATGTTGAGAATAGTCCAGCCTTTCGTTTCTGCAACAAGCGACGGTGAGCGTGTTGCTCTCAATCGCAATCTATGTATTATGTTATAACATAACAATTTCGGATAGCGTTCTATGTTACTTAAAAAAGGGTTATTTCTGGCTTCACTGCTCTTCATGGCACCTGCCGCTTTCGCCGCAACCACCTGGCCTCTCACGATTGAAAATTGCGGCGTAAAGCAGACCTTTACGCAGGCTCCTCAGCGCGTCGTGACCGTGGGTCAGCATGAAACAGAATTACTGCTCGCACTGGGGCTGGAGAAAACCATCGCCGCGACGTCAGTCTGGTTCGGCACGCTGCCACCCACGCTGGAGGATGCCGGGAAAAACCTCCCCCGGCTTGCGGATAATTCCCCCTCCTTTGAGGCCGTGGTAGGGCAGAAACCTGAACTCGTTCTCGCGCAGTATCACTGGCACATTGGTCCGCAGGGAGAAGTGGGAACCCGTGAGCAGTTTGCGTCGCTGGGGATTAATACGTGGATCTCCCCTGCCGACTGCACGGATAAAACGGTAACGGAAACCTCAAACGCAGACGGAGCACGTAGCGCGCCGTTTTCACTGGCGGAAATTACGCGGGAAGTGACAGATCTGGCGACGATTTTTGATGTTTCCGCGCGAGGTGAGCAGCTCAATCGTGCGCTGGCGGAGCGTATTAAAAAGGCCCAGGCGCGCGCCTCCGCGAAACAACTTAGCGTCGTATTCTGGTTCTCCAGCAGCCGTCTGAATGGCGATCCCTGGGTGGCGGGGAATTACGGCGCGCCTGGCTGGATTAGCCGCACGCTGGGGTTGAAGAACATTATTGACTCTCACGACGAATGGCCCGCTGTAACGTGGGAACATATTGCCCGATCGCAGCCGGACGTGATTGTTATCGCCGGGATGTCCCGCAGGCTCTATCCTGCCGATGAGGTTGAGGTAAAAAAAGCGTTCTTGCGCAGTGACCCGGTGACAAAGAACATGCCTGCGGTCAGGAACAACCACATCATCGTGGTGCCAGCGATGTCGTTAAACCCTTCATTGCGTAACGTCGATGCGGTTGAGCTTATCAGCGATCGGCTGGCTTCTTTCCAGGATGAACAATGAGTCATTTCGCTTTTGACCGCCGCCAGCAGGGTTTACTGGCAGCAGGTGCCATGGCGCTGCCGCTGATGCTGGTCTTTGCCGCCAGTATCGGGGATATGCCGGTGTCGTATGCCAGTACCGGGAAAGCGATCCTCAACGGACTGGGTTTGACCTCTTATGCGTTGCCGCAAACGGAGGAAGGTATCGTCTGGCAATATCGCATGAGCCGGGCAGTAATGGCCGCGTGCAACGGCGGCGGCCTGGCGTTGTGCGGGCTGGTGTTGCAGTCGATCCTGCGTAACCCTCTGGCTGAGCCTTATCTGCTGGGGATTTCCGCGGGCGCATCGCTGGGGGCCGTCTGCGTGATGCTTCTCGGCATCGGGGGGAGCGTGATTGGCGTGAGCAGCGGTGCGTTTGTCGGCTCGTGCGCCGCCTTTGCGCTCATCATGGTGATAACAAACGGGATGAGTGAAAGCCCGTCGCGCATTTTGCTGGCTGGCATTGCGGGCACCCAGCTCTTCAACGCCATGACCGCGTACGTCGTCAGCACGTCCGCCAATGCCGAGCAGTCCCGTAGCGTCATGTTCTGGCTGCTGGGAAGTCTGAGCGGCGTGCGCTGGCCTGACGCGCTGCTGGCGCTGGCCGTTACGCTGGCGGGTTTACTGGTGGTATTGCTCTTTTCACGGGCGCTGGACACCTTCACCTTCGGGGATGAGGTCTCCACCACGCTGGGGATCCCGGTTACCGCCGTGCGTATTGTCTTATTGCTGACCTGTGCCATTGTTACCGCAACGCTGGTGAGCGCCACCGGCGCAGTGGGGTTTGTCGGGCTGGTCATTCCCCATGTGACGCGCATGCTATGCGGGCCGGGCCATCGTCGCTCGATCCCGCTGACGTTTCTTATCGGCGCCCACTTTATGATCCTCGCCGATATCGTCTCACGCACGCTGATTGTGCACCAGGTTCTGCCCATCGGGGTGGTGACTGCGCTGGTGGGCGCCCCCGTCTTTGTGGCGTTGCTTTATCAAAACCGAAAGGAGCATCCATGAATATTACTGTGGCCGGGTTAACCGTAACCCGACAAGCGCAGACGGTGCTTAAGAATATCGATCTCGACCTGCCATCCGGGCAGATTATCGGCCTGTTAGGGCCAAACGGCTCGGGCAAGTCGACGCTGCTGCGCTGTCTCGCCGGGCTGTTTCCACGACTCAGCGAACGCGTGGCGCTTAATGGCACAACGCTCGGCATGATGCCGCTGAAAAAACGCGCGCAGCACATGGCGTTTGTCCCGCAACATGCTGAGGTCGACGGAGAACTGACCGTTGAGGACATTGTCAGACTGGGGCGTACGCCCTACCGGAAAACATTCCAGAGAACCTCGCGCGACGATGAGGCTGCGGTTGAGCAGGCGATTGGCCTGATGCAGTTATGCCGCTTACGCCAGCGGCGATGGCACTCTTTGTCTGGCGGAGAGCGCCAGCGAAGCCAGATAGCCCGCGCGCTGGCCCAGCAGCCGCAGGTGCTGTTGCTCGATGAACCGACAAACCACCTGGACATTCAGCACCAGCTGGAGCTGATGCGGCTCGTTTCACAGCTGCCGCTTACGGTGGTGGTTGCACTGCACGATCTCAATCTTGCAGCCAATTATTGCCAGCGTCTGATCCTCCTGAAGGCCGGGCAGATCGCCGCCACGGGCGCGCCCGAAGCGGTTCTGACGCCGGTAAACATCGAGGACACCTGGTGCGTAAAAGCTCAGGTCTGCAAGGCCGACGCCGGGATCACGATAAGCTACAACATGGTGGCATGACGGAAGACTGGCGCAAAAGCAAAAACCCCTGCGATATTGCTATCGCAGGGGTTTCGAATTTGGCGGAAGCGTAGAGATTCGAACTCTAGAACCCTTTCGGGTCGCCGGTTTTCAAGACCGGTGCCTTCAACCGCTCGGCCACGCTTCCTAAGTGAGGCGAACTATAAACACCTCACCGCGCGCTGTAAAGAGTGCGCGCATTCGTTCGCTTTAAAAATAGCCAAAATGCGTTTAATCGGTTGAATAGACGACAGATTGGCCGTTTTGACAGCATAATATCCACCGCGGATCGTTAGTGCTTTTTGATGTACATATCTTTGGTGTAGTAGTACCCGAGCTTGTCTGGCGTGAAGCCCCCTACCCACGGTTTCACCAGGTGCGTGCGCACGTAATGATAAACAGGGATCGCCGGGACATCGCGTCCCAGCAGATCTTCTGCCTGCTGGTAGAATTTACCGCGCTCCTCCGCCGTTTTCGATTTCGCCGCGTTCACCAGTGCCCGATCGTAGTCCGGATTGCTGTACTGAGTGGTGTTTTGGCTGTCCCCGGTACGGAAGTTGTTCAGGAAGGTTGCCGCATCGTCGTAATCGGCAATCCAGGCGTAGCGTACCGCGTCAAAGTTATGGGTGTGCATGGTATCAAGCATGGTTTTCCACTCCTGATTTTGCAGCTTCGCCTCCACGCCGAGGTTCTTCTTCCACATTGAGCTGGCGGCAATGGCAATACGCTGGTGCGATTCCGAGGTGTTATAGAGGAGATTAAAGCTGAGCGGATGGCTGTCGTTAAATCCGGCTTCGGCCAGCAGCTTTTTCGCCTCGGCAATGCGTTTATCTATCGGCCAGCTGGCGTAATCCGGGTTCTGGAGCTTGACGCCGCCAATATCCGGCTGGCTGATGAGCCATGCCGGGCGCTGACCCTGCCCTAATACTTTATCGGCGATAATGTCTTTATCCAGCGCCAGGTTCAGCGCCTTGCGCACGCGGGCGTCGTTGAACGGCGGCCGGGTGGTGTTGAATTCGTAATAATAGGTGGCAAGCTGCGGCGATACATCCAGCTCGCTCCCCAGCGTTTTCTTCAGCTGAGCAAACTGGTTGATGGGCACCGTGTAGACAATGTCGATTTCGCCCGCTTTGTAGCGGTTAACGTCAGCAGCTTCAGAGGAAATGGGCAGATAGGTCACCTTGTTAATGACGGTATGTTCGTTATCCCAATATTTCGGGTTACGCACCGCCACAATGCGTTCGTTAACCACCCACTGTGACAGTTTATAGGCCCCGCTGCTGACGAAGTGCTCCGGTTTGGTCCACTTATCACCGAAACGGCCTACCAGGACTTTATCAATTGGCACCAGAGACGGGTGAGCCAGCATCGCCAGGAAAGCGGCGTTAGGTTGCGTGAGCGTCACTTCCAGCGTGGTGTCATTGATGGCTTTCACCCCCAGCGACTCGGGCGCTTTTTTGCCTTCTGCGATATCAGTGCCGTTGACGATACGCATACTACCGGGATAGCTGGCATACGGAGAGGCGGTTTTCGGGTCGACCAGCCGCTGCCAGCTCCAGACAATATCTTCCGCGGTGATGGGGGTTCCATCGCTCCAGGTAATGCCCGGGCGCAGATGGAACGTCCAGACGGTGTTGTCTTTATTTTCCCATTTCTCCGCCAGGCGCGGCTGGATTTCACCTGCCGGAGAGACGCTGACCAGCCCGTCGAATAAATCGCTGATAATATTGAATTCGACATCGCTTTCGACTTTATGCGGGTCGAGCGAGGCGGGTTCACTGCCGTTGTTCCTGACCAGTTCCTGCTTATCTGCCAGCTGGGTTCCTGCCGGCACCTTAGCCGCCCAGGTTGCCGTGCTGGCGCACAGGATCCCTGCGGTTAACAAAGAGAGTGTAAAGTGCGTGCGTGTTTGTGGTTTCATTTCCTTCGCCTTATTGTCTGTTTTTATGACGATCCGGAAATAACTCTTAGCGGCCTTAGGGAAATAACGCAATATTTTTCAGTGACCTATAAGAGGTTGATCTGAATACGCCCTACAAACCGCACTTCATTCTGAGTACAAAGGCTTTGCCAGAATAAAAAACCAGCATAATCCCTAAGGGGCTGAGTAAAGATGGGTAAAACCACTTTGCGTCTGCCGCGCCGTTTCCTATTCTTTGCGCTAATTACATCTGTCATAAGAGAGTGACTCATGGATCGTATAATTACTTCTTCACGCGACCGCACATCGCTACTCAGCACCCATAAGGTGCTGCGCAATACCTATTTCATGCTCAGCCTGACGCTGGCGTTTTCGGCGATCACCGCAACGGCCAGCACCGTACTGATGCTGCCTTCTCCAGGCCTGATCCTGACGCTGGTGGGTATGTACGGTCTGATGTTCCTGACCTACAAAACCGCGGATAAACCGGTGGGTATTCTCTCCGCGTTCGCCTTTACCGGCTTCCTGGGCTACATTCTGGGGCCAATCCTGAATGCCTATCTGTCTGCCGGAATGGGCGACGTGATTGGTATGGCGCTGGGCGGTACCGCGCTGGTGTTCTTCTGCTGCTCGGCCTACGTGCTGACCACCCGTAAGGACATGTCCTTCCTTGGCGGTATGCTGATGGCGGGTATCGTGATTGTACTGGTCGGTATGCTGGCGAACATCTTCCTGCAATTGCCTGCGCTGCATCTGGCAATCAGCGCGGTGTTTATCCTGATTTCATCCGGCGCAATCCTGTATGAAACCAGCAACATCATTCACGGCGGTGAGACGAACTATATCCGCGCCACCGTGAGCCTGTATGTGTCGCTGTACAACATTTTTGTCAGCCTGCTGAGCATCCTGGGCTTCGCCAGCCGCGATTAACTCACCGTGCTGTGAACAGGGCCCCGCTTATGCGGGGCTTTGTTTTTTTGGTAGACTGAGGCGGTTTTTGACTAAAGCGTGAATGAATATGTTGAGTTTTGAAGGCAAAGAGATCGAAACCGATAACGACGGTTATCTGAAAGAGAGCAGCCAGTGGAGCGAAGCGCTGGCGGAGAAAATTGCGGATAACGAAGGAATTACCCTCTCCCCGGAACACTGGGAAGTGGTGCGCTTCGTGCGAGAATTTTACCTTGAATTCAACACGTCGCCAGCTATCCGCATGCTGGTCAAAGCCATGGCGAATAAATTTGGCGAAGAGAAAGGCAACAGCCGTTATCTGTATCGCCTGTTTCCGAAAGGCCCGGCTAAACAGGCGACAAAAATCGCCGGCCTGCCAAAGCCGGTAAAATGCATTTAATAGCGAATACTGAAGTCAGCGTATTCCCGGTCGGGTTGATGCGGTTCCGTTAGCACCTTATCAACCCGCGCGCTGCGCGGCCCGCCCGCTTTCAGCCACGCCACCAGCTTCTCTACCCGATCCGCCTCACCGCAGGCCACAACCTCCACGCTGCCATCATCCATGTTACGCGCATACCCCGTCAGCCCGAGCTGAAGGGCTTCGCGCTGGGTGCTGTAGCGGAATCCGACGCCCTGTACAAGGCCATGGACCCAGGCAATGGTGCAAACATTTGACATCATCCTTCTCCTTATCCGACTGGCGCGTTGCATTTCCTCACTGAAGTCGGGAAAATGGCGGCCATTTCATTGGAATCGACAGAATAGCAAATTATGAGTGTACGTTTAGTGTTAGCCAAAGGGCGCGAGAAGTCATTACTGCGCCGTCATCCCTGGGTCTTTTCCGGCGCGGTTGCCCGCATGGAAGGTAAAGCCAGCCTCGGTGAAACCATCGATATTGTTGACCATCAGGGGAAATGGTTAGCACGCGGCGCATACTCGCCTGCATCTCAGATCCGCGCGCGCGTCTGGACGTTCAATAAAGAAGAAGCCATCGATATCGACTTCTTTGTCCGTCGTCTGCAACAGGCGCAGCAGTGGCGTGAGTGGCTGGCAAAGCGTGACGGGCTGGACAGCTATCGTCTGATTGCCGGAGAGTCCGACGGGCTGCCGGGCGTGACCATCGACCGCTTCGGCAATTTCCTGGTGTTGCAGCTGCTGAGCGCCGGGGCGGAATACCAGCGTGCCGCGCTGATTAGCGCCCTGCAAACCCTGTTCCCGGAATGTGCCATTTACGACCGCAGCGACGTGGCGGTACGTAAAAAAGAGGGCATGGAGCTGACGCAGGGCCCGGTCACCGGCGAACTGCCGCCTGCCCTGCTGCCTATCGAGGAGCACGGCATGAAGCTGCTGGTGGACATCCAGGGCGGCCATAAGACCGGTTATTATCTCGACCAGCGTGACAGCCGTCTGGCAACGCGCCAGTACGTTGCCGATAAGCGCGTGCTGAACTGCTTCTCCTATACCGGCGGCTTTGCGGTCTCTGCCCTGATGGGCGGCTGTGCCCAGGTTGTGAGCGTCGACACCTCACAGGAAGCGCTGGACGTGGCGAAACAGAACGTTGAGCTGAACAAGCTGGATCTGAGCAAAGCGGAGTTTGTGCGCGACGACGTGTTCAAACTGCTGCGTAAATACCGCGACCAGGGCGAGAAATTTGACGTTATCGTGATGGACCCACCGAAGTTTGTAGAAAATAAAAGCCAGCTGATGGGCGCCTGCCGTGGCTATAAAGACATCAACATGCTGGCGATCCAGCTGCTGAACCCGGGCGGCGTGCTGCTGACGTTCTCCTGTTCTGGCCTGATGACGACAGATTTATTCCAAAAAATCATCGCCGATGCCGCAATAGATGCGGGTCGTGATGTACAATTTATAGAGCAGTTCCGTCAGGCCGCCGATCACCCGGTGATCGCTACCTACCCGGAAGGGCTGTATCTGAAAGGGTTTGCCTGTCGCGTCATGTAACTTGAAAAGAGAAATATTGCCCGCACATAGTGTGTATGTAATGTTTCCCGGGAGGTGACTATGATTGCCAGCAAATTCGGTATCGGCCAGCAGGTCCGCCACACCTTGCTTGGATATTTGGGTGTGGTCGTGGATATCGACCCGGAGTATTCCCTTGATGAACCGTCAGCAGACGATCTGGCCGTTGACGCAGAGCTTCGCGCCGCGCCCTGGTATCATGTGGTTATGGAGGGCGACGATGGTCAGCCTGTCCATACCTATCTTGCCGAAGCGCAGCTGAGTGGTGAACTACAGGATGAGCATCCGGAACAACCCACTATGGACGAGCTTGCTCAGACCATCCGCAAACAGTTACAGGCACCAAGACTGCGTAACTAAAGGTGTAAAAAAGCCCGTCAAACGGGCTTTTTTTATTTTGCCAGCCCCAGACGGGGAATATCGATTGCCGGACAGCGATCCATCACCACTTTCAGCCCGGCATCGCGTGCCAGCACGGCCGCCTGCTCATTAATCACGCCCAGTTGCATCCACAGCGTTTTCGCGCCAATGGCGATCGCTTCCTGCGCCACGCCCCAGGCCGCTTCTGAATTACGAAAAACGTCCACCATATCCACCTTTTCCGGCACGTCCGCGAGCGTCGCATAACCCTGCTGACCCAGCAGCGTTTTCCCCGCCACCTTCGGCGAGACCGGGATCACGTGATATCCCTGGTCCAGAAGGTATTTCATGACCCGATAGCTTGGGCGATCCGGTTTATCGCTCGCGCCGACCAGCGCGATAGTGCGCGTGGTCGTCAGAATCTCGACAATGTCGTTCTCTTTCATGCTGTTCCTCCTGGTTTTTTTCAAAGTGTACGTCAAAGCGAACATCTCAACCACGCATCCCATACAGAAGTATGAGGGCAAAACGGCAGAATATGTCTATATGTTAGTAAACGTGTTTATCGAAAAATTTTGATACATTCTTGCTGGGTAGTTTGTCTACAGGAGTCTGCTATGAAAACCGGCATTGCCTGGGCTGTGGTTGCGTTAATCATGCCGGTTTGTGTTTTCGCAACTACTCTCAGACTCACAACCGACATTGACCTGCTGGTGCTGGACGGGAAAAAAGTCTCCAGCTCCCTGCTGCGGGGCGCAGACAGCATCGAGCTGGATAACGGCCCGCACCAGGTGGTTTTTCGGGTGGAAAAGACCATTCGCCTCGCCGACAACGAACAGCAGGTGTACATTTCGCCTCCGCTGGTGGTCAGCTTTAATACCCAGCGTATCAGCCAGGTCAATTTTCGTCTCCCGCGCCTTGAGACAGAAAAGGAGTCACTGGCATTTGATGCCTCGCCGCGCATTGAACTGGTGGACGGGGATTCCATGCCCATCCCGGTAAAGCTGGATATTCTGGCGCTGACAAAAAGGCCAAAGGGAACTGACTATGAAGCGGACACCGAGACCTACAACAGGGCCAGCAGGCGCGCCTCGCTGCCCCAGTTCGCCACCATGATGGCGGATGACAGTACCCTGCTTTCGGGCGTATCGGAGCTGGATGTACTCCCCCCTCAGTCGCAGACCCTTACTGAGCAACGTCTCAAGTTCTGGTTCCAGAATGCCGATCCGGACACGCGCGCCCGTTTTCTGCAATGGGCGAAACAGCAACCTTCGTCGTAAGCCACATTTTTTTGTCCTTTCTCTTGCAGCATCAGTCAGTTCCCGTCATCGTGTAGCGAGGTAACCTCACGGATAAGATTATGGAACTGACAACACGCACACTTCCGGCGCGCAAGCACATTGCTCTGGTTGCGCACGATCACTGTAAACAAATGCTGCTTAACTGGGTTCGTCGCCATCAGCCTCTTTTACAGCATCATGCCCTTTCTGCTACGGGAACAACCGGCAACCTGATCCACCGCGAAACTGGTCTGGAAGTGAATGCCATGCTGAGCGGCCCGATGGGGGGTGACCAGCAGGTAGGCGCTCAGATTTCAGAAGGTAAAATTGACGTTCTGATTTTCTTCTGGGATCCGCTGAACGCGGTTCCGCATGATCCGGACGTTAAAGCGCTGCTGCGGCTGGCTACGGTGTGGAACATTCCGGTAGCCACCAATCTTTCAACGGCAGATTTCATCATTGAATCGCCGCAGTTTAACGATCCGGTGGAGATTTTGATCCCGGATTATCAGCGTTATCTTGCGGAGAGACTGAAGTAGTTTTTTGCCCGGTGGCGCTGCGCTTACCGGGCCTACAGAATTTGCCCGGCGCGTTACGGCTTTCTCGTCACCGGCACGTCAATACTCTTCAAAATATCGACAAACACCGACGGCTCCTCTTTGTTGAACAAGAGCCACACGCGATGGCGCGCGCGGGTTATCGCCACGTACAGTAAGCGCCGCTCCTCTGCATCCGGAAAATCTTCCGGAACAGGTAATAACGCCTCTTCCATCACGGATTCCCGCGCCGGCGCCGGGAAACCGTCGCTCCCCTCTTTTAGCCCCACCACAATCACGTAGTCGGCCTGCTGCCCTTTACTGGCATGAATGGTCATGAAATCGAGCTGTAGTTTTGGCCAGCGCGTCGCCGCTTTTTCCAGCGCCGTCGGCTTGAGGTGGTGGTAACGCGCCAGCACCAGAATTCGTTCATCCGGTTTCGCATAGCCGCTCAGTTTATCCAGCAGCGGTTCCAGCTGATCGTCCGCCAGCAGCGTGACGGCCTTTTTATCCCCAGACCTCAGGCTGTTAAGCGGTTTCGACAGCTGATGCGGGTTCTGCTGAATAAAACGGTTGGCTATTTCGCCAATCCGCGAGTTGAAGCGGTAGGTGGTGTCCAGATCGCTGCGATCGCCTTCCCCAAAATAGTGGTGGAAGGCCGTCGTGAGAGAAAGTTGCGCCCCGCTGAAACGGTAGATAGCCTGCCAGTCATCGCCCACGGCAAACAGCGACGTGTGTTTATTCTGCGCCCGCAGCGCCGAAAGCAGCGCAGCGCGCTGCGGCGAGATGTCCTGAAACTCATCCACCAGAATGTGTTTCCACGGGCTGACGAAGCGCCCTTTCTCCAGAATGATAATGGCCTGATGGATCAGCCCCGAAAAATCGACCGCGTTTTCGTCTTTCAGCGCGGTTTTCCACGCTTTCAGCATCGGCGCCATCAGCTTAACCCGCTTAGAAAACACGGCGCGGATCGACTCCGGTGCGCTTTCTATCATCTCCGCCTGAGAGCCGCCGTGCATGCGCATCAGGCTTACCCACCGGTCAAGACGAGAGCCCAGCCGGCGCGCCAGCTTTTCATCCTGCCAGAAGCTGCCCTCCGGCACCTCCCAGTTGAGTTCCTCTTCAAGCCACTGACGCCAGCCTTTCGCCTGCGCCTTTTTTTCACTGCACTGCTGACGCCATGCCTTGATAAACAGCGTCTGGCGAGCCTGAGCGTCGTTCTCCAGCTTGCTGACAACAGGGACATTTTTGCTGCCCTGTTGAATGATGTGTAAAGCGAGGGAGTGGAACGTGCGCGCCGAGATATCCTGGGTATGCAAACGCGCCTGAATGCGCTCATCCATCTCCTGCGCCGCCTTGCGACCAAAGGCCAGCAGCAAAATCTGGTCGGCAACCGCCTCGCCCGTTGTCAGAAGCCAGCCCGCGCGTGCCACCAGCACCGACGTTTTGCCGCTCCCGGCGCCTGCCAGCACTAAAAGAGACTGCTCGCCATTCACCACGGCGCGCGCCTGGGCAGGATTGAGGGGCGATGATTCCACCGTACTGAAAAAATCGGCATATTGCGTAAGCATCGCCTCAGTCCAGGCCTGGTTATGCGCCAGACGGCTTTTCTCGATATCGTTCAGCCAGGCCTGACACTTCCGCCACGCGTCGCGGCAGTTATCAAATTCCTCAAGCCGCGCCACCGGTAAAGGCAATGCCGTCAGCGCCTGGGCAATTTTTTGCTGAAGCCCGGCGGTTTGCTGGCGCGTCAGCCACTTCTGCTGCGTATTGCTTAGCGCGATATCGTCCAGCACCTGTTGCAGCACCTGTGCGGCTATCACGCTCATCTCCTGGCTCCACTGTTGCCAGCGCGTATTCAGATGGTAGTGGAAGCGTTGGGTTTCCGCCCACTCGGTCCCGTGAAGCCGCACCACTTTGTCTGACGGCAAGACGAACTCCAGCTCCCCCCATACCAGCCCTCGTTTACAATGAATGGCCAGTAGCTGATTAAACGGAATAAGGTATTCGTGGCGTTCCCCGGAGACTTTCACTCCCGCATTGAGAAGGACAACCTTGTCGTAAGGGTGCTGCGCCAGGCGTTTGCCCATTGAAGTTGCTTTCAGTTCCATATCCTGCCGGATCCACGAGGTCATAATTTGTCAGACAGTTTAACTGCCAGTTTTAAGGTGCTCCAGCCCAAAAAAACGTTACAATCACCGGGCGTTAATCATATCGAAGGAAATGAGGGTTTATGCGTACCGTTCTGAATGTGTTGAATTTTGTCCTTGGCGGTTTTGCCACCACCCTTTCCTGGCTTTTTGCCACCCTGGTGAGCATTGTGCTCATCTTCACCCTTCCGCTGACGCGCTCCTGCTGGGAAATCACCAAACTGTCCCTCGTTCCTTATGGAAATGAAGCCGTGCACGTGGATGAGCTGGAGCCGGAAAGAAAAAATGCCCTGATGAATACCGGCGGCACGCTGCTGAATATTTTATGGCTGATCTTCTTTGGCTGGTGGCTGTGTCTGATGCATATTTTCGCCGGCATCGCCCAGTGCATTACGATTATTGGCATTCCGGTTGGCATCGCTAATTTCAAAATTGCCACCATCGCCCTGTGGCCGGTAGGACGCCGAGTTGTCCCGGTCGAAGTCGCGCAAGCCGCGCGTGAAGCCAATGCCCGTCGTCGTTTTCAGTAATAAGGACTGGCCGCTCTCATGCTAAGCCCCCTGCTTCGTCGCTATACATGGAACAGTAACTGGCTGTATAACGTCAGGATTTTTATCGCCCTCTGCGGCACCGTCGCTCTGCCGTGGTGGCTGAATGATGTGAAGCTCACCATCCCCCTCACGCTTGGGGTGGTGGCCGGTGCGCTGGCGGATCTCGACGACCGCCTGGCCGGTCGTTTGCGTAATCTGGTCATCACGCTGGTCTGCTTCTTTATTGCTTCCGCCTCCGTTGAGCTGCTTTTCCCGTGGCCCTGGCTGTTTGCCTTAGGGCTGACGGTGTCCACCAGCGGCTTCATTTTGCTCGGCGGCCTCGGGCAACGCTACGCCACTATCGCGTTTGGCGCCCTGCTGATTGCCATTTACACCATGCTGGGCGTCTCTCTTTACGAGCAGTGGTATCAGCAACCGGTCCTGCTGCTGTTGGGTGCTATCTGGTATAACCTGCTGACCTTAACCGGGCATCTTATTTTTCCGGTTCGTGCCTTACAGGACAACATTGCCCGCAGTTACGAACAGCTGGCCCACTATCTGGAGCTGAAATCCCGGCTGTTTGATCCGGATATTGAAGAGGACAGTCAGGCGCCCCTGTACGATCTGGCGCTGGCAAATGGCCAGCTGGTCGCCACGCTGAATCAGACCAAAGCGTCTCTGCTCACCCGTCTGCGCGGCGATCGCGGTCAGCGCGGTACACGGCGCACACTGCACTACTATTTTGTCGCCCAGGATATTCACGAGCGCGCCAGCTCCTCGCATGTGCAGTACGCTGACCTGCGCGAGAAATTCCGCTATAGCGACGTGATGTTCCGTTTCCAGCGCCTGCTGTCGATGCAGTCTCAGGCCTGCCAGCAACTTGCGCGCTCAATACTGCTGCGCACGCCCTATCAGCACGATCCGCGCTTTGAACGCGCATTCAGCCACCTGGATGCGGCGCTCGATCGCGTTCAGGCCAGTGGGACATCACCGGAACAGTTCAAAGCCCTGGGATTCCTGCTCAACAACCTGAGAGCCATTGATGCTCAGCTCGCCACCATTGAGTCTGAACAGGCGATGGCGATGCCGGGCAATGACGCTGACAACCAGCTTGCCGACGACAGTCTCAACGGTTTCAGCGATATGTGGCTGCGCCTGAGCCGTCATTTTACGCCGGAATCCGCCCTCTTTCGCCATGCGGTAAGGATGTCGCTGGTACTGTGCGTCGGCTACGCGTTTATCCAGATAACAGGATTGCACCACGGCTACTGGATCCTGTTGACCAGCCTGTTTGTCTGCCAGCCGAACTATAACGCTACCCGCCATCGGCTCGCGCTGCGTATTGTCGGGACATTAGTCGGGGTCGCCATCGGGCTGCCGGTGCTCTACTTTGTGCCATCCGTAGAAGGGCAACTGATCCTGATTGTGATTACCGGTGTACTGTTCTTCGCTTTCCGCAATGTGCAGTATGCCCACGCCACGATGTTCATCACGCTGCTGGTGCTGCTCTGCTTCAATCTGCTGGGTGAAGGCTTTGAGGTGGCCCTCCCCCGTGTGATTGACACGCTAATCGGCTGCGCCATCGCCTGGGCGGCGGTGAGTTTTATCTGGCCTGACTGGCGTTTCCGAAATTTACCGCGGGTGTCCGACAGAGCAATGAACGCCAACTGCCGCTACCTGGATGCTATTCTTGAGCAATACCATCAGGGTCGCGATAACCGTCTGGCCTATCGGATTGCCCGTCGCGATGCGCATAACACTGACGCAGAGCTGGCTTCCGTTGTCTCGAATATGTCAACTGAGCCGCGCGCTACGGCAGAAATCCGTGAGACAGCCTTCCGCCTGCTGTGTCTGAACCACACGTTCACCAGCTATATCTCTACCCTTGGCGCCCACCGAGAGAAACTGACGAATCCGGGCATCCTGGCGCTGCTGGACGACGCCGTTTGCTACGTTGATGATGCGCTTCATCATCAACCTTCGGATGAGCCACGGGTTCACCAGGCACTGGATGAACTGGTGCAACGTATCGCACACCTTGATCCAGGCACCGACAACAAAGCTCCACTGGTCCTTCAGCAAATTGGCCTGCTTATCGCTTTGCTGCCGGAAATTTGTCGGCTGCGACAGCAGATCGCTACCTGGCGGAATGATGGCCCTGCGACTCAGGCAGCGCATTAAACCACTCCGTAAGCTCCCGGCGAATATCCGCCGGGAGTGCCGCTTCATGTAACCCTTCAATCGCGCCTTCAAGCGCGAACAATACCCGGATACTCAGCGCTTTATTCTTCGAGCGCATTTTCAGCCAGCTCGTCTTCGCCCCCAACTGTCGTAGCGTCTCTTCATTGGTAATGCCCGCCTCCATAAGCAGGACCTCAATCTGAAAGGTCAGGTTCGGCAGATCTTTAAGCCGGTTACGCTGATGGCGCTGGTAGCGCTCTTTCCTGGCGGCATCGAGCGCAAACGAGGAGAGCTGAAGCAGTTTTTCCCTGTTTTGCCACAGACCTTCGTCCACACGGTAGTAATTAAGCAGCACTGGGCGTCCTCGTTTCATCAGGGTCAGAAAAGAGGAAGCGTTTTTTACACAGTATTTTGCACTTTGCTCACAGGCGCGAAGGTACAGCTCGCCGTCAGACACCATCGCGAACACCGCTTCATCCACGGCCAGGGTATAACCGCCAAACAGGGCGCGATGATGAATTTCGCCCAGCGGAGAGAGGTATTCTTGAGATTGATAAATCCGCTCATAAGATATCTTTTTCATGATAATTCCATTAAAAATCATACAGTAACCACGATATTTCTTACTAACGGATCCGTTAGCAGGAAAATAGGCAACTTATTGCCGTTGGGCAAGATGATTTTTTCATGTTCACCAGGAATGGATGAAATTTGCGAGTCGCTTTCCGAAAATGAGGTTGATCTTTATGCATACAGGGGTTACTGTATATCCATACAGTAACTACAGGGCTGGAATGATTATGTACACTTCAGGCTATGCAAATCACTTAACACCTTCTACTTCTGCCGCAGGCAATGCTGCGCAGAATTCTATCGGGCGTGAATCGACAGGGCTTATCAGTGAAGTGGTTTACCGTGAAGACCAGCCGCTGTTGACACAACTCTTACTCCTGCCGCTTTTGCAGCAGCTCGGGCAACAGTCTCGCTGGCAGCTCTGGCTGACGCCACAGCAAAAATTAAGTCGCGAATGGGTTCAGTCGGCTGGGCTGCCGTTAGCGAAGGTGATGCAGATTAATCAACTCTCCCCTTGCGATACGGTCGAGTCGATGGTCCGGGCATTACGTACCGGGAACTATAGCGTCGTGATTGGGTGGTTGCCTGAGGATCTGTCGCAAGAAGAACATTTGCGTCTGACTGAAGCGGCTGAAGAAGGTAACGCGATGGGTTTCATCATGCGGCCAGTTCGTGGAGATTCCTATCGCAGAGGACAACATCCCGCGCTAAAAATTCACTCGAATGTGTACCATTGAGTGATTTTAAGAGTTTTCCTGGAATTTTTTTCGACCGCAGTATGCAAAAAAAGTTCAACGCGCCAAAACTGCGGCAAGTCTTGTCTGACGCGGTTCTCGTTAATTTTACTGCACAAAATTCGTTCAAAAATTGTTAAATATTAGGTATACGGAACTTTTTTTTTCATATGCCTGACGGACTTCACACTTGTAAGTTTTCAGCTACGTTGTAGACTTTACATCGCCAGGGGTGCTCGGCCTAAGCCGAAGATATCGGTAGGTTTATATTTGACCACGCCCCCCGGTGAAGGATTTAACCGTGATTCCTCCGATGGAGATATTCATGGCAAATTTTGGATGATAACGAGGCGCAAAAAATGAAAAAGACAGCTATCGCGATTGCAGTGGCACTGGCTGGCTTCGCTACCGTAGCGCAGGCCGCTCCGAAAGATAATACCTGGTATGCAGGTGGTAAACTGGGTTGGTCTCAGTTCCATGACACCGGTTGGTACGACAGCGCAAACAACAATGATGGCCCAACTCATGAGAGCCAGCTTGGTGCAGGTGCGTTCGGTGGCTATCAGGTTAACCCGTATGTTGGCTTTGAAATGGGTTACGACTGGTTAGGTCGTATGCCTTACAAAGGCAACGAAACCAATGGCGCTTTCAAAGCTCAGGGCGTACAGCTGACCGCTAAACTGGGTTACCCAGTAACTGACGATCTGGACGTGTACACCCGTCTGGGCGGCATGGTATGGCGTGCAGACTCCAGCAACAGCCGTGCTGGTGACGACCACGACACGGGTGTTTCCCCAGTATTCGCTGGTGGCGTTGAGTGGGCAATGACCCGTGACATCGCTACCCGTCTGGAATACCAGTGGGTTAACAACATCGGTGACGGTGCTACCGTTGGCGTTCGTCCAGACAACGGCATGCTGAGCGTTGGTGTTTCTTACCGTTTCGGTCAGCAGGAAGATGCGCCAGTCGTAGCTCCAGCTCCGGCTCCAGCGCCAGAAGTACAGACCAAGCACTTCACTCTGAAGTCTGACGTTCTGTTCAACTTCAACAAAGCTACCCTGAAACCAGAAGGTCAGCAGGCACTGGATCAGCTGTACACCCAGCTGAGCAACCTGGATCCTAAAGACGGTTCTGTAGTGGTTCTGGGCTTCACCGACCGTATCGGTTCTGACGCTTACAACCAGGGTCTGTCTGAGAAACGTGCTCAGTCTGTAGTTGATTACCTGGTATCTAAAGGTATCCCAGCTAACAAGATCTCCCCACGTGGTATGGGCGAATCTAACCCAGTTACCGGTTCTACCTGTGACAACGTGAAACCACGCGCTGCACTGATCGACTGCCTGGCACCAGATCGTCGCGTAGAGATCGAAGTTAAAGGTATCAAAGACGTTGTAACTCAGCCTGCGGCATAAGTTATCGTCTTATAAAAAAACCCCGCCATGCGGGGTTTTTTATTATCTGAAGAAAAGCAAAACGCTTATTTTTTACCTAACAGTGCCTGTAGATCGTTCTTCAGCGTCGACATCTGGCTGGCATACTTCTCTTTGTGCTCGGCATCTTCAATCAGCTGCACCACCGTTTCCGACAGGGTTTTCCCGCGCCGTTGCGCAAGCCCGGCCAGACGCTGCCAGACCATAAACTCCAGGTCGATGGATTTCTTACGGGTGTGCTGATGCTCGGCATTGAAATGCCGTTTACGACGAGCACGGATAGTTTGCTTCATCCGGTTTAACAGGGCCGGATTAATGTGTTTCTCAATCCAGCCGTTGACCAGTACCGGTTCGTTTTCGAGGGTCAGCAACATATCCACAGCTTCTTGCGCCGCGCTGGCTTCGATGTAGCAGGTGATCAGCTCCCCTTCACGGTGCTTTTTGACCAGGTACTTCCATTTCCAGCCGCTTTCGAGGTTTTCCAGTTGTTGATATTTCATTGCGATCTCAGTGTTACCGTGTAACTCTGTTCAGAATATCAGTTTTTTGGCAATCTGCTGAAAAGAAATCATATCCTGTGAAACGCCGCAGGCGATCCGCATGACGAAAACCCGAATCCTGATTGGGCAGAGTGCGCCGCTTACGGTATACTCCACGGTTTTACTTCTGACTAAAAAACATCAACTTTGACCATTACGAAACTTGCATGGCGTGACCTGGTTCCGGATACCGAGAGCTATCAGGAGCTGTTTGCACAGCCAGACCTCACAAAAGAACACGAATTCATACTTAGCGATACACAACCGCGTTTGCATTACGCGTTGGAGCAGATGTCATCCCCATGGGCTACATCTCCTTTCATGCTGCTCAAAGCCCCGGAAGAAGCCGAGTATCTGACGCTTCTCGGTGATGCCATGCGCCAGTTGCAGCCAAAAACGAATGCCGTTTTTGGTGGCCAGTATCATATTGCCGGACGTGAGGTGACGTACGAACCTGCCACGCAGGCAGACGGACAGTTCGCTGCAAAAGGCGAGGTGATCACCGCCAACTGGGTGGAAGCAGAACAGCTGTTCGGCTGCCTTCGTCAGTTCAATGGCGATGTGTCACTGCAACCGGGGCTGGTACACCGCGCGAATGGCGGCGTGTTGCTCATTTCCCTTCGCACCCTGCTTGCTCAGCCTCTGCTGTGGATGCGCCTGAAAACGGTGGTGACGCAGCAACGTTTTGACTGGGTAGGCTACGACGATTCGCGTCCGCTGCCTGTATCCATTCCGTCTATGCCGCTGTCGCTGACCGTCGTGCTGACGGGCGACCGTGAATCTCTGGCTGATTTCCAGGAAATGGAGCCAGAACTCGCGGAGCAGGCTGTCTATAGCGAATTTGAAGATAATATTCAGATCGCCGATGCCGATGACATGGCGCAGTGGTGTCAGTGGGTTATGGCCGTGGCGGAACGTTTCGCACTGCCCTCGCCTGCCGAGGATGCGTGGCCGGGCTTAATCCGCGAGGCCGTACGCTACACTGGCGATCAGGAAACCCTGCCGCTCTGCCCGCTCTGGATCGGTAAACAGCTGCGTGAAGTGGGGGTTATCAGCGGTAACGGTCCGTTTACCGGTGAGCAGCTTAGCCAGATGCTGGCCCAGCGTGAATGGCGTGAAGGTTATCTTGCTGACCGTATGCAGGATGAAATTCTGCTGGAACAGATTCTGGTGGAGACCGAAGGCGAACGTATCGGGCAAATCAACGCCTTGTCCGTCATCGAGTTCCCCGGACACCCGCGCGCCTTTGGTGAGCCTTCCCGTATCAGCTGTGTCGTACACATTGGTGACGGCGAATTTACCGATATCGAACGCAAGGCCGAACTGGGCGGAAACATTCATGCCAAAGGCATGATGATCATGCAGGCGTTCCTGATGTCTGAACTTCAGCTCGAGCAGCAGATCCCCTTCTCTGCCTCGTTGACCTTTGAACAGTCCTACAGTGAAGTCGACGGCGACAGCGCCTCAATGGCGGAGCTGTGTGCCGTGATCAGCGCGCTTGCAGACGTGCCGATTAACCAGAATATTGCGATTACCGGGTCCGTGGATCAGTTTGGCCGTGCCCAACCGGTGGGCGGACTGAATGAGAAAATCGAAGGCTTCTTCGCAATCTGCCAGCAGCGCGGTTTAAACGGCAAACAGGGCGTGATTATTCCGGCACCTAACGCTCGCCATTTGAGCCTGAGCCAGGCGATTCTGGATGCGGTAGAGCAGGAACAATTCACCGTCTGGGCCATCGAAGGGGTTGAGGATGCACTACCCTTACTGACAAACCTGGTCTGGGACGGCGAAGGCCAGACAACCCTGATGCAGACCATTCAGGAACGTATAGCTCAGGCGACACAGCAGGATGCTCGTCATCGTTATCCGTGGCCGTTACGCTGGTTAAGTTGGTTTAGTGCGAACTGATCGGACTTGTTCAGCGTACACGTGTTAGCTATCCTGCGTCCTTCACTAAAATAAGGCTTACTGAGAACATGGTAGATAAACGCGAATCCTATACTAAAGAAGACCTTCTTGCCTCTGGTCGCGGTGAACTGTTTGGCGCGAAAGGCCCGCAGTTACCAGCCCCAAATATGCTGATGATGGACCGTGTCGTGAAAATGACCGAAACCGGCGGCAACTTTGATAAGGGTTACGTAGAAGCAGAACTCGATATCAACCCGGACCTGTGGTTCTTCGGTTGCCACTTTATTGGCGATCCGGTAATGCCTGGCTGCCTGGGCCTCGATGCCATGTGGCAGCTGGTTGGCTTCTATCTGGGCTGGCTTGGCGGTGAAGGCAAAGGCCGTGCGTTGGGCGTAGGCGAAGTGAAATTCACCGGTCAGGTTCTGCCTACCGCGAAGAAAGTCACCTACCGTATCCATTTCAAACGCATCGTTAACCGCCGCCTGATTATGGGCCTGGCGGACGGTGAAGTGCTGGTAGATGGTCGCCTGATCTATACCGCGAACGACCTGAAAGTGGGTCTGTTCCAGGATACCTCCGCTTTCTGATAACGGCTTTTAGCCCCATCCAGAAAGGCGAAACCTCCGCATTGCGGAGGTTTCTTTTTAAAGAGACGGTATCAAGCAAGTACTGCCCTGTCTCCGATGGCTTCTCGCCAGCCCCCTAGCCATTGGGACCTTTGATTCAGGGCCTGATAGGGACACATTTCTTTTGAACGTCCGGCGATGCCAGCCTGATAACCACGTTGATGAGCCCTTTCCAGGCGATCTCGTTTCTGTCTCTTCATGCCTCGTTTCCCTCATTCTTTTGTCTGGTGGAAAGAAAACAGTGGTTGCAATATGTGCAAGCACAGTTAACGAATACCCCGAATCGACGTCAGCGTCAACGTTCAAAATTCATACGGGTGTCATATTTGTGAGCTACATGGAAGATCGTTTGTACAAAAAATGTGACGCGGGACAAGTAACAACCTGAACGCAAAACGAAAAAAAAGCCGCAATCAGCAAGAAGCTGAGTGCGGCTTTCGTCGATGAATTTTACTTATGGCAGGCGGGAAATCTCTCTTGCGATAGCAGCCGACTCCTGTGCCCATCCCTGCGCAAGTACTTTCACCATTTCGTCATAGCCATCTTTCTGCTGCTTGAGTTCAAGATGAAAAGGACGCTTAATCAGCTGACCCTGATGATTCAGCAGCCACTCCCCGCTGATAACAACGGCACCATCATAGCGGCCATGGAATCCCGTCACGTTAACATTCAGAGTGTCCTGATCGCTTCCCAGAGGCTGCGAGGCAACGACCCAACCGGGGAGCTGGCTGCTCAGATTCGCCACCAGCGTATTGCGTAGCTGCTGATCCAGCGGGCTGGCCCACAGGTTATTGTTGGCGATTACGTACTGCACATCGCTGGTCTGGTAGACCACCCCGTTGCCCGCCAGGTAATCTGGCACGGCAACCTGTTCAACCCACAGCAGACGGCTGCCCTGCGAGGTGCTGCTCTGCGCACCGGACTGGGCGCTTAACGGCAGCTGGTAGTAGCTTTTGTTATCGCTTCCAGAGCTACAGGCCGTTAATACCAGTGCGCCTGCGATGATTAGCCATTTTTTCATTGTTTCGCCCTCTTAGGCTCAGGATCCTTTTTGTCTTTCGCTTCAAACACCAGTGCGTTGCTCTTTTCATTGAGCGTTTTCAGAACGGGCTGTAGCTCGCGTAAAACCTGATCAAGACGTTGCATATCCGCCACCATCTTGTTGTAGGCCGCTGAGCCCGGCTGGAAGCCCTGCATACTACGATTCAGTTCGCGCAACGTTTTCTGCATATCCTGCGGCAGCTGCTGCATGGACTGGTTAGCGGTGATCTTGTTGATATTATCCAGCGTGGTTTGCAGACGTAGCATCGTTGCCTGGCTCTGATGCAGTGATCCCGTCGCAGCTTCAAGCATTGGATTCAGCGGCAGATTGTTGATCTTATCCAGCGTTTCCATCAGGCGCTGTTGGATCTGCGCCAGGCCACTGCTGACCGTAGGAATGATTTTGTAGCCACCAAATTCACGGATACCCGTCATTGGTGGCGCTTTTGGATAGAAGTCCATATCGACATACAACGCCCCTGTGACCAGGTTGCCGGTTTTCAGCGAGCCGCGCAGCCCGCGATTCAGCAGGTCGCTGATATGCTCCCCAATATCCTGGTCCTCGCCTATCTGGTTAATCAAACGCTCAGGCTCAATGCGGATCAGCACCGGAATACGATAATCATCATCAAGCATCTGCTTCAGTCCCGGAACAAAGTAAGGCACTTGTCCCACTGTCCCCAGACGAATACCGCGGAACTCAACTGGCGCCCCTGGCTGCAAGCCGCGTACAGAGTCCTTAAAGAACATCAGGTAGTCGATGTGATCGGTATAGAGCGCATCCTGAATGCTTTTATGATCGTCAAACAGTCTGAAGGCGGTTTTCTCCGCCACCGGTTGTCCCAGATCTATACCTTCCGGCACGTCAAAACTGACGCCCCCACCAAACAGCGTGGTGAGTGAACCCATCTCAACGCGCATCCCCGCAGAGGTGAGATCTACCGCGATCCCGCTGTCTTTCCAGAAGCGAACGTTGCTGGTCACCAGGCGGTCATTAGGCGCGTTGATAAATAGCTGATAGCTGATGGTCCGTTTTTGCGGATCGAAGGTGCTTGTTTCAACCGAACCGACGCGATACCCACGGAACAGCACCGGATCGCCCGGCGAGAGCTGGCCCGCTTTTTTACTGTCCAGAATAACGCGGATCCCTTTTGCATCCGGTGGCGCAAGCGGCGGTGAATCCAGCAGCTGATAGTTTGCTGGCTGGGCGCCTTTGTTGCCGGGCTGGAGTTCAATATAAGCCCCGGACAATAGCGTCCCTAAGCCGCTGATCCCTTCTCTACCAACCTGCGGTTTCACTACCCAAAAAACAGAATCTTCATGGAGCAGTTTTTCCATGCCAGCATTCAGGCGGGCCTTGATTTCAACATGGGTTAAATCATCCGTCAGGGTCGCGCTTTCCACGACACCCACATCTACGCTGCGGCTCTTGATGGTGGTTTTTCCGCCCTCAATCCCCTCTGCATTGGTGGTAATTAGCGTGACTTCCGGTCCCTGATGGCTGTAATGATAAAACAGGATCCATGCACCGATCAGCGCGGTCACGATGGGGAAAATCCACACCGGCGACCAGTTTCTGACCTTCTGCACTTTAGCCTCTCCACTCTTATTTTCCATGCTCTTACTCTTCCTCATGGCTTGAATCGGGCTCACGATCCCACGATAAACGAGGGTCGAAGGTCATGGCCGCAAACATGGTCATAATGACGACCAACGCAAACATCAGCGCTCCCATAGCGGGATAAATACTCATCAGCCCCCCCATACGCACCAGCGCTGAGAGAACCGCAATCACGAACACGTCAATCATCGACCAGCGGCCAACAAATTCCACGACCTCATAAATCAGATGCATGCGCTCGCTGTCTCGCTTACCGTGCCCTTTTGCATCCCAGCAAAGCCAGGCAATGGCAATCATCTTTAAGGTCGGAACCATAATACTGGCGAGGAATATGACGCCTGCTACAGGGTAAGATCCCTCGCTCCACAGCAAAATCACCCCGGCTAGTATGGTCGAGGGCATTCTGTCGCCGAGCAAATCGGTGATCATGATCGGCAAGATATTGGCGGGCAGATAGAGCATGACAGAGGTCACCAGCAGCGCCATGGTCCATTGCAGGCTATTTTTGCGCCGGACGTGACCTTTTGTTTCACAGCGCGGACACACCTCGACATCCGCGGGCAGCACGGCGGTGCAGCACGAGCAGGAGCGAAGCCCCTGACGGATACCCGGTACGCCCACCTTTACCGTCTGCGAGAGCGTCGGCGCCGGGGCAATATCATCCCAGGCCCAGCGTCGGTCCACGCACTGGAACGCGCGCAGTTGCAGCACGCAGTACAGACACCACGGAATAAAGCTGCTGCCAATCCCCACATCGCCGTAGGCCATTAGCTTCACGAAGCTGACCAGGATACCCGCGAGAAAAATTTCCGCCATCCCCCAGCTTTTCAGCTGGAACAGGATCCGCGCGAGTTTGATTTTAAGGGCGATGGGCATCCTGACGCGATTGACCAATAGCAGAATGACGACCAGGCAAAAAGCCGGGACTATCTGCACGAACAGAAGAAAGAAGGTGCCAAGGCTGGCGTAATCTTCCGAGAACATCACGCCTGGAATTTCCAGTAACTCCACCTGGCTTACCATCCCGCCCACTTTCATAGAGATGAAAGGGAAGAGATTGGAGAGCAGTAACATGAACAGGGCTGCCAGCGCATAAGCCGTAGGACGCTGCCTTGGCGCGTCCCACTCGGTCGTCAGCGTAGCGCCGCAGCGCGGGCAGGCAGCTTTATGTCCGTGACCAAGCTCTGGCAACGCCACGAGCATATCGCATTGCGAGCATAATATATGCCGATCGGCATGGTGCTGGTCACACATAGATTATCCCTGTTTATGCGCCGTTTTTCAGAGACTCAAGGTACTCCCAGCGCTCAAATGCCTCTTCCAGCGCCTGTTCAGCCTGGGAGAGTTCAGCCAATACTTTCTGAGTATAGTCGTGAGGCTGCGTAAAGAATGACGCATCAGCGACCTGGATTTGCAGTGCTTCCAGTGCAGCTTCCAGCTCTTCCAGACGCTGCGGCAGCCCCTCCAGCTCGCGCTGCAAGTTATAACTCATTTTAGCAGGAGACTTTTTGACAGTTTCTGCTTTTGCAACAACAGGTTCAGCGACATTTTTAGTCTTCGCCTGTTTTTGCGCCAGCGACTGTGATTGCTGTCCACGCGCGTCATGATAGCCGCCTACATATTGCCCGATGCGCCCTTCGCCTTCGAAGATCCAGCACTCGGTCACGGTGTTATCGACAAACTGACGATCGTGGCTGACCAGCATCACGGTTCCCTGATAACCATCAATCAACTCTTCCAGCAGTTCCAGCGTTTCGACATCCAGATCGTTAGTCGGTTCATCGAGAATCAATAAGTTACTGGGTTTCAGGAACAAACGCGCCAGCAAAAGACGGTTACGCTCACCGCCGGACAGCGCGCGCACCGGCGTCATGGCGCGTTTCGGGTGGAACAGGAAGTCCTGAAGGTAGCCCAGCACGTGACGCGGCTTGCCGTTAACCATGACCTCCTGTTTGCCCTCAGCGAGGTTATCCATCACCGTACGGTCTGGATCCAGCTCTGCGCGGTGCTGGTCGAAGTACGCCACTTCCAGTTTGGTACCGCAGTGGATACGACCGCTGTCGGCCTGGAGCTGACCGAGCATCAGTTTCAGCAGCGTGGTTTTACCGCACCCGTTCGGGCCGATCAGCGCAATTTTGTCGCCGCGCTGAACCTGAGCGGAGAAATCGTTCACCAGCACTTTGCCGTCAACCGAATAATTCACATTCTCCATTTCGAAGACAATCTTGCCCGAGCGGGACGCCTCTTCAACCTGCATTTTGGCGCTCCCCATGACTTCACGGCGTTCGCTACGTTCGCGGCGCATCGCCTTCAGGGCGCGAACGCGGCCTTCGTTACGGGTACGACGGGCTTTGATGCCCTGACGGATCCAGACCTCTTCCTGTGCCAGCTTGCGGTCGAACTCGGCGTTTTGCAGCTCTTCGACGCGCAGGTTCTCTTCTTTCTCCAGTAGATAGGTATCGTAATCGCCCGGGTAAGTCACCAGCTTGCCGCGGTCGAGGTCGACAATGCGCGTGGCCATATTGCGGATGAACGAACGGTCGTGGGAGATGAAGATAATGGTGCCGTTAAAGGTTTTCAGGAACCCTTCCAGCCAGTCAATCGCTTCGATATCCAGGTGGTTCGTCGGTTCGTCCAGCAGCAGCACCTTAGGCCCGCTCACCAGGGCACGGCCCAGCGCCGCTTTACGCAGCCAGCCGCCGGAGAGCGCCGACAGCTCCATATCCGCTTCCAGGCCAAGCTGGGCCAGCACTTCATTAATGCGGTTTTCCAGCTGCCACAGACCGTGGTGATCGAGCATCTCCTGCACTTTTGCCAGCTCGTTGAGATTCTTGTCGCTCGGGTCCGTCATCACCAGATGCGAAATCTCGTGGTAACGCTTGAGGTATTCCGCCTGCTCTGAAATCCCTTCGGCCACAAAATCGTAAACGCTGCCGGTGACGTTACGCGGCGGATCCTGTTGCAGACGAGAGACGATCAGATCCTGCTCGTAAACAATACGGCCGTCATCCAGCCCCTGCTCACGGTTGAGGATTTTCATCAGCGTCGATTTACCTGCGCCGTTACGGCCCACCAGACAGACGCGCTCGTTATCTTCGATATGCAGCTCTGCATTATCGAGAAGCGGTGAGTCGCTGAAAGAGAGCCACGCGCCGTGCATACTAATTAAAGACATTTATTTTTCCTTTCAGACCGCGGAAATCAGCCAGCAGTTGTGGATTTGACGGTTACGGGCAAAGTCCTGAGACAGCGTTTTTTGGCTGATTTCTTGTGCTTTCAGTCCCAGTTCGGCCAGGCCGTCGTGATCCATGCGGAATCCGCGCTTGTTGTTCGAGAACATAATGGTGCCGCCTTTACGCAGCAGGCGCTTCAGGTCGGTCATCAGGCGCAGGTGATCGCGTTGAACGTCAAAGCTATCCTCCATACGCTTGGAGTTAGAGAAGGTCGGCGGATCGATAAAGATCAGGTCAAACTGCTCGTCGGTATCGCGCAGCCAGCCCAGCACGTCGGCCTGTAACAGGCGATGCTGACGACCGGTTAAGCCGTTAAGACGCAGGTTGCGCTCTGCCCACTCCAGATAAGTACGGGACATATCGACCGTGGTGGTGCTACGCGCGCCGCCAAGCCCCGCATGAACGCTGGCGCTGCCGGTATAGGAGAACAGGTTCAGGAAGTCTTTGCCCTTGCTCATCTGGCCCAGCATGCGGCGGGCGATACGGTGGTCGAGGAACAGACCGGTATCAAGGTAGTCGGTCAGGTTAACCCACAGGCGCGCGTTATATTCGCCCACTTCGATGAAGTCACCCTTCTCGCCCATCTTCTGATACTGGTTTTTGCCTTTCTGACGCTCACGGGTTTTCAGCACCAGCTTGTTTGGCGAAATGCCGAGTACGGCGATGGTGGCCGCAATCACATCCAGCATACGCTGACGCGCTTTTTGCGCATCGATAGTTTTCGGCGGGGCGTATTCCTGAACCACTACCCAGTCCGCATAGCGGTCAACCGCCACGTTGTATTCCGGCAGGTCAGCGTCGTACAGGCGATAACATTCGATGCCTTCCTGCTTTGCCCACTTCTCAAATTTCTTCAGGTTTTTGCGCAGGCGGTTGGCGTAATCTTCCGCCACGCCTGACGGTTTGCTATCCGCCGCTATCTCTGCCAGATGGTAGTTTTTCTGCACGCAGTCCAGCGGGCCGTTTTTCGCCTTGAACTGGCGATCGGCACGCAATTGCAGGCAGCTCAGCAGCTCCGGCGAGGCGCTAAACAGGGAGAGGTTCCAGCCGCCGAAATGCGCTTTCATGTTGCGGCCCAGCAGGCTGTGCAGTGCAATCAGCGCCGGCTCGCTGTCCAGACGCTCACCATACGGCGGGTTGCTGATCACCGTACCGTACGGGCCTTTTGGCAACGGGTTGGTCAGGTTCGCCACGTCTTTCACCTCGAAGGTGACCAGCTCGCCGATACCGGCACGACGGGCGTTGCTGCGCGCACGTTCAATCACCCGTGCATCGCTGTCCGAACCGTAAAAGTGAGAGGTGTATTCCGCCAGCCCTTTACGGGCGCGGGTCTGCGCATCGTCTTTGACCTCTTTCCAGATGGCCTCATCGTGCTGCGCCCAGCCTTTGAAGCCCCAGTGGCCGCGGTGCAGCCCTGGCGCACGGTCGGTGGCCAGCATCGCGGCTTCAATCAGCAGCGTACCGGAACCGCACATCGGATCGAGCAGCGGCGTACCTGGCTGCCATCCGGAGCGCATCACGATAGCGGCAGCCAACGTTTCTTTGATCGGCGCCATCCCGGTGCGATCGCGATAACCGCGCAGATGCAGGCCTGCGCCGCTCAGATCAAGGGAAATACTGGCCGTATCGCCGTTCAGCCAGACGTTGATACGCAGATCCGGGTTTTCACGGTCAACGTTCGGACGTTCTTTATTACGACGCGTGAAGCAGTCCACAATGGCATCCTTAACGCGCAGGGCACCGTACTGGCTGTTGCGGATCTCATCGTTGACGCCGTTGAAATGCACCGCAAAGGTGGCGTCCGGGGTGAAGATCTCTGTCCAGTCGATCATCTGTACGCCGGTGTAGAGATCAAGATCGCTGTAGACCTTGCACTCTTTCATCGGCAGCATGATGCGCGACGCCAGACGGCTCCACATCAGGCTCTGGTAAATAAGCCGCGTGTCGCCCTCAAAATGGACACCACCCTGAACCACCCGGCACTCTTTCGCGCCCAGGGCTTCCAGTTCAGTTTTTAACAGCTCTTCCAGCCCACGGGCCGTACTGGCAAACAGAGAATTCATATCGTCACTTTTACTCATAGAAAATTGTCGCGCATTATAGCTAATATGGCGTGTATGTCATAAAGTTGAAGGCTTATTTTCTTTAGCGGGAGTGTGTAGTGGCGACGTTATCCAGGCTTTTTATTCATCCGGTGAAATCGATGCGCGGTATCGGCGTGACTCACGCGCTGGCCGATATGAGCGGATTCGCCTTCGATCGTATTTTTATGGTCACCGAGCCTGACGGTACGTTTATCACCGCACGTCAGTTCCCGCAGATGGTTCGCTTTACGCCTTCCCCGCTTCATGACGGGCTGCATTTGACCGCGCCAGACGGTTCAAGCGTCGTGATCCGCTTTGCTGATTTTGCGCCGCTTGATGCGCCAACGGAAGTGTGGGGCAATCATTTTACCGCGCGTATCGCGCCGGATAACATTAACCAGTGGCTCAGCGGCTTTTTCTCCCGTGACGTTCAGCTGCGCTGGGTTGGGCCTGCGCTGACCCGTCGCGTGAAGCGCCACGATGCGGTTCCCCTCTCCTTCGCGGATGGTTTTCCCTTTCTGCTGACCAGCGAGGCCTCGCTGCGAGATTTACAAAAACGTTGCAAAGCCAGCGTGCAGATGGAGCAGTTTCGCCCGAATCTGGTGGTGACCGGAGCGGAGGCCTGGGATGAAGATACCTGGAAAGTCATCCGCATCGGCAGCGTTATTTTTGACGTGGTGAAACCGTGCAGCCGCTGTATTCTCACCACCATTAGCCCGGAGAAAGGCCAGAAGCATCCTTCCGGTGAACCGCTAAAAACCTTGCAGTCATTTCGCACCGCGCAGGATAAAGGTGATGTCGACTTCGGCCAGAACCTGATCCCCCGCTCCAGCGGCGTGATCCGCGTGGGCGACGAGATCGAGATCCTTACCCGAGGGCCTGCCAGGGTGTATGGCGCAGGTCAGGAAGAAGAGATGGTTGACGTGGTAACCAACGTCGCTTCCGCGGTGGATATTCACTGGGAAGGCAAAGTTATCCGTGGTAACAATCAGCAGGTGCTACTGGAACAACTGGAACAGGCGGGTATCCGCGTACCGTATTCCTGTCGCGCGGGGATTTGCGGATGCTGTCGCATTAAACTGGTCGATGGTGAAGTGAGTGCCCTGAAGAAATCTGCGATTGGCGGTGACGGCACGATCCTGTGCTGTAGCTGTGTCCCGAAAACATCCGTACAGCTGGAAGCTTAAACCGCCTGTTCGAGGCTGAAGGAATCAACGCGCAGCTGTGGCTTCAGCCTGTCGTTCATCACTTTGATGGCATCACCTAACTGCATAACTCGCCCGGCAATGTTCACGCCGGGTTGGGCCAGCAAACAGAGCGCAGCGTTTTCACCGGGTTCAACCACCAGCAAATTCACCTCCTCTTCGGTATCGCTCAGATTGACGCTCGCCGCATCGCCGATAGCCGGGGTCCAGCTCATGCCGTGCGCAAGGAAATGCCAGCTTTTCGGCATTTGCGGTTTCAGGAAACGGATCGCCACCAGCGCGTTTAATACCAGTTCGGCGCGCTGTTCTTTGGAGAGATCGAGATCGCGGCATTTTTCTTCAAAAGAGAAATAGAGCGCGGCATCGTCAACGCAAAAGCCTGAGGGAGCAAACGCGTCTGGCGTTAACATTCGGCGCGCAAAACGAGAGCGAAACAACATGCCGTTGGCTAAGTCGAGCATCATACGGTCATGCTCTTCACAAAAATACCAGCGCCAGTTATCGTCAGGTTTAATTCGCATGTTTCTCTCCCGTCCCCTAAACGTCCTGTACTAAAAATGTCCTGTTTGCCGCTTCGCTTATAACACTAGTAATAAAAGACTATAATGTCTAAATAAGCAACAATGACGGAATATAAAACAACCAGGGCTGGAAATAAAGCCCTGGTTGTCTGATTAAGAGAAAAGATTAGATATGCGTGACGATTTCTTTAATCAGCGGCGGCCCTTTAAAAATAAAGCCGGAATAAATTTGCACCAGCGATGCGCCTGCCGCCATCTTCTCACGTGCAGCGATGACGGAGTCAATGCCACCCACGCCAATAATCGGCAGCTGGCCTTTTAATTCCGCGGAGAGTGCGCGAATAAATTCGGTGCTTTTTAATTGTACCGGACGGCCACTTAATCCACCCGCTTCGTCACAGTTTTTCATTCCCTGAACGAGAGAGCGATCGAGTGTCGTATTGGTCGCAATCACACCATCAATATTATGGCGAACTAAACTGTCGGCAACCTGGATCAATTCTTCTGCCGAAAGATCCGGGGCGATCTTAACCGCGACCGGAACATATTTATGGTGGATCGCCTGTAGCGCCGTTTGTTTATTTTTAATGGCGCTAAGAAGATCGTCGAGCGCTTCGCCATATTGTAATGAACGCAGCCCTGGGGTGTTAGGCGAGGAAATATTCACCGCAATATAACCGGCATAGGCATAGACTTTTTCCATACAAATCAGATAGTCATCTTTACCCTGCTCGACCGGCGTGTCTTTATTTTTGCCAATATTTATACCCAGCACGCCATCAAAATGGGCTTTCTTAACGTTCTCAACCAGATGATCGACGCCAAGGTTATTAAAGCCCATGCGGTTGATCAGCCCTTCGGCTTCAACCAGGCGAAACAGACGTGGCTTGTCATTTCCCGGCTGCGGACGCGGCGTTACCGTCCCGATTTCGATCGAGCCAAAGCCCATCGCACCGAGTGCATCAATGCATTCGCCATTTTTGTCCAGACCGGCCGCCAGGCCCAGTGGATTTTTGAAAGTCAGGCCCATGCACTGAACTGGTTTTTCCGGCACGTTTTGACGCACCAGCGCGGCCAGAGGCGTTCCTGTAATACGGCGTAACTGCTGAAATGTAAATTCATGAGCGCGCTCAGGATCGAGCTGGAAAAGGGCTTTACGAACGAAGGGGTAGTACATGAACTCTCCTGGATTCCCGGTGTGCAAACCGGGAGGGGATTATGTGCGATCCCGCCCGGAAAGGGAATTGACCTGTGGCAAAAAAGCCACGTAAAACGCAATCGTTTACTTATCGGTTCGCTTCTTATGCATTTTTCTGCATTCATCCTGAGGATAAATCATTTAGTGGAATAACCACGCAATGTCACACTCCTGAAAATTGTTATGAATGTTAGATAAAAGCAAACAATTAGTTATAAGGAGCAACCATGCGCGTCATTACCCTGGCCGGAAGCCCCCGCTTCCCCTCTCGCTCCAGCGCACTGCTGGAATACGCTCGCGAAAAGCTTAATGCTCTGGATGTCGAAGTGTGTCACTGGAATTTGCACAATTTCGCGCCTGAAGATCTGCTCTACGCCCGTTTCGACAGCCCGGCGCTGAAAACCCTGATCGAACAACTTAAGAGTGCTGACGGGCTGGTCGTCGCGACACCGATTTATAAAGCTTCTTTTTCCGGCGCACTGAAAACGCTCCTCGATCTGCTGCCCGAACGTGCGCTGGACGGTAAGGTCGTCCTGCCGCTGGCCACAGGCGGTACGGTAGCCCATTTACTGGCGGTGGATTATGCCCTCAAGCCGGTTCTGAACGCGCTGAAAGCACAGGAGATCCTGCATGGCGTCTTCGCTGACGACTCACAGGTAATCGACTACCAGCATAAACCGCATTTCACGCCGAATCTGCAAACCCGCCTCGACAGCGCGCTTGAAACCTTCTGGCACGCCCTGAATCGTCGGGATCGCCACGCGGCGGCATTTCATCAATCACAAGGAGTGGCGCATGTTTAAAACAGTTACCCGTATCGGGCTGGCAGGTCTGCTGGCAGTGGCGTCGCTGGCTCAGGCGACGGAGAAAGCGCCGGAGAGCCTGCGTATCGGTTATCAGAAAGGCAGCGTCAGCATGGTGCTGGCGAAAAGCCATGCGTTGCTGGAGAAGCGTTTCCCGGAGACCAAATTCTCATGGGTCGAGTTCCCTGCCGGACCACAGATGCTGGAGGCGCTGAACGTCGGGAGTATTGATTTAGGCAGCACAGGCGATATCCCGCCGATCTTTGCGCAGGCTGCCGGGGCGGATCTGGTTTACGTTGGCGTTGAGCCCGCCAAGCCGAAGGCAGAGGTTATTTTGGTGCCGGAAAACAGCGAGATCAAAAGCGTCGCCGACCTCAAAGGCCATAAGGTTGCTTTCCAGAAAGGATCCAGCTCCCACAACCTGCTGCTGCGCGCGTTGCAGGAGGCCGGCCTTAAATTCACCGATATCCAGCCCGTTTACCTGACGCCTGCCGATGCGCGCGCGGCGTTTCAGCAAAAAAATGTTGATGCCTGGGCTATCTGGGATCCGTATTACTCCGCCGCACTGTTGCAGGGCGGTGTGCGGGTGCTGAAAGACGGCACCACCCTGAAGCAGACCGGTTCGTTCTACCTGGCGGCACGTCCTTACGCTGAGAAAAATGGCGCATTTATTCAGCAGGTGCTGGATACCTTCTCTCAGGCCGATGCGCTGACCCAAAGCCAGCGTCAGCAGAGCATCACGCTGCTGGCAAAAACCATGGGCCTGCCTGAACCGGTGATCGCCACCTATCTTGACCACCGTCCTCCCACCACCATAGCACCGGTTGACGCCCACGTTGCCGCTCTCCAGCAGCAAACGGCAGACCTCTTTTATCAAAACCGCCTGGTTCCAAAGCAGGTGAATATTCGCGAACGCATCTGGCAACCCGCTGGCATTGAAGGAAAAAAATCATGAGTCTGAATCTTTTCTGGTTTTTACCCACCCACGGTGATGGACACTATCTTGGCACAGAAGAAGGCGCCCGCCCGGTCGATCACGGCTACCTACAGCAGATCGCCCAGGCGGCAGACCGCATCGGTTTTACCGGGGTGCTGATCCCGACGGGCCGTTCATGTGAGGATGCGTGGCTGGTTGCCGCGTCAATGATCCCCGTCACCCAGCGCCTGAAATTCCTGGTAGCCTTGCGCCCGAGCGTGGTGTCGCCCACCGTCGCGGCGCGTCAGGCGGCAACGCTGGACAGGCTTTCCAACGGCCGTGCGCTATTCAACCTTGTGACGGGCAGCGATCCGCAGGAGCTGGCGGGGGATGGCGTTTTCCTCGATCATACCGAACGCTATGAAGCCTCCGCAGAGTTCACCCGCGTCTGGCGACGTCTGCTGGAAGGGGAAACCGTCACCTTCGAAGGGAAACATATCCACGTTCGCGATGCGCAGCTCTACTTCCCGCCGGTACAGCAGCCGCGCCCTCCCCTCTATTTTGGCGGATCGTCGGACGTGGCGCAGGAGCTGGCGGCCGAGCAGGTCGATCTCTATCTGACCTGGGGCGAGCCACCGGAGCTGGTGAAAGAGAAAATTGCTCAGGTACGCGCTAAAGCCGCAGAGCATGGCCGTACGGTACGCTTTGGTATTCGCCTGCACGTGATCGTCCGCGAAACCAACGACGAGGCCTGGCAAGCCGCCGACCGTCTGATCGCTCATCTGGACGACGATACTATCGCTAAAGCACAGGCGGCGTTTGCCAAAACCGACTCCGTGGGCCAGCACCGGATGGCCTCCCTGCACAACGGCAAGCGTGAAAATCTTGAGATCAGCCCGAACCTGTGGGCCGGGGTGGGTCTGGTGCGCGGCGGCGCCGGCACGGCGCTGGTCGGCGACGGTCCAACCGTAGCGGCACGCATTAATGAATACGCGGCGCTGGGGATCGACAGCTTTATCCTGTCTGGCTACCCGCATCTGGAGGAGGCGTACAAGGTGGGTGAACTGCTGTTTCCGCACCTGGATGTCGCTATCCCGGAAATTCCGCAGCCACGCCAGCTTCAGTTACAGGGCGAAGCCGTGGCGAACGCGTTTATCCCGAGAAAAGTCGCGCAAAGCTAAGGAGCCACCATGTCTGCAACCGCACAAAAATGGCTACTGCGCGCCGCGCCGTGGTTTCTGCCCGTCGGCATTGTCCTCGTCTGGCAACTGGCGTCTTCAACTGGCTGGCTGTCGAGCCGCATTTTGCCCTCTCCGGAGGGCGTTGTGGAAGCGTTCTGGTCGCTCAGCGCCAGCGGTGAGCTGTGGCAACATCTTGCCATCAGCTCCTGGCGCGCGGTAATCGGCTTTTCGATTGGCGGAAGCATCGGCCTGACGCTGGGGCTGATCAGCGGCCTGTCCCGCTGGGGTGAGCGGCTGCTGGATACCTCCGTTCAGATGCTGCGTAACGTGCCGCATCTGGCGCTTATCCCGCTGGTTATTTTGTGGTTTGGCATTGATGAGAGCGCCAAAATTTTCCTCGTGGCGCTGGGAACGTTATTCCCGATTTATATCAATACCTGGCATGGGATCCGCAATATCGATCGCGGTCTGGTTGAGATGGCCCGCAGCTATGGCCTGTCAGGTTTTGCCCTGTTTACCCATGTGATCCTGCCGGGCGCCCTGCCCTCCATTATGGTTGGGGTGCGTTTTGCGCTCGGCCTGATGTGGCTAACCCTGATCGTGGCGGAAACCATTTCGGCTAACTCCGGCATTGGTTATCTGGCGATGAACGCCCGCGAGTTCCTGCAAACGGACGTGGTGGTGGTTGCCATTGTCCTTTATGCCCTGCTCGGCAAACTTGCGGACGTCAGCGCCCAGTGGCTGGAACGTAGCTGGCTGCGCTGGAACCCGGCCTACACCGCTCAGGAGGCGAAAGCATGAATACTGCACGACTGAACCAGGGAACACCGTTACTGCTGAACGGCGTGACCAAACGCTACGGCGACAACACCATTCTGAATGCACTGGATCTGCACATTCCTGCCGGACAGTTCGTGGCCGTTGTCGGCCGCAGCGGTGGCGGCAAGAGTACCCTGCTGCGTCTTTTAGCCGGGCTGGAAGCGCCAAACAGCGGTGACATTCTGGCAGGCACTACGCCGCTGGCCACGATTCAGGATGATACGCGCATGATGTTTCAGGATGCGCGTCTGCTGCCGTGGAAAACGGTGATGGATAACGTCGGGCTGGGCCTGAAGGGCAGCTGGCGGGAGGACGCCCGGCAGGCACTCGCTGCGGTAGGGCTGGAGAATCGCGCGGGAGAGTGGCCTGCGGCCCTGTCGGGTGGACAAAAGCAGCGCGTAGCGCTGGCACGCGCGCTGATTCATCGTCCCGGCCTGCTGCTGCTTGATGAACCGCTCGGCGCGCTTGATGCCCTGACGCGGATCGAAATGCAGGATCTGATTGAAACCCTATGGCAGACGCACGGCTTTACGGTGCTGCTGGTGACGCATGATGTCAGTGAAGCCGTGGCAATGGCAGACAGGGTGCTGTTAATAGAAGAAGGTAAAATTGGTCTGGATCTGACGGTAGATATTCCGCGTCCTCGCCGCGTGGGATCGGCCCGACTGGGGGAGCTGGAAGCCGAAGTGCTGGATCGGGTGATGAAGCGTGGGGTAAGTGAACGGGTGTTGATTAAAGCTAATGCCTGATGCCCGCACCCCGGCCCTCTCCCACAGGGAGAGGGAGAAAAAACTAAAAACGGCAACCGAGGTTGCCGTTTTGCTT
Organism: Enterobacter cloacae complex sp. IR5459; assembly: GCF_049238005.1. Taxonomy (NCBI): domain Bacteria; kingdom Pseudomonadati; phylum Pseudomonadota; class Gammaproteobacteria; order Enterobacterales; family Enterobacteriaceae; genus Enterobacter; species Enterobacter cloacae complex sp. IR5459. Next base: position 420,367 of record NZ_JBMKIG010000004.1, read on the forward strand.
TTACCTGCCCACCGGGCAATTTTTTTATTACGCTAAGGCCTTAGCAATCTTCTCGTACAGATCGCCAGACAGATTTTCCAGCCCTTTCAGCTGCTCAAGCGCGGCGCGCATTTTCGCCTGACGCTGCGCATCGTAACGTTTCAGGCGGATCAGCGGCTCAATCAGACGAGACGCCACCTGCGGGTTACGGCTGTTCAGCTCGGTCAGCATTTCAACCATGAACTGATAACCGCTGCCGTCTTCGGCATGGAACGCGGCCGGGTTGCTGCTGGCGAAGGCACCAATCAGAGAGCGGACGCGGTTCGGGTTGCTCATGGTGAACGAACGGTGCTTCAGCAGGCTACCTACTTTGCTGAGTACATCGGCTGCCGGACTGGTGGCCTGAAGGATGAACCACTTGTCCATCACCAGACCATCCTGATACCACTTGTCGTCGTACTCCTGCATCAGCGCATCGCGGCACGGCAGCTCGGCGGCAACGCTTGCAGCCAGCGCGGCCAGGGCATCCGTCATGTTATCGGCTTCGTGGTACTGCTTGCTGACCAGCGTGTTCGCCAGCTCTGCCTCACCAAACGCCAGATAGCGCAGGCAGGTATTGCGCAGGGAACGTTTACCGATATCCGCATGTTCCACCTGATACGCGTCCAGCTTGTTGGCGTTGTAAATGGCGAGGAACTCATCTGCCAGTTCGGTCGCCAGCGTGCGGGTCAGCGCTTCACGCACGGCGACGATGGCAATCGGATCAATGATGTCAAACAGCTCGGCGATTTCAGTCGCAGACGGCAGCGTTAAAATTTCAGCCGCCAGCGCCGGGTCAATGTTCTCATCCAGCAGGATGGCACGGAACGCGTCTGCCACATGAACCGGCAGCGTCAACGGCTGGCCCTGCTGGTAACGGTTGACGTTCAGCTTGATGTAGGTCGCCAGCAGACTTTGTGCCGCATCCCAGCGCGAGAAATCGTTGCGCGCGTGACGCATCAGGAACGTCAGCTGCTGATCGCTCCACTTGTATTCGAGTTTCACCGGCGCGGAGAATTCGCACAGCAGGGCGGGAACGGGCTGGAAATAGACGTTATCGAAGATAAAGGTCTGCTCTGCCTGGGTCACGTTCAGCACGTTATGCACCGGGTGACCGCCCTTCTGTAACGGGATCACGTTGCCTTCGTTGTCGTACAGCTCAACGCTGAACGGAATGTGCAGCGGATGTTTCTCTTCCTGCTCGGCCGTTGGCGGCGTGCGCTGGCTGATGGTCAGCGTGTACTGCTCGGTTTCCGGGTTGTAGTCGTCTTTGACCGTCACGATCGGCGTACCGGCCTGGCTGTACCAGCGGCGGAAATGAGACAGATCCACGTTAGAGGCGTCCTCCATCGCCTGGACGAAATCGTCGCAGGTGGCCGCACTGCCGTCGTGACGCTCGAAGTAAAGCTGCATCCCTTTCTGGAAATTCTCTTCGCCCAGCAGGGTGTGGATCATGCGGATAATTTCAGCGCCTTTTTCATACACCGTCAGGGTGTAGAAGTTATTCATCTCAATGACTTTATCCGGGCGGATCGGGTGGGCCATTGGGCTGGCATCTTCTGCAAATTGCAGACCACGCATAGTGCGCACGTTGTTGATGCGGTTCACCGCCCGCGATCCCAGATCGGAGCTGAACTCCTGATCGCGGAAGACGGTTAAGCCCTCTTTCAGGCTCAGCTGGAACCAGTCGCGACAGGTGACGCGGTTCCCGGTCCAGTTGTGAAAATATTCGTGGCCGATAACGCGTTCGATATCGAGGTAATCTTTATCCGTGGCGGTATCGGTACGCGCCAGCACGTATTTGGAGTTAAAGATGTTAAGACCTTTATTCTCCATCGCGCCCATGTTGAAGAAATCGACAGCAACAATCATATAGATATCGAGGTCATATTCGAGACCAAAGCGCGTTTCATCCCACTTCATGGAGTTGATGAGAGAGGTCATTGCCCACGGTGCGCGGTCAAGGTTGCCACGGTCCACGAACAGCTCCAGCGCGACTTCACGGCCAGAGCGCGTTTTAAAGGTGTCGCGAAGAACATCGAAATCTCCCGCTACCAGCGCAAACAGATAGCAGGGTTTAGGGAACGGATCCTGCCACTGTACCCAGTGACGGCCATTCTCCAGTTCCCCCTCGCCAATCCGGTTGCCGTTGGAGAGCAGGTACGGGTACAGCGTTTTGTCGGCAATAATTTTGGTGGTAAAGCGCGCCAGGACGTCCGGGCGATCAAGATACCAGGTAATGTGGCGGAAACCTTCGGCTTCACACTGGGTACACAGGGCTACGCCTGACTGGTAAAGCCCTTCCAGCGCGGTATTGGCGGCAGGGCTAATTTCATTCACGATGCGCAGGGTAAAGCGTTCCGGCAGGTTGTCGATGACCAGCTGGTTGCCTTCTTCTTTATAGTCTGACCAGGCTTCATCGTTAATATGCAGGGAAACCAGCATCAGGTCTTCACCATCCAGACGCAGCGGCACGGCTGTCGCGCTCTGGCGCGTCACCTGGCTTACCGCCGTCACGACGGTTTTTGTGGCATCCAGGTCGAAAGTCAGATCGATATCGCTTATCAGGTATTCCGGCGCACGGTAGTCGTGGCGGTATTTAGCTTGTGGCTGTTGTGTCATAGAAAACCTTATGCATCGTTTGTCGAGTAACGATTCAATATATTCCTGTTGTGTAAAACGCGCTATGCAGAATGTTCATCTTTTCAGGCACAACGCCCTTTTTAGCTACATTTTTATAACACGGGGCACGAAATGCTCTCGACCATAAAGTGTGCTTATGTTGTGATCGGGGTTCAATAAATCACTAAACAGGGTATACTCCGGAGTTGTTTATTGTACTAAACGCTCCCGTGAGAGGATGCTACAGCGCACCTATGACTCAATTCGCTTCTCCGGTTCTGCATACGTTGCTGGATACCGACGCGTACAAGCTGCATATGCAGCAAGCCGTGTTTCACCACTATCATGATGTCCATGTTGCGGCGGAATTTCGCTGCCGGGGTGACGACTTGCTGGGTATCTACGCAGATTCCATTCGTGAACAGGTCGAGGCCATGCAGCATCTGGCGCTCACCGATGACGAATATCAGTGGCTTTCAGGCCTGCCTTTCTTCAAAGCGGACTATCTTAACTGGCTGCGTGAGTTCCGCTATAAGCCGGAACAGGTCACCGTCACCAATGATAACGGCAAGCTGGACATTCGTCTGACCGGCCCGTGGCGCGAGGTGATCATGTGGGAAGTGCCGCTTCTGGCCGTGATCAGCGAGCTGGCCCACCGCTATCGCTCCCCTGAAACCGGTGTGACGCAGGCGGTCGCCGCTCTGGAGAATAAACTCGTTGAGTTTTCCAGACTGACCGAAGGGCTGGATATGTCCCGCTTCCGTCTGATGGACTTTGGCACGCGCCGCCGCTTCTCTCGCGAGGTTCAGGAAGCCATTGTCAGACGTCTGCAACAGGAGCCGTGGTTCGTTGGCACCAGTAACTACGATCTGGCACGTCGCCTTGATTTAACGCCGATGGGCACCCAGGCGCACGAATGGTTCCAGGCGCACCAGCAGATCAGCCCTGACCTTGCCAACAGCCAGCGCGCCGCCCTCGCCGCGTGGCTAGAGGAATACCCGGATCGGCTGGGTATTGCCCTTACCGACTGCATTACCATGGACGCGTTCCTGCGCGACTTTGGCCCTGAGTTTGCCGAACGCTACCAGGGGTTACGCCATGATTCCGGGGACCCGGTTGAATGGGGTGAGAAAGCCATCGCCCATTACGAAAAGCTGGGTATCGACCCAATGAGTAAGGTGCTGGTCTTCTCCGATAACCTTGACCTGGCAAAAGCCGTCGACCTTTATCGCCATTTCTCATCGCGGGTGAACCTGAGTTTCGGGATTGGTACGCGGTTAACCTGTGATATCCCTCAGGTGAAACCGCTGAACATCGTCATAAAACTGGTGGAATGTAACGGTAAGCCGGTCGCGAAGCTCTCCGACAGCCCTGGCAAAACCATCTGCCATGACAAAGCGTTTGTCCGCGCATTACGTAAAGCCTTCGATCTGCCTCAGGTTAAAAAAGCCAGTTAACGGCTTCGGGGGGGCCTTCATGGCTCCCCTTCTCTTATTTATTTCTTATTTCTTCTCTCAAGACGGTGAAATTTACTTGTCTGATAGCGGATGGCAGGTAACATAGATATCCCCCCTATAAGGGCGGACAAGTGTTTATTTTTTCCGACTATTAACAGAGAGAATATTATGAGCGTTGTGCCTGTAGCCGACGTACTCCAGGGCCGTGTCGCCGTTGACCAGGAGGTCACCGTGCGCGGATGGGTGCGTACTCGCCGAGATTCTAAAGCTGGCATCTCCTTCCTCGCCGTCTATGACGGTTCCTGCTTTGATCCTGTACAGGCCGTCATTAATAATTCTCTGCCCAATTACAATGATGACGTTCTGCACCTGACAACCGGCTGTTCCGTGATCGTCACCGGTGTTGTGGTGGCCTCTCCGGGCCAGGGTCAGAGCTACGAAATTCAGGCGACCTCGGTGGAAGTGACCGGCTGGGTTGAAGATCCGGACACCTATCCGATGGCTGCAAAGCGTCACAGCATCGAATATCTGCGTGAAGTTGCGCACCTGCGTCCGCGCACCAACCTGATTGGTGCGGTTGCCCGCGTGCGTCATACGCTGGCGCAGGCGCTGCATCGCTTCTTTGACGAGCAGGGTTACTTCTGGGTTTCTACTCCGCTGATCACGGCATCCGATACCGAAGGCGCAGGTGAAATGTTCCGCGTTTCAACGCTGGATATGGAAAACCTGCCGCGTACGCCGGAAGGTAAAGTGGATTACGACAAAGACTTCTTTGGTAAAGAAGCCTTCCTGACGGTTTCTGGCCAGCTGAACGGCGAAACCTACGCCTGTGCGCTGTCTAAGATCTATACCTTCGGCCCAACCTTCCGTGCGGAAAACTCCAACACCAGCCGTCACCTGGCGGAATTCTGGATGCTGGAGCCGGAAGTGGCCTTTGCCGATCTGAATGACGTGGCAGGCCTGGCAGAAGCGATGCTGAAATACGTGTTCAAAGCGGTTCTCGAAGAGCGCGCAGACGACATGAAATTCTTCGCTGAGCGTGTCGATAACGACGCCATCGCCCGTCTTGAGCGCTTCGTCTCCGCAGACTTCGCGCAGGTGGATTACACCGACGCGGTCGCTATCCTGGAAAAATGCGGTGAGAAATTCGAAAACCCGGTTTACTGGGGCGTGGATCTCTCCTCCGAGCACGAACGTTATCTGGCAGAGAAGCACTTCAAAGCACCGGTTGTGGTGAAAAATTATCCGAAAGACATTAAGGCGTTCTATATGCGTCTTAACGAAGACGGTAAAACCGTTGCCGCGATGGACGTGCTGGCGCCGGGCATCGGTGAGATTATCGGTGGCTCCCAGCGTGAAGAGCGCCTGGATGTGCTGGACGCGCGTATGCAGGAGATGGGTCTGAACCCGGCGGACTACAGCTGGTATCGCGATCTCCGTCGCTACGGCACCGTCCCGCACTCCGGCTTTGGCCTTGGCTTTGAACGTCTGATTGCTTACGTAACAGGTGTTCAGAACGTACGTGATGTGATTCCGTTCCCACGCACACCGCGTAACGCAAGTTTCTAACCGACCAAATCCTTAATGGCCAGCAAATGCTGGCCATTATTTTATCCTGCAATGTCAGTTTTCGTCAGTCAAAAGTAAGCGTATTTAAACCACAACCCCGCGATTACCCCTACCTGTTACGTTTTGTTTCCACGAAATATCCTGAGACAAAAAAATAACCCCATTTTTATGGCGCTTAATACATTCCTTACGCAATAGCACAAAAAACAACCACCCTCACAGCCATCTGGATGGCTTTTGTCGATTATAAGAAATAATGAGCCGTTTAACTTCTGTTTATACGAAAGGCCTTTAGCTAAATTAAACATAAGGAAATCATATATATAAGAATAAAGCGGAGGTTTAATTCACCAGATAGCGCTGAAGTTTGAGGTGCTTCACAAAGTTCCCAAAATTACACATTTAGTTACATATATTTTCTTTTGGTAACTGAATCTTGAAGATTGTAGCACTTTCAGTGTAGCGAAACGGTTCTATGAATGGAAAGATGCCTGTCAGACACATAAAGACACCTAACTCTCATCAATAGTTCCGGAAATATTTATTGACAGAATTTATTGACGGCAGTGGCGAGTGTCATAAAAAAACCAATGAGGGTAATAAATAATGATGAAGCGCAATATCCTGGCAGTGGTAGTCCCTGCCCTGCTGGTAGCCGGTGCAGCAAACGCTGCTGAAATCTATAACAAAGACGGCAACAAATTAGATCTTTACGGGAAAGCAGTCGGCCTGCATTACTTCTCCGATAACGACAGCAATGATGGCGACAACACTTACGCACGTCTGGGCTTCAAAGGCGAAACTCAGATCAACGATCAGCTGACTGGCTACGGTCAGTGGGAATACAACTTCCAGGGTAACAACTCTGAAGGTGGCGATGCACAGAACGGCAACAAAACCCGTCTGGCATTCGCAGGTCTGAAATTCGGTGACGCAGGCTCCTTCGACTACGGTCGTAACTACGGTCTGGTCTATGATGCAATCGGCATCACCGATATGCTCCCTGAGTTCGGTGGCGACACCGGCGCGAGCGATAACTTCTTCTCTGGCCGTACCGGTGGCCTGGCGACGTACCGTAACAGCAACTTCTTCGGCCTGGTTGACGGTCTGAACTTTGGTGTTCAATACCTGGGCAAAAACGAGCGTACTGATGCAGTACGTTCCAACGGCGACGGCTGGGCAACCTCACTGAGCTATGATTTCGAAGGCTTCGGCATTGTGGGTGCTTATGGCGCCGCTGACCGTACCAACAACCAGCAGACGCTGGAATGGGGTAAAGGCGACAAAGCTGAACAGTGGGCAACCGGCCTGAAATATGACGCGAACAACATCTACCTGGCAGCTATTTATGGCGAAATGCGTAACGCAGCGCGTCTGGGCAGCCGTGGTTTCGCTAACAAGTCTCAGGACTTCTCTGTTGTCGCTCAGTACCAGTTCGATTTCGGTCTGCGTCCATCCATCGCTTACTACAAATCTAAAGCGAAAGACGTAGAAGGTATCGGTGACGAAGACTACATCAACTACATCGACGTTGGTGCGACATACTACTTCAACAAAAACATGTCTACCTATGTTGACTATCAGATCAACCAGCTGAAAGACGACAACAAGCTGGGCATCAACAACGACGACATCGTGGCTCTGGGTCTGGTTTACCAGTTCTAATCAGCACACCTCGTTGTTATATGCTTAATGAACAGGGCTTCGGCCCTGTTTTTTTATTCCTGAGAGAAAATAATAGCGACTTTTGAAAAGCCGCACGCTTTTCGTCGCAAACGGTTGGCATTTTGTAAATCTACCGTTAACCTGATAGCGGATTTCACTTCTGTAATCACAATGGAACTTCGTCATGTTTGAGAACATTACTGCCGCTCCTGCCGACCCAATTCTGGGCCTGGCCGATCTGTTTCGTGCCGACGACCGCCCTGGCAAAATCAACCTGGGTATTGGTGTATATAAAGATGAAACCGGCAAAACTCCGGTACTGACCAGCGTCAAAAAAGCTGAGCAGTATCTGCTGGAAAACGAAACCACCAAAAACTACCTCGGTATTGATGGTATCCCTGAATTTGGTCGCTGCACCCAGGAGCTGCTGTTCGGCAAAGGCAGCACCATTGTGAGCGAAAAACGCGCCCGCACGGCGCAGACCCCAGGCGGTACCGGCGCACTGCGCGTGGCGGCAGATTTCCTGGCGAAAAACACTTCTGTGAAGCGTGTGTGGGTAAGCAATCCAAGCTGGCCGAACCATAAGAGCGTGTTTAATTCTGCGGGTCTGGAAGTGCGTGAATACGCCTACTACGACGCAGCCAGCCACGCGCTGGATTTCGACGGCCTGCTGGCCAGCCTGAGCGAAGCCCAGGCGGGCGATGTGGTGCTGTTCCACGGTTGCTGCCATAACCCAACCGGTATCGATCCTACGCTTGAGCAGTGGGAACAGCTGGCTAAGCTGTCCGTTGAAAAAGGCTGGCTGCCGCTGTTTGACTTCGCTTACCAGGGCTTTGCCCGTGGTCTGGAAGAAGATGCAGAAGGTCTGCGTGCATTCGCCGCCGTGCATCAAGAGTTGATAGTCGCAAGCTCCTATTCCAAGAACTTTGGTCTGTATAACGAGCGTGTCGGCGCCTGTACGCTGGTGGCTGCTGACGAAGCAACCGTCGATCGCGCATTCAGCCAGATGAAGTCCGTGATCCGCGCTAACTACTCCAACCCACCGGCACACGGTGCGTCTGTGGTCGCGACGATCCTGAGCAACGATGCGCTGCGCGCCATCTGGGAACAAGAGCTGAACGATATGCGTCAGCGCATTCAGCGCATGCGTCTGCTGTTTGTGAACACGCTGGCTGAGAAAGGCGCTGACCGTGACTTCAGCTTCATCATCAAGCAGAACGGCATGTTCTCCTTCAGCGGCCTGACCAAAGAGCAGGTGCTGCGCCTGCGTGAAGAGTTTGGCGTGTATGCCGTTGCATCTGGCCGCGTGAACGTTGCAGGTATGACGCCTGACAACATGGCGCCGCTGTGCGAAGCCATTGTCGCGGTGCTGTAACCTGCATCCCTAAAAAAAAGCCTGCATCGTGCAGGCTTTTTTATTTTACCGGGTTTACCAGACAGGCATTTCATCCTGAAGGAACGGGTTATGCAACCGCTCATCCCCCAGCGTTGACATTGGTCCGTGTCCAGGGATAAACGTCACATCATCACCTAACGGTAATAACTTCTGCTTAATCGACTGAATCAGCTGACCGTGATCGCCGCGTGGGAAATCACTGCGTCCTACGCCCCCTTTGAAAATCACGTCACCGGAAATCAGCAGACGCGACACGTCATCAAAGAAGACAATATGGCCGGGCGTATGTCCGGGGCAATGCAACACCTGTAAAGTTACATTCCCTACGTTAACGCGATCGTCTTCGTTCAGCCAGCGGTCCGGTGTCAGTGGCTGACAGTCTTCCAGGCCAAACATACGGCTTTGAGCAGGTAATCCCTGTAGCCAGAACTCATCTTCTTTTTCCGGGCCGATAATCGGCACACCGTAGTATTCAGCCAGTTCAGCCGCTGCACCCACATGGTCGAGATGGCCATGGGTGAGTAAAATCTGCATCAGCGTTACACCGCTGGCAGCGACTTCCTGCTTGATTGTCTCAGCGTCGCCACCGGGATCAACAAGCGCGGCCAGTTTAGTTTGTTCACACCAGATCAATGAACAGTTCTGTGAGAACGCGGTAACCGGAATAATACGATAGTTCATACTGCTCCTGTGTTTCGTTATTACCAGTGCCGAACCGGCCCGGTATCAATATGCACAAAGTTGCTACGTGGGTAGTATCCTACACCACCTGCGCGCATAGATAACGCCGCTTTGCGAATATTGGCTAACGAAACGCCCTCAATATGGAAATCCATCGCCTGCCCTTTGGTGTGATAGCTTTTTTTCGCTACCCCACGGCTGTGGGCACGCAGTTCATTGTTGGTATCCAGAGAGCGATAGCCAGAGATGAGCTGCACCGGCCTTTTGGTCCCCAGCAGTCCCTGCAAGCGGTAAAGCTGATCGAATAATCCAGGGTCGATGGCTTTGATTTTATTCGCGCGGAAATCACGGAAAAAATGGTTGAGTCTTGCTAATTCATCCTGAATATAGCCTCTGCCATCGAAAAATTCCGCTTTAAGCGTCTCACCAGTATGCAGATTGTTGAGCGTTAAAATACGCGGACGAGGTGTCGAGAGGGTGGCAAATGCTGGCGTCGGAAGGATGGCTGCTGCGCCCAGCGCAACGCCACCTAACGCCAGCAATTTGCGGCGATTAGCGTCAAATTTGTCCATGATAATCAGGTCTACAGGTAAAAGAAATTGTCAATATGCTTAGCGCACGAAGGGCACCATAACTGGCAAAACCTGTTACGTCAAGGCGCCCAACCCCAGTAAATACGCGGCTTGCAGCCAGATCGCCTCATATTCACCATAACTTACGACAATCATTTTTACCGAACTACTTCATTTACCTGATTAATTGTTCCGCTTTTGGCAAAATTTGTGCGCCGGATCGCGCTGTCAGATCATAATTGTAAATATCTGTACGATACTGGGTACGTCCGTCTGCCCCTACAAACGCCGTCAGATAGTAAAGATTGACCGGAATATTGTGGCGGATATTGACATAACGCGTATCTCCCTGCTTCAGCGCATCTGATATCCGCGTATCGTTCCAGCCTGCATCCTGCAACAGCATATTCGCCAGCTCAGAGGCCTTGTTCACGCGGACACAGCCGGAGCTGAGCGCGCGTGCGTCTTTCTGGAACAAATTATGGTTCGGGGTATCATGCAGATAGATTGCGTCCGAACTTGGCATATTGAATTTGTAACGTCCCAGCGAGTTATGTGCGCCCGGTGCCTGCTGGAAACGGAACGGCAGGTTCGAAGGCGTAATCGTTGACCAGTCCACCATCCAGGGGTCAATCGCTTCTTTGCTGTTCCAGCCACGCATCACCGTATAGTTATGTCGCTCCAGATAACCCGGGTCATTCCAGACCTTAGGCAGAATATCTTTGCGCGCCAGCGTCGGCGGCACGTTCCACGGCGGGTTAACCACCACGTTATTCAGCGCGCTGCTCATCATTGGCGTTTTACGGTCAGGTCGGCCGACAATCACGCGGGACGCCAGCACTTCACTACCGTCCTGATAGTAGACCAGGGAGTACGCCGGAATGTTGACCATAATGCCGGTGGATAACGTGCCCGGCAGCAAGCGCAAGCGCTGGATATTCAACGCCAGCACTCCAGCCCGCTGGGCCGGAGAGACGTTCAGCCAGTCGCGAGTAGATGGACCAATCACGCCGTCAGCGCCCAGCCCCTGCGCGGCCTGGAACTGCTTCACTGCGGCGACCAGCTCGCGATCGTAAGCGGCGGGCTTATTGCTCAACGCAACGGCGGTTTTCTCTTTTACCGGCGCCGACGGGCTGACGACCGCATTTTGCGTCTCGTCACCGGGCAGTGCAATTTTAGGGCCGCTGTCGAGAATGCCGGAGCGTTTCATAATTTCGCGGATCGCAGGCACATCGCTGCTCCACTGCCCCGGACGCAGCGTTGTGGTGCCGCGCAGCTGAGGCCACGGGCGGGAATCCGCAACCAGCTCAAGAAGCGACTGATGCATCGTGGCATACTGCGGATGGGCAGGCGCAAGGCTTGCGATAAAGCGCGGCAGTTCGCCGTTATCCAGCGACAGCTGCCACTGGTTAATGACGGACAGCGCAGGCGTCGCCAGCTTGTACGGCTTACTGCTGTATAACCAGCGGTTGCCGTTCACCGAAATCCCCGCAACAAATTGTAAGTAGCCCATCATGGCATCAGACAGCACCACGTCACGCGCTTGTCCGGTCACGGCAGGATCGGTCAGGAGTTCAACCCAGGTCGTGAACTGCGGCTGAAAACCTGCAATCGCCACTTCAGCCAGCTGCTGCTGGAAGGCACGTACCGCCTCGCGATTTTCCCACATCGGTTTCATATCGCGCGCAGCGTAAAGCAGCGTGAGCTGGTTAATATAAGCGGGAGTATAGCCCGAGGGCAGCCCGGTCATAAGCTGCTGACGTAATGATCCAGTATCGATGCCTTCCGGCAGCGGTTTAATGCCGGCCATGATGGCCGTCGCCGGAGACTGATCCAGCGGTTGTGACAGTGACGTCGGCTGCGCGCCCATCGTCGCGGAGCTGTCAGTCGGTACAATTTCAGGCTCATCGGCCTGAGCGGTAAACAGTGGAGCAAACATCACTGTCAGGCACAAACTCAGCGCAGACAGCTGACGACCACGATTCTTCTTAAGCAACATCCCTTGCCCCCTGTTTTTCACGACATGCCCAGTATTCTGGAGCTTTCCTTCAGTATAGAAAGGCATACACGCTGCTGCCTTGCCTTATGTAAAGAAGTTTAAAGATAACGCAGCCCTGAACACAAGTTAAGTGAATAAAAAAAGCGGCGCATGAGCGCCGCTATTTGTCGCACCCCAGGTTAAGAGGCGTCAGCCGTGCCCGGTAATGACTCCGGTGGCTGCGGGGCGAAACCACGCAGGCCCACGACGTGCACGTGTTCACTGTTCTGGAACACCTTACGCACCAGCTTATAGGTTGTCCCTTTTTCCGGACTGATGTTTTCCGGCGCCGCGATGATGAGCTGCATATCGAGTCGCTCGCAAAGCTCAAACAGCGTGGCGATGGAGCGGGCGTCGAGACGCGCGGCTTCATCGAGGAACAGCAGACGACATGGAGAGATGTCTTTGCCGCGCAGACGACGCGCTTCATCTTCCCAGCTCTGCACCACCATCACCAGAATCGACATACCGGTACCGATGGCTTCACCGGTAGAGAGCGCACCGGATTCCGCGCGCAGCCAGCCGTCTGAGCCACGGTTAACCTCAACTTCCATTTCCAGATAGTTGCGGTAGTCCAGCAGCTCCTCGCCGATGGTTTGCGGCGTACGCTGGCCCATGTCAATCTGCGGATTCAGACGCTGATACAGCTTCGCCAGCGCTTCGGAGAAGGTCAGGCGGTTACTGTTGAACAGATCCTGGTGCTGCTCATGCTGTTCAGACAACACGTCCAGCAGCGTGGAGTGCGCCTCGCGCACGTTCACGTTCAGCCTCACGCTGTTGACCTGGCCAAACGACACGCTTTGCAGGCCCTGGTTCAGCTGACGGATACGATTCTGCTCGCGCTGAATGGTTTTACGAATAATATTCGCCACGCTGCGGGAGCTGATTGCCAGCTTTTGCTCGCGGGAGGTCAGCTCTTCCGTCAGACGGCCCAGCTCGATCTCCATCTGTTCGATCGCTTCAACCGGATCGTCGGTACGGATGATGTCCTGACGGATACGCTCGCGCAAGTGCTGATACACCGCCACGAAGAACTGGATTTTGCGCTCAGGACGCTTCGGATCTTCGGACATGCGCAGCACGTCGCGCAGGTGTTCGTTATCCGCCACCGCCAGACGCAGCGCGCCCAGCGCCTTATCCGACATAGAACGCAGTTCATCGGCCGACAGATACGCCAGCTCGCGGCGGTGCAGACGACGCTCCACGTTGTTGTCTTTCACCATGCGCATCACCGCGCACCAGCCCGCCTTCGCGGTCACAACCTGCTCGCGCATCTCGTGATAGTCACGTTCCAGCTTGCGCAGGCGACGCGTCAGGTTGTCCATCTCCGCTTCACAGAAGGTCAGCGCTTTTTCCAGCTGATTACGACGCGCACGGTTGTTGCTGAGCTGAGCATGCAGCTCATCGCGGCGAATACGTGCCCGCTCTTCTGCACCGCTGTCGGCGCGCACGCCAATGTCCTGCAACTCTTTATGCAGGTCGTTTAACAGCTCTTTCTTGGTGTCGAAGGAGCTTTTCAACGACGCCATCACCTGACTGTACTGGCTCAGCTGTGCGGCGTGAGTACGCATCGCTTCGCGCGCGCGCGTACGTTCCGCTTCCGCCTGCTCAAGGCGCTGGCGCAGCTTTTCATTAAGATCGCTGTTCCCGCTCAGCATTTCTGCTGAATCGGAGTAGCCGAAGTGCGCGCGACGTTGCACCACTTCCGTCAGGGCAAACGCCTGCTGACGCGCTTCGCGCTGCACCTGCTGTGACCAGGCGTAATCCTCTTTTAACTGTTCAAACTGTTCCGGGTCGCTCTGGAGAACGGAAACCATCGGCTCCAGCTTCGCCAGCTGATTGCCGTGCTGCTGCACAAAGCGCGCGGCTTCCTGCGCCTCGTCCAGTCGTTCCTGAATTTCATCCACGCGGTCGGCGAGCGTATCGTCCGCCAGCAGGTTCAGGCGTGGCAGAATGCGGTTAAGCGCCGCAACGCCCTCTTTCGCCTGCTCGAACTGGACGCGGCTCTGCTGGTTGTCATTTTCATGGCTAGCCAGCGCACGCTCCAGCTCACCGCGGCGGGTGTTGAGCTTGCGAATTTCGGCTTCCGGATCGGGCTCAAAGGCCACGCCCAAATGGCTGCCGATAAAGCGGCTGAACGCCTGATGCAGACGCTGCGTTTTTTGTACATCAAACGACAGGGTCGCAAAACGTTCAGAAAGCGTTTCGCGCTCGGCATGCAGGCTTTCAATGCGGCTTTCACGCGCGGCGCGGCCAAACAGCGGCAGTTCCGGGAAGCGCGAATAGCGCCACTGGCGATCGGCGATTTTCACCACCACCGCTTTTTCCAGCTCGTCAACGCTGAATACGCTGTCATCAAACGACTGCGGATCTCCTTCGATGAGGTAGAGATCTTCCGGGCAGTCTTCCAGCCCTGCAAGCTGGTCAGAAATCAGCGACAGATCCGGCACCACAATCGCGTTACGGGATGGACCGTACAGCGCGGAGAAGTACGGCGCATCGTCCAGACCAACATCGTCGTAAATTTCAGACAACAGCACGCCGCCGAAACGCTCGGCTAAGGCATTCAGACGCGGATCTTCTGAGCCGCCTGGCTGGCTTAAACGCTCGATCTCCTCATCGACGTCACGCTTGCGCGCGCCCACTTCGTCACGCTCAACAATCGCTTCACGCTCACGCTCCAGCAGCTGTTGCATGTATTCGGTGACGTCCTGGCTGGAGGCAAACTCCTGGCCACACTGTTCGCTGAGCTGGTTCAGGCTGCTTTGTGCAGCCAGCCAGATCGGCGCACGCTGTAAGAGCGTCGTCGAACGGGACTGAAGCTGTTCCAGCTCCTGACGCAGCGTCATGCGCTGTTCGCTGGCATTCGATACGGTATCGGACAGGGCCGCAATACGCGCTTCCAGTTCCTGATGCAGGGCCTCAAGCTCGTCGAAATCGTAATTTTTACCCTGACGCTTGCAGAATTCCGCCAGCAGACGCTCGGCTTCCTGCTGTTCACGCAGACGCTGTTCCAGCTCGTTCAGGCGCATGCGCAGCGGCTGCACCTGTTCGGCCAGATGGCGTTGATTGACGCCGTCGCGCAGCAGCTCACGGGCAACGTCCCACGCTTCGTTACGCGCCAGCGGACCGTTAATCGCCACCACCAGCTGGTACGCCTGCTCAAACTGGCTATGCGCCGTTTGCGCCACGCTCATTTTCTGATCGAGAGAAAGCAGTTTCTCAGTGGCTTCCTGCTCTTTGGCCTGGAAGGTATCCAGCCATTCGTCAGCGCTTTCCGGGGTCAGGTCCGGCAGATGGCACAGCTCTTTGGCACGCTGCAACGCCTGCAACGCCTGGTTGTACTGAATCGCACGCGTCTGCTGCACGTCCAGCGCCTGCTGGTAGTCAGCGAGCTGGCTTTTCAGCTCATCCACTTCCAGCTCGGCGGCTTCCGCGCGGGCTTCGTTCTCTTCCTGCAATTCGGCAGCTTCGGCCACCACTTCATTTTGCTCTTCAAGACGAATTTGCAGCTCATCAAGATCGGCTTCGTAGCGCTCGATTTTTTCCTGCTGACGCAGCGCGGTCTGCACCAGATTCAGATGATCGCTGGCCGCCTGGTAATCGGCTTCCAGATCCCCTTCCGCACCATTGTGCTCGCCCAGTTCGCGCGCCATTTCGACATGCTTATACTGCTCGGCCACCAGCTGTTTGCGGGAGGTAAACAGCTCGCGGCGATACTCCAGCGCCTGATCGAGATGAATACGGCGCTCGTTGGCGTGGCGCATATAGTCCGCCGCCACGTAGTTGGTGGCTTCGCTGATCAGGTGCTTAAACAGGTCCCGGTCAGACTGCGTAACGCGAATCGCTTCCAGCGTCATGCGGTTTTCACGCAGCGCGGCTTCCATATCCTGGAAGGCCTTACGCACGCCGCTGTTTTCCGGCAACAGGTAGTCGCGCAGGGAGCGGGTAATGGCGCTGGAGATACCGCCGTACAGGGAGGCTTCAATCAGACGGTAGTATTTACTACGATCTGACGCGCTGCGCAGACGACGGGCTACCACGCCGAGATCGAACATCAGAGAGTGGTAGTCGGTAATGGAATTAAACTGCTTAAACTGCACGCCTTCGATAGCTTCCAGCTTGTCTTTCAGCTCCTGGAGCGTCAGGACGCGTGCCTGACGTTCATTCAGGGTTTCCGTCAGCAGCGCGGTTGGCTGTACGGAGGTAGGCAGCCCCTGGATCGCAAACGGTTTGATATCTACTTTACGATCGCGGCCGGCAACCTGTTGCAGACGCACGCCTACAACCACGCGCTGATGGCGGGAGTTGATCACGTCCAGCACTGAATAACAAACGCCCGCTTTCAGCTTACCGTGCAGACCTTTATCACGAGAGCCGCTCGTGGCGCCCGCTTCAGTGGTGTTACGGAAGTGCAGCAGGGTCAGGTCAGGTATCAGCGCCGTCACGAAGGCCGCCATGGTGGTGGATTTACCCGCCCCGTTACCGCCGGAGAGCGTTGTCACCAGCTCATCCAGATCGAAGGTTCGGGCAAAGAAGCCGTTCCAGTTAATCAGCGTCAGTGAGCGAAATTTACCGCGTTCAATCATTACTCTTCCTCCCCGCTATCCGGCTGATTCTCTTCGTGCTCGTCATTGAGCTGCAAATGGTTTTCCACCGGCATCGCTTCACCGTCACGTATCATGCGCAGCTGCGCTTCACGCGCATCATCACCCGCACGCACGTCGGCGCCAAAACGGAAGACCGATTCGGTGATGCGGAACTTGCTGCTGTCGTGACCCATGAACCAGACCATTCCCAGACGGCGTAGACGGTTAAGGGATGAGCGAACTTTTTCCTGTAATTTCTGACGGTCCAGATCGGACCCCGTTGAGCGGTTATTCACCAGCTTGAGCAGCTTGCTTTCATCCGCCAGCGACAGCAGCTCATCGTAAAGCTCCTGCTGGGTGAAGATCCCTTCATTCGCCAGACGTTCCGGGCTGAGATAGAGGTAGCAGAGAATTTTGCCGACCATCATATCCAGTTCGGAAAGCACCGAGCGCGGAATAAGCGTGGTAGAGCGCGGACGCAGGTAGAAAAACCCTTCCGGCGCGCGGATCAGCTCAACGTTATAGCGAGCGTAAAACTCTTCCAGGTACTCCTGAAAGTCCATCAAAAAGGCGTGATTATCCAGCTCGTCAAGGCCAATGTGACGACCGGCACGCAGCTGGCTGTCCAGCGCCGGAAACAACGGATTCGCCAGCGCCTGTGCCAGCTTAACTGGCATCACTTGTTCAATATTTGTCAATGACATGCGCCTGTACCTTGGCTCCGTAATCGTTAATCGGCTGCCACTTCGGCGGCAGTCCGGTGAAATCGGCTTGTGCGATGCCCAGGCGCACCGCCTGGTCTACAACAATGCGGGCAACATCGAAGTGGCGCGCGCGCGGATACTGCGCCAGATAGTCGCGTACCACGAGGCCAAGATCCAGCGGTGCTTGTCTGGTTTTGTAGACAGCGAGCTGTTCTTCGATCATCGCCGCAAGCTGCTCGCGAATTTCGTTAAATTCTTCGTATTCCAGATCCGGCGGCAGTTCACCGGTGACCTCTTCATCGCGCAGCGCCATCTCTTCGTCGCGCATATCCAGCAGACGATCGGCGTTGGCGTAGGTCAGCGCCCACGGCGCATCGAAATAGGTCTGTACCGACTGGCGCAGACGTTGAGCAAAGACGCGATTCTTATCCATATCGATGGCGGTACGGATAAATTTATGCACGTGGCGGTCGTAACCGATCCACAGGTCGATTGACTGCTGGCCCCAGCTGATAATACGGTCAAGCTTGCTCTGCAAATCAAACACCAGACGGTCGATAAAATGCAGATCGTCGTGCGCCATTGTCGCGTCCTGGATGCGCAGCAGATTGGCCTGTAGCTTATCCCCCGCCGCCTCCAGCGTATCCTGCAACTCACGCAGCGTACCGGACGTTTCTGACAGCAAGAGTTCACAGCTGGAGATAGCCGCACGCCAGTCTTTATTAAGCAGTTGAGCGATATCGTCTTTCACCTGCTGCTGCTGTTCGTCCATCAGACGTTGAGTCAGATCGATACTGTCGAAAATCTCGGCGACCGAGTATTTCAGCGGCGCGTAAACGTTGCGATGCCAGTGGAATTCGTCACCGTTTTCATCAGCCGCGTCGGCGGCACGCTTCAGCTCACCTGCAACAATAGAGAGCTGCATGGAGAGACGCAGCGTGGAAAATTCGCGCTGGCGGATGTAATAGTCGGTAATGCCAATGCCCAATGGCGTAAGACGATAGATGGCGTTTCCTTCCGCCTGCTCGCTGGTAAAGCGGTTCAGCAGACGTTGACGCACCATATCATTGATTGCGTTGTTGGCACGCACGCTAATGGTTTCGCTGGTTTGCTCAAACGCATCACTGACGTGGCGGAACGCATCCACCAGTTCGCCTTCACTCATTTCGCCATCCAGGCGTTCGCCGTTTAGCGTCGCAACCGCCAGCAGGAATGAGAGTCTGTCTACCGGCAGCGAGATGGAGAAATCGTTTTTCCTGGCCCAGGCAACCAGTTCGGGGACTGTCTGGGAAAATTCACTCATAGATTATCCTTGCATCTGCGGCTTGCGCGCGGTGACGTGTATATAGCGGCCAAGGCTCAGATAAGGCTCCTGGCGGCAGTACCGCGTCTCTATTTCTGTTAAGGCGTCTAAACAGTCATCCTGTTTTTGTTTATCACGCAGATAATCATGAAACACCCTCACGCCGGTTTTGCCGGTAATTTCCCAACCGATCTCCTCCAGCCAGCCATAGACCTGCTGCGGTTCACGGGGGAAATCCGGTGAAAGCGTGCGTCGTTTCTTTTTATACATGCCCTGCTGTACGTAGCCAAAATTGCCGACCAGCACGTTTCGCATTAGCAGGCCGTTGGCATTGTAAAACATCAGCGATAACGCACCGCCCGGGCGCAACATCGACCACAGCGTTTTTAACATCGCCTGGGGTTCGGCGATCCATTCGAGCACAGCATGAAACAATATCAGATCAACCTGCGTTTCCAAATGCTGCGGAATGTCCTGAGCGGCGCAATGTATAAAATGCATGTTGTCGCTCACACCTTTCTCTTCTGCCGCTCGCCCGGCGCGCGCAACCATCTCGGCAGAAAGATCGCAAAGCGTGACGTGATGTCCCCGCTGCGCCATCAGAATTGCAGTCTGACCTTCCCCACCGCCGGCATCCAGCACGCGCAACGGTCGGTCACCGAATTCAGCCAGCAGCTTGTCCAGATCCTGCCAGAGGATCGTCTGACGAAGCTGACCTTTGGTGGTGCCATAAATGTTGCGCGAAAACTTTTCCGCGATGTCATCAAAATTGCGATCCCGCATTGGGAGGGTTCCACTCACTGCAAAACCGCTATTTTGTCACACCCGCGCGGAGAATGAACCACTCTGGTGTAATATCACCGACAATCGCCTGCTGTATGGTTAAAAAAGGAACCAAAAAGGATGCTTTTTACCCTAAAAAAATATATCGGAGGCATGATGCTTCCCCTTCCCCTGCTGTTGCTTCTCATCGCGCTGGGGCTGGCAATGATATGGTTTAGCCGCTTTCAGAAAAGCGGTAAATCCCTTGTTACCGTGGGCTGGCTGGCGCTGCTGTTACTCAGCCTGCAACCGGTCGCTGACGGTTTATTACGTCCGATTGAAAACACCTACCCGACGTGGCAGGGAAATCAGAAGGTGGGCTATATCGTGGTGCTGGGCGGCGGGTATACCTGGGATCCGAACTGGGCGCCCAGCTCGAACCTGATCAACAACAGCCTGCCGCGCCTGAACGAGGGGATCCGCCTGTGGCTGGCCAATCCTGGATCGAAGATGATCTTCACGGGCGCTGCGGCAAAAACCAACCCGGTCAGTACCGCTGAAGCAGGAGCAAGAGTGGCTGAATCACTTGGCGTACCGCGTTCCGCCATCATCACGCTGGATAGCCCAAAAGATACCGAAGAAGAGGCGGCGGCGGTGAAACAGGCCATCGGTGATGTACCGTTCCTGCTGGTGACCTCTGCTTCACACCTGCCGCGCGCAATGATTTTCTTTGAGAAGCAGGGCCTGCATCCGCTTCCTGCTCCGGCAAACCAGATGGCTATTGACGCCCCGCTCAATCCGTGGGAACGGATAATCCCGTCCCCGGTATGGCTGATGCACAGCGACCGCGTCGGCTACGAGACGCTTGGCCGCTTGTGGCAGTGGCTTAAGGGTTCGTCAGGCAAGCCAGGGCAGGAGTGATTTTGCGGCCAGATCGAAACTGGCGCGATTAAAGCGCCCGGTGTTGACCAGTTGCGCCACCTCATCCCAGAGAAGATAGAGCCAGCGTCGCCAGAGAAAGGCCTCCGCAACGGGGGCGCGCTGAAGATAGTGCCAGAGCAAATCTTCCGCCGCCCCGCCCTCGCTCAGCCTGAACAGTTCGTACTCGCGCGGCGCCCAGAGCATGATCCCCGGCCCGACCATCGCCAGCAGTTGGTCGCTGCGCGAGTCTTTAAGCATACTGCGTAGCGTGAAGTTGCCGTGAACCAGCACGCAGTTGTCGTTAAAACCCTCAAACAGCGTCGGCAGACATTCCCGGGTGCGGAACAGAATACGTTTGTCCTGCATCGTTAAGCCGGTGTTGTTGAACTGGTTCAGCGTGCCCCACAGCACTTCGACACGCTGGCGATACCACAGCGGCCACAGGTTTTCCTGGGTGCTGTCTACCGCGCCAACAAGACCCCGGCTGTCCTGCCGATGCCAGGCAAGCAGAGCCTCGACAATCTGATCTTTCAGCTGTTCCCAGCGCTCCGGTGTACGCGTCGGGGCTTCAACAGAAACCCCGCGTAAACGCTCGATAAGCAGAACATCCGGGCCGGGATGCTCCTCATGGGTCATCACGCCGTAGACCGTCGGAATACGGACAGTCCCTTCCCGCGCAAGCATCGACATTTTCCAGGCCAGCTGTCTGGCGACGCCCGGCGAGGTAAAACTTCTGGCCATCAGCGGCATGGGGTTTCCCTGACTGTCATACAACGACCAGAGTGCGGTATCGGCCTTTTCATTCACGCATTCCACCCGGCTTAGCTTTTCGCCAAGGAGATGGCTGAGTTCAGCACGCAGCTGTTCCATATGAGATTACCCCCATTAAGACTACTGCTTTTATAATGAGCGCGCGAAACCCGGATGTCACCCGGTAGAGATCAATAATGAAAAAGAAAAGGAAAATCGCCTGGCGGGAGAGCATCCCCCCAGACGAGGGGATGCCAGCGAATTAACGCATTTCGACGCGTACGCGCTCGAGATCTTCAGGGGTATCCACGCCGGTGCCTGGGATTTCCTGGGCAACCGCAACGTGAATTTTCTCGCCGTACCACAGCACGCGAAGCTGTTCGAGCATTTCAATATGCTCCAGCGGGCTTGGTGCCCAGGCGACGTAGCGACGAATAAAGCCGGCGCGGTAGCCGTAAATACCGATGTGGCGCAGGAAGGTTTCGCCGATTGTCTCTTTCGATTGCGCGAAACGATCGCGATCCCACGGAATGGTAGCGCGGGAGAAATAGAGCGCGTAGCCCTCTGCGTCCATGACCACTTTCACCGCATTCGGATTGAACGCCTCTTCAGCGTGGTGAATCGGCACCGCGAGGGTTGCCATCCCGACCTGACGCCGAGCCAGGTTGTCGGCCACCTGACGGATAATCGCCGCCGGGATCATCGGCTCATCGCCCTGCACGTTCACAATCACCGTCTCGTCGCTGAAACCGCATTTTTCGACGACTTCCGCCAGGCGCTCGGTGCCTGACTGATGATCGGCACGGGTCATGCACACTTCCCCACCCGCGGCCTCAACCGCTCGCGCGACATCCGGGTGATCGGTGGCGACGATGACACGTCCGGCGCCCGATTCGCGTGCCCGTTCAAGGACATGCACAATCATCGGTTTGCCATTGATATCCACCAGCGGTTTACCTGGCAGGCGCGTTGAAGCATAACGCGCAGGGATAATGACAACAAAACTCATGGTTTGATCTCTTCTGCCACCAGTGAACGGGCTTCCTTTTCCAGCAGGACCGGAATACCGTCACGCAGCGGGAACGCCAGGCTGTCCAGTTTGCAAATCAGCTCTTGTTTATCCTGGCTGTAATACAGTTTGCCGTTGCACACCGGGCAGGCAATAATTTCTAGTAAACGGTGATCCATAGTTCCTCCGTATGGGTAATCCCTAAAGCTTATCATATTCCCTTTTCAGGGAGTGTCTGTTTCCCAGCCATCTCGACAGGTCGCAAACAGCTCCACAGGCACGCGACCGAGTACAATTTCATGCGCCCCCTGCCAGCGCGCAAATTCACTGAGCGCAGTCGTTAACCCTTTTTCCAGGCCAGCCGTCACCTTTATGCCCTCTTCCAGCCAGAGCGCGATAATTTCAAGCATGCCGGTTTTACGGTGCATTTTAGCGTCCATGCGCCCGACAAGCTGTCCTTTGTGCAGCAGCGGCAAAACAAAATAACCATACTGACGCCTGGGCGCCGGGGTGTAGCATTCCAGACGGTAGCTGAAATCAAACAGCTGTTCGGCCCGCTTTCTGTCCCAGACAACGGGGTCGAACGGCGACAGCACGGCACTGTGGGTCGCCTGGAGTTTGCCCTCCTGCGCCTGCGCCAGCAGAGGGAACAAATCCGCATGCAGCCACATTTCACCTAACGACTCTACCGAGACCGGCATGACGCGCTGTTCGCGCTGCCACGTTTCGAGCAGTGGTTTTAGCTGCGGCTGACGCAGACGATAATAATCCGCCAGCCACTGCGGGAGGAAGATGCCAAGGCTGCGGGCGCTGTTCCCGAGCATGATGGCTTCGGCTACCTCCTGAGACAGCAGGTCACGCGTATCGTCCCAGTGAGGCATAACGCGGTGCGTGAGGTCATAGACGCGCTGAAAGTTGCGGCGCTCGACCACCATCACTTTGCCCGACGTAAACAGCCCTTCAAGATGGCGTTTGTGCGGTTTCCACTCCCACCATCCGCTGGCGCCTTTTCGCGGGTGTTCAAAATCCGCGGAGCGTACCGGACCGTTTTTCTGAATATGGGCAATCAGTTGTTCTATTTCATCCGCGTGTTCCACCATCCACTCCTGGCGGTATTTCCAGCCCATTTTGTCCGGGGCGAGCATGCGGTGACGCACCAGTGCAAAATCGCTGCGCGGGAGAAAACAGGCTTCATGCGCCCAGTATTCCATCAGTTCGCCCTGACTCAGCGCATTATCCAGCCACTGCGGAGGATAGTTTCCCAGGCGGCTAAACAGGACCAGATACGGGCTACGCGCCACGATGTTAATGGTGTCGATTTGCAGCAACGACATGCGTTGCACGGTAGAGAGGATATCAGCTGGCTGCGCGCGGCGGCGGGGCTTTTTCAGAAGCCCCTGGGCGGCAAGATGCAGGTTTCGTGCGGCTGCAAGTGAGAGTTGCGGTAGAGACATGCGTTTTCCTGTCAGTCAAAGCGCCACCGGAACCGCGTAGAAGTTACTGCACTAACGCGAGCAGTTCCTTGAGCAAATGTTCCGGCTGTTCGCCGCTGAGTTCAGCGTCAACCGGCAGATACCACCAGTTTTCTTTCGCAAAGGCCCGGCATTTTACCGCGTCTTTTTCCGTCATGATCAGCGTCTGGCCCGGCGCTGCCAGCCTTTCAACCTCTTCGGCAACTAACGCCTGGTGATCGGCCAGCGGCACCCGTTTTTCCAGCCGCGCGCCGCACTGCTCCAGCGTTGCGAAGAAACGCGGCGGATGACCTATACCGGCCATCGCAACCAGACGATCCAGCTGCGCGACGTCTTTACGCTCGCCGGTCAGCATATTTACGGCCTGTCCGGGACGAAGAAGCATCGGGATTTCGCCCGCTCTGGCTTCACCACCGTTCACAATCACGGCATCGACGGTTTTCAGGCGCGACGCACGCTCGCGCATTGGACCGGCTGGAAGCCACCAGCCGTTGCCAAAACGCCGCACACCGTCAATGACCACGATCTCTTTATCACGCGCCAGCGCGTAATGCTGCAAACCATCATCGGTAATGATGATTTGTACATCATGCTCCGCAAGCAGTGCCTTCACGGCATCACTGCGCACCGGCGATACCGCAACCGGCGCGCCGGTACGCTGGTAAATCAGTACCGGCTCATCACCGGCTTCAGCGGTTGTCGTAGCTGGGCTCAGCACCAGTGGATACTGCGCCGCTTTACCACCGTAACCGCGTGAGACAACTCCCGGGCGGATACCGCGCCTCTGGAGCTGCTCTACCAGCCAGATCACCACCGGGGTTTTGCCGTTTCCACCCGCCGTCAGGTTGCCGACCACCACTACCGGTACCGGTGCGCGCCAGGCGCGCTTGATCCCAAGGCGGTAAAGCAGACGAATAGCACCGCTCACCAGGCCATACAGCCAGGAGAGCGGGAGAAGCAGCACCCACAGAGGGGATTCACCCGACCAGATGCGTGCAATCATTGACCGAACTGCATTTTATGAAGCTGCGCGTAAACACCACGCTGTTCCAGCAGGTCCGCATGGCTGCCGCGTTCAACGATCACGCCATCTTCCACCACCACGATTTCGTCAGCCTGTTCGATGGTCGACAGACGGTGCGCGATAACCAGCGAGGTACGGTTTTTCTGTAATTCATCCAGAGCAGACTGGATAGCGCGTTCAGATTCCGTATCCAGTGCGGACGTTGCTTCATCGAGGATCAGAATCGGACTGTTGCGCAGCAGCGCACGGGCAATCGCGATACGCTGACGCTGACCACCGGAGAGCAGCACCCCGTTTTCGCCAATGATCGTATCCAGACCGTTATCCATTTTGTTAATGAAGTCCATCGCATAGGCCATACGCGCCGCATTCTCGATCTCTTCACGGCTGTACTCTTCGGTACGGGCATACGCAATGTTGTTCGCCACCGTATCGTTGAACAGATGCACGTTCTGCGAGACCAGCGCGACCTGGTTACGCAGCGACTGGAGGGTATATTCCCGCAGGTCGTGACCATCAAGCAGGATCTCGCCCTGGTCGATATCGTAGAAACGGGTAATCAGGCTGGCAATGGTCGACTTGCCCGAACCGGAACGACCGACCAGCGCGACGGTTTTACCCGCCGGGATGGACAGGCTGATATCACGCAGCGCCGGCACTTCACGGCCTGGATAGGTAAAGGTCACGTTACGGAATTCCAGGTCGCCTTTAGCGCGCTCGATCACGCGTGTACCTTCATCTTTTTCCTGTTCGGAATCGAGGATGCTGAACAGCGTCTGACAGGCTGCCATCCCGCGCTGGAACTGGGCGTTGACGTTAGTCAGCGATTTCAGCGGACGCATCAGCGCAATCATGGATGAGAACACCACGGTAATGGTACCCGCAGTCAGGGTTTCCATTACGCTCGGGAAGCTTGCGGCATACAGGACGAAGGCCAGGGCCAGAGAGGCAATCAGCTGAATGATCGGATCGGAAATCGACGAGGCCGATACCATTTTCATCCCTTGCAGACGCATTCTGTTGCTGACCTTGTCAAAGCGTTTGGTTTCGACTTCCTGACCGCCGAAGATCAACACTTCCTTATGGCCTTTCAGCATCTGCTCGGCGCTGGTAGTCACCTGCCCCATCGTATTCTGCATATTTTTACTGATGTTGCGAAAACGCTTTGATACCACGCGGATCGCGATGGAGACAATCGGCGCCAGCACAATAAGGATCAGCGACAGTTGCCAGCTGTAATAGAACATCATCGCGAACAGGCCGATGATGGATGCGCCTTCACGCACAACGGTAATCAGTGCGCTGGAAGAGGACGACGCAACCTGCTCTGAATCGTAGGTAATACGCGACAGCAGGGTACCGGTTGACTGCTTGTCAAAGAATGAGACCGGCATCCCCATCATATGGCTGAATAACCGACGGCGCATGGTCATCACCACTTTACCGGATACCCAGGAGATGCAGTAGCTGGATACATAGCTGGAGATTCCGCGTAAGATCATCAGCCCAATAACCACCAGCGGCATCCATAGCAGCACTGAACGATCCGTTTTACCGAAACCGTCATCCAGTAACGGTTTGAGAAGCGATAACATAAACGTATCGCTGGCTGCGTTGAGGATTAACGCTACGCCCGCCACGATCAAGCCTGCTTTGAAAGGAGCAATCATCGGCCAGAGCCGGCGGAACGTTTGCCACGTGGAGAGATCTTTGTCGTTATGCATTCAAAAAACCAGCATTTGTTGAAATAGCCGCATATTCTACCCGTTATCTACGGGCGCGCCAAACCACTGATGATACCAACGCGGTAAATAGTGTTCACGTAAGCGGCGAATTTGCCGACTTTGGTGCGAAAACGTCACAGATATCTGTCCGGACTGCGGAGTATCAAGCCAGAGATATCCCTCAGTTCGATAGCGCCTGACTACTTTGATGGAAGGGAAACGCCACGCGTTATAGCGGGCCATCGAGGCCAGCGAAACCTGTCCCTCCACGCGCTGTAGCAGCGGTGTTGAAGATGACGTGTTACTTCCATGATGCGGCACCTGAATCAGTGTAGACGCTAGTTGACGCCAGCGGTGGCTCAGCATTGCCAGTTCTGCCTGCCCTTCAATATCTCCGGTCAGTAAAACGCTTTGTTCGCCGTCATCGATTTTTACCACGCAGGAGCGGTTGTTACCTTTTGCCGAGGTATTTTCGGGTGGCCAGTGCACGGAGAACGTTAAACCCTGCCACTGCCATCGCTCTCCACGAAAGCAAGGAAGATGCCCGGCCCAGGATAAGGGGCTTCTGATCCACATTGCGGGCCAGGCAGCTTTTAGCGATGCCAGTCCCCCCGCGTGGTCGAGATGTTCATGGCTCAGGATCACCCCTTCCGGCCTCAGATGATGCCAGCGTAGCCAGGGGATAATCAGCTGCTGCCCGCTGTCCCCACCGGGCCATGCCAACCCAGTGTCATACAGAATGGCCTTCCCGTGACGCTCAATGACCATCGCCAGCCCCTGCCCTACATCCAGCATATGCAGGGACCAGCTGTCTGTTTTGGCCCTGTGCCAGAGGGGAAATGCCAGCACCACGCTGCCTGCCAGACAGACTGCGGGTACTGCGCTGAAGGCCCTGAATCGCCAGCCAATGATCAGCAGCCATGGCAGTAACGTCAGGTATTGCCAGCGTTCATCAACGTCCTGCCAGCCATTCGGTAAACGCATCAATAGCCAGAAAAGCCCTGCCAGAGATTTATCGGCAGCCAGCCAGACGATACTTTCCAGCGTCGCCACCGGAAACAGATGCAGAAACATGCCGAGCAGGATCAGCGGAACTGAGATAAACGTGACCAGAGGAACGGCAAACAGATTCGCCGCCAGCGAGGAGAGACTGAAACCATGGAAAATCAGCACCTGAAGCGGCAACAGAAGCAGCAGCATACCGACCTGCAAATACAACAGCGTAACCAGCGGCCGCAGGCACCGGCCACGTTGCCAGAGCGGGAGAGGCAACCACTGATACCAAAAAATAAGCGCGGCGACCGCAAACGCTGATAGCGCCAGGCTTTGTGACAGGACCGCCAGTGGATCGAAAACCAAGATCGCCGCCACGCAGGTAAGCCATACCTGCCAGGGCGACCACTGGCGACCACTCATTTTTAATGCCGCCAGTACCACAAGCGCGATAGCCGTGCGCAGCGCAGGCGGCTGTAAGCCTGTTAGCCATGCGTAAAACGCGGCAAAAATCAGCCCTGCCAGCAAGGGGATTTGCCAGATAATCCAGCGGCCCGGCAGGAAGAACTGGATGCCTCGCGCCAGAAACCAGATGACAGAAGCGGCCAGCGCAATATGCAATCCCGAGATTGCCATCAGATGCATCGTTCCGGTCTCACGCATCAGGTTTTTTATCTCCCGCGAGACCGACAGCCGCTCCCCCATTCCCAGCCCCAGTATCACGGGTCCCCACTGATATGCTGAAAGCGTACTCTGTAGTGATGTCAGGTACTGCGCACGCAGGCTACAGCCTTCGTCAACGAGCGCCGCATGGGTAAACCGTCCACTCAGCGTCTGATGTCGGGCAAAGGCATTTTTCTGTGAATCATAGCCGCCATCGTTGAGTTCTCCGTGTACCGCCCTGAGCCGCAGGGTCATTGCCCAGCGTTGACCCACGCAGACGTTTTGCGGCAGATAGTTGCCATACAGCGCCACGCCCATGGCAGCCCACACACGTTCTCCATTGAGGCTGATAATCCTTCCCTGATGCATCGTTGCGCCGTCCGTTGCGGTAATGACCACCTCGGCCTGCTGCGGAACTTTCGTTAAATGGTTCATCGGCCACACGCTTTCCTGAGCGGCCAGGATCCCCCAGCACATAAAAAGCAATGCGAGGCCTGAAAACCTGAGCCATTTTCTCTGCTGTACTGATAACGCAATTCCTGCGGCAATCAGCAACCAGACAATATGCAAATCTGGCAAAACGGGTAACCAATAGAGCGGGATTATGGCCAGAATGGCGCACATACTGATAACGTGGATCCCCATCTTCACCTCCATGTTTCAGGCGATTATGCGGCGGGACTGATGCGTCGTCAGACAGAAAAGGCGTGATTTACAGCGGACGCTGCAACGTTTTTTAGCGTTTACAGTAAAGAGAAAATTTAAATGCGGCGCGTATTCAGAAATGCAGGGGCGGGATACAAAAAAAGCACCCTAAGGTGCTTTCTTTAAACTCAGTTTAACCCTGATGATTAAACTCAGTTACCGTAAATATTGGCGCGATCGCGCAGTTCTTTACCCGGCTTAAAGTGCGGAACATACTTTCCTTCCAGCTCCACTTTATCGCCAGTCTTCGGGTTACGCCCGGTACGTGGTGCACGATAGTGCAGGGAAAAACTACCGAAACCGCGGATTTCAATGCGCTCGCCCTGGGCAAGAGTGGTAGCCATATGCTCCAGCATCTCTTTAACGGCATCTTCCACAGCCTTGGCAGGGATATGCGGTTGCTGACTGGCAAGTCTTTCAATCAATTCTGACTTGGTCATGATTCCTCCGGTTCCTTTCAAACCCATTAGCTGAACAGCTTATTAAACAAGGGCGGCCGTAGCCGCCCTTTGTTATTGATTACAGGACGAATCCTGCAATCTGTCAAGTCTGCTCTCCATCCTTCGCGCTGTAAATGCGTTACAGCTCAAATGATGGTGCGAACCTGAACTTACTCGCCTTTAGCTGCTTTGAAAGCTTCAGCCATTGCGTTGTTAGAGAAGTTTGCATCTTCCTGTTTGTTCACAGTTGCGATTGCATCTTTCTCATCAGCTTCGTCTTTAGCACGAACAGACAGGCTGATTGCACGGTTCTTACGGTCAACACCGGTGAACTTAGCTTCAACGTCGTCACCAACGCTCAGAACCAGAGTTGCATCTTCAACGCGGTCACGTGAAGCTTCGGAAGCGCGCAGGTAACCTTCAACGCCGTCAGCCAGTTCTACGGTTGCGCCTTTAGCGTCAACAGCAGTCACTTTACCGTTTACGATTGCGCCTTTCTTGTTCAGTGCAACCCAGTTGTTGAACGGATCTTCTGCAAGCTGTTTAACGCCCAGGGAGATACGCTCACGCTCTGCGTCAACTTGCAGAACAACTGCTGCGATTTCGTCGCCTTTTTTGTATTCACGAACTGCTTCTTCGCCTGCAACGTTCCAGGAGATGTCAGACAGGTGAACCAGGCCATCGATGCCGCCGTCCAGGCCGATGAAGATACCGAAGTCAGTGATAGACTTGATTTTACCTTCAACACGGTCACCCTTGTTGTGGGTTTCCGCGAACTGCTGCCATGGGTTGTTTTTGCACTGCTTCAGGCCCAGGGAGATACGACGACGTTCTTCGTCGATATCCAGAACCATCACTTCCACTACATCACCAACGTTAACAACTTTGGATGGGTGGATGTTTTTGTTGGTCCAGTCCATTTCGGAAACGTGCACCAGACCTTCAACGCCTTCTTCGATTTCAACGAAGCAGCCGTAGTCAGTCAGGTTGGTTACGCGACCAGTCAGTTTAGTACCTTCTGGGTAACGCTTAGCGATAGCTACCCATGGATCTTCGCCCAGCTGTTTCAGGCCGAGGGATACACGAGTACGCTCGCGGTCGAACTTCAGCACTTTAACAGTGATTTCGTCGCCCACGTTCACGATTTCGCTTGGGTGCTTAACGCGTTTCCACGCCATGTCGGTGATGTGCAGCAGGCCATCAACGCCGCCCAGGTCAACGAATGCGCCGTAGTCAGTGAGGTTCTTAACGATACCTTTGACTTCCATGCCTTCCTGCAGGTTTTCCAGCAGCTGATCGCGTTCTGCGCTGTTTTCGGATTCGATAACGGCACGACGGGAAACAACAACGTTGTTACGCTTCTGGTCCAGCTTGATTACTTTGAACTCAAGCTCTTTGCCTTCGAGGTGCAGGGTGTCACGGACTGGACGAACGTCTACCAGAGAACCTGGCAGGAACGCACGAATACCATTCAGCTCAACAGTGAAGCCACCTTTAACTTTGCCGTTGATAACACCGACCACAGTTTCAGCTTCTTCGTAAGCTTTTTCCAGCGTGATCCATGCTTCGTGACGTTTAGCTTTCTCACGAGACAGCAGGGTTTCGCCGAAGCCGTCTTCTACTGCGTCCAGAGCAACGTCAACTTCGTCACCTACCTTGATTTCCAGCTCGCCCTGGGCGTTTTTGAACTGCTCAGCCGGGATGGCAGACTCAGATTTCAGACCGGCGTCAACCAGTACAACGTCTTTGTCGATAGCAACAACAACGCCACGAACGATGGAACCCGGACGGGTTTCGATTTCTTTTAAGGATTCTTCAAACAGTTGAGCAAAAGATTCAGTCATGTTTAATCTTCAGGTTAATATTAACGTCCACCTGGCTCCGTGCCGGATGGGGTTGTTTCACATACCCGCCGTCAATCCATTGCAGCGGGGGTACTGCTAAATCGGTCGCGATTACGCGAGTGCCAGTTTTTGGCGCGCATATTGTAGCGCTTTTTCAATCACTTGCTCAATAGTTAAACTGGTTGAATCCAGCACTAATGCGTCTTGCGCGGGAACAAGTGGTGCGACGGCGCGGTTACGATCGCGGTCATCGCGCTCTTTTATCTCGGATAAAAGGCGATCAAAGTTAACACTAAACCCCTTTTCCTGCAACTGAAGCATGCGGCGATGGGCACGTTCTTCTGAAGAGGCGTCAAGGAAAATTTTCACTGGCGCATCAGGGAATACCACGGTTCCCATGTCGCGGCCGTCGGCGATCAGCCCCGGCGCTTCACGGAAACCGCGCTGGCGACGTAACAGCGCTTCACGAACGCGTGGGAAAGCCGCCACCTGAGAGGCCGCATTGGCCACTTCCTGGGTACGGATTTCACCGCTGACATCTTCCCCTTCCAGGATCACTTCAAGGTTGCCATCGGTCGAGACAAAGCGCACATCCAGATGCGCAGCCAGCGGTACCAGCGCTTCTTCAGACGCAACATCCACATGATGATGCAGCGCAGCCAGCGCCAGCACGCGATAGATTGCTCCCGAATCTAAAAGATGCCATTGCAATGCTTCCGCCATCGCTTTGCACAGAGTACCTTTCCCTGCGCCACTTGGCCCATCAATGGTGATTACCGGGGCAATTGCCGTCATCTTTTTCTCCTTAATTAAGGCATACCGTTTACATGAACGCCGCGCATTATACGCGCCAACGTGCGCAACTGTTACCTTTGCGTGCAAATTACGGAATGATTGAAGCAGAGTGTAGAAGAAATGAAAGAGGATGAGTGTCAGAAAGCGTAAGGAAATGCCGCATCAGGTGATGCGGCATACGATCATCAGGCCAGGGTGCTAATGCGCGTCAGCTGTTCGAAGTAGTCCGGGAACGTTTTTGCCGTACACTTCGGATCAAGGATAGTGACTGGCGTATCTGACAACGCCACCAGCGAGAAACACATCGCCATGCGGTGATCGTTGTAGGTGCCAATTTCTGCAAATTGCAGTTTTGCCGGCGGCGTGACGCGAATGTAGTCTTCGCCCTCTTCTACCTCGGCCCCCACTTTACGCAGCTCGGTTGCCATCGCGAACAGGCGGTCCGTCTCTTTCACACGCCAGTTGTAAATGTTTCGCAGCGTGGTGGTGCCTTTCGCAAACAGCGCAGCGGTAGCAATGGTCATCGCCGCATCCGGAATATGGTTCATATCCATATCAATGGCGTTCAGCTCACCGTGGGTACAGGAGATGAAGTCATCGCCCCAGGTCACCACCGCGCCCATTTTTTCCAGCACGTCAGCAAAACGGATATCGCCCTGCACGCTGTTGCGGCCAATGCCCGTCACTTTTACCGTACCGCCTTTAATCGCACCTGCGGCAAGGAAATAGGAGGCGGAGGAAGCATCGCCTTCAACCAGGTAGTGGCCCGGGGACTGATACTGCTGCGCTCCGCGCACCACGAAGCGCTGATAAGACTGGTTTTCCACCTCAACACCAAAGGTGTTCATCAGGTGCAGGGTGATATCAATGTACGGCTTAGAAACCAGGTCGCCTTTAATGCTGATGACGGTGTCCTGTGGTGCCAGCGGTGCGGTCATCAGCAGCGCGGTCAGGAACTGGCTGGAAACGCTACCGTCAACCTCTACATTGCCGCCAGTGAATCCCCCGCGCAGACGCAGGGGCGGGTAATTTTCCTGCTCAAGATAATCAATCTGCGCGCCGCCCTGGCGCAGGGCATCCACCAGATGGCCGATCGGACGCTCTTTCATTCGCGGCTCACCGGTCAGCACAATATCGTTACTCCCCAGACACAGCGCAGCGGCCAGAGGACGCATCGCGGTACCGGCGTTACCCAGGAAAAGCTCCAGCGCTTCAGCAGAATGTAACGCGCCGCCGTTACCGGTGACTTCACAACGGGTACGATCGTCAGGCAGCGCGTACTGAACGCCCAACGCTTTCAGTGCATTGAGCATATGGCGCACGTCATCGCTGTCCAGCAGATTAGTGAGGACGGTGGTGCCGTTTGCCAGAGCTGCCAGCAGCAGAGCGCGGTTCGAGACACTTTTTGAACCAGGCAGATTAATGGTGCCATCTACCCGCGCGATAGGTTGTAACGTCAGGGATTCCATGAAACTCAACTCTCAACTCAACATAATAAAAACCCCGCAGGAACGCTGCGGGGGTGAAAAACAGCCAATTAACCGTGACGACGTTCGAAGTCGATCATGAAATCAGTCAGGGCTTTAACGCCTTCCAGCGGCATGGCGTTATAGATAGAGGCGCGCATCCCGCCTACCACACGGTGGCCTTTCAGCGCATGCAGACCCGCCGCGAAGGACTCTTCAAGGAACACGTTATCCAGGTTGCTGTCCGCCAGCTGGAACGGCACGTTCATGCGCGAACGGTTAGTTTTGGCGACATCGTTACGGTAGAAATCGCTCTTGTCGATCACGCCGTACAGCAGTTCAGCCTTTTGCTGATTGATCTTATCCATCTGCGCCACACCGCCTTTTAGCTTCAGCCATTTGAAGACCAGGCCGGAGAGATACCAGGCAAAAGTTGATGGGGTGTTGAACATGGAATCGTTGTCGTTCAGGACGGTGTAATCCAGAATTGACGGGCAAGACTTATGGGCTTTCCCCAGCAGGTCTTCACGCACGATAACGATTGTCAGGCCCGCAGGACCGATGTTTTTCTGGGCACCCGCGTAGATGACGCCGTAGCGGCTGACATCCAGCGGGGTGGACAGAATGGTTGAAGAGAGGTCCGCCGTCACAATGACATTTTCGCCAAAGTCTGGCTCTTCGTGAATGGCAATACCGTCAATGGTTTCGTTCGGGCAGTAGTGAAGATACGCGGCGTTGTCAGAAAGCTGCCACTCACTCATCGGCTTCACGGCGCGCAGACCGTCAACGGTCACTTTGGCATCGATGACATTCGGCGTGCAATATTTATGCGCTTCTTTTACCGCACTGGCCGCCCAGTAGCCCGCATCAACGTAATCAGCGGTGGTTTTGTCGCCCAGCAGATTGAGCGGGATACCCGCAAACTGGCCGCGTCCACCGCCGTGACAGAACAAAACTTTGTAGTTCGAGGGAATGTTCAGCAGATCGCGAAAATCCTTTTCTGCCTCTTCCGCCACCTGAATAAAGGCTTTACCCCGGTGGCTGATTTCCATCACCGACGTACCCAGACCGTTCCAGTCACACAGCTCCTGTTGAGCCTGTTTGAGCACATCTGTCGGTAACATTGCCGGACCTGAACTGAAATTAAAGACTTGAGCCATTTCCCCTCACCACGCTAAAAGCCATAAGTTATAACTGTGGATATCGGTTTTATCATTCAGTGACACGCGCCGCAATGTCTAAAACTGATGGCCGAAGAAATGTGTTACTCGTCACACAATACAATCTGCCGTACCGTTGTCACAAAACCGACAAAATCGCTGTCAGGTGATGCGTTTAGCCCGGCTAACCTTCGTCCATTCTGGATTCGTACAGCGGGGGCATAATTGATGATCGCCCGCCTGCATGACCACCACATGACTACATTTTATGCAGGCATACTCCCCCGCTTCAGGTACAGTTTTGTATCGTTCGATAAGCATATCCGGCAGGATGCACAGACCGGGCTTCACCTCATCGTCGGGATAGTAATAAACGCTGATTTGACCATTCGTTTCCATAATCGCCAGACGCACCTGCCCCAGTTGCTCAACACTGCTCAGACGGAGTTCCATAAAGAACTCAAACTCCGTCATATTGGCGCTTTGCACATTTTCCCAGGCCAGCTGACCGTCCTCGACGATAACGACCGGCTTCCCTTCAAGCAGATCTTCCAGCTTTTCACTTTTCGACATCAGCCACATGACAAGGCGGTAAAGCAGCGCCAGTGTGACAAAAACGATAAATACCGGCACCATCGGCACATCATCATAGAAGGCGACATCCCCCGCCGCGGAACCCAGCGTCAGGATGATCAATACTTCAAAAAGCGACATCTGCCGCACGCCGCGACGACCGGTGATTTTAAGAAACAGGAAGACCAGAACGAAGGTATACAGACTACGCAGCGCCACTTCGCCTAAAAATTCAGGGGGGACTTTATCAAACGCCATCCGCTGGAGATCGAATGCTTTCATTTTTCTATGCCTTAACAGTGAGTTACTGACAATAAGCATAGCCCAGTCTTTTATTTTCGCCGGAGATAGCACCCGTCACGCAAAACCCGTATCATTGCGCGCTTTACGTACGATAAAAGTGAACGCCATGACTCAAACGTTTATCCCCGGCAAAGACGCCGCTCTGGAAGATTCCATCGCTCGCTTCCAGCAGAAACTGACCGACCTGGGTTTTAACATCGAAGAAGCCTCCTGGCTCAATCCGGTGCCGCATGTCTGGTCTGTGCATATTCGCGATAAAGACTGTGCCCTGTGCTTTACCAACGGTAAAGGCGCGACAAAAAAAGCGGCACTGGCCTCCGCGCTGGGTGAGTATTTTGAGCGTCTGTCCACCAACTATTTCTTTGCTGACTTCTGGCTGGGCGAAACCATCGCCAACGGCCCGTTCGTTCACTATCCGAACGAAAAATGGTTCCCGCTGACCGAAGACGATGAACTGCCGGAAGGAATTCTCGACGCGCGCCTGCGTGCCTTCTACGATCCGGAAAACGAACTGACCGCCAGCATGCTGATCGATCTGCAGTCCGGTAACGACGATCGCGGTATTTGCGCCCTGCCGTTTACCCGTCAGTCTGACGAGCAGACCGTCTATATCCCGATGAACATCGTCGGCAACCTGTATGTGTCTAACGGCATGTCCGCCGGTAACACCCGCAATGAAGCGCGCGTGCAGGGGCTGTCTGAAGTCTTCGAGCGTCATATCAAAAACCGCATTATTGCCGAATCCATCAGCCTGCCTGAAATTCCGGCAGAGGTGCTGGCGCGCTACCCGGGCGTGGTGGAATCCATCGCCAAGCTGGAAGCAGAAGGTTTCCCAATCTTTGCGTATGACAGCTCGCTGGGCGGCAAGTATCCAGTGATCTGCGTCGTGCTGTTTAACCCGACCAACGGCACCTGCTTCGCCTCCTTCGGCGCGCACCCGGACTTCGGCGTGGCGCTGGAGCGTACCGTTACCGAGCTGCTCCAGGGCCGTAGCCTGAAAGATCTCGACGTGTTTACGCCGCCAACGTTTGACGATGAAGAAGTGGCCGAGCATACCAACCTCGAAACTCACTTCATCGATTCCAGCGGCTTAATTTCCTGGGATATGTTCAAGCAGGACGCGGACTATCCGTTCGTGGACTGGAGCTTTGCCGGTACCACGGAAGAAGAGTTCGCGACGCTGATGGCGATCTTTAACGCGGAAGACCAGGAAGTGTACATTGCCGACTACGAGCATCTTGGCGTTTACGCGTGCCGCATCATCGTGCCTGGCATGTCTGATATCTATCCGGCGGAAGATCTGTGGCTGGCGAACAACAGCATGGGCGCGCATCTGCGTGAAACGCTGCTGGCTCTGCCGGGCAGCGAATGGGAGAAAGAGGATTATCTGAACCTGATCGCCCAGCTGGACGAAGAAGGCCATGATGATTTCACCCGCGTACGCGAACTGCTGGGTCTGGCGACCGGAAAAGATAACGGCTGGTACACCCTGCGCATCGGCGAGCTGAAAGCGATGCTGGCGCTGGCGGGCGGCGATCTGGATCAGGCTTTGGCCTGGACCGAGTGGACGATGGAGTTTAACCAGTCCGTCTTCTCCGCCGAGCGCACTAATTATTACCGTTGCCTGCAAACGCTGCTCCTGCTTTCTCAGGAAGACGACCGCGAGCCATTGCAGTATCTGAACGCCTTTGTGCGTATGTACGGTGCGGATGCCGTTGAAGCTGCCAGCGCGGCGCTGAGCGGTGAAGAACCATTCTACGGCCTGCAAGCGGTTGACAGCGATCTGAAAGCCTTCCCGGCGCATCAGTCACTGCTGAATGCGTATGAAAAATTGCAGAAGGCAAAAGCCGCTTACTGGTCAAAATAAGCGCATATAACATTAATGGCTGTAGGCGTATTCAATCGCCTGAGCTATATTACGGGGCAATTTCATTGCCCCTTTTTTTTATTTTTCCGCAATGACGTTTAATTGTAATAATTAAGTTAACCACGGGTAAATATAAAAACGCTTACCTGAGCTTTACTGTTACTAATTATAATAAATACTCCATTTTAATTAACTGTTCCATGGGAGGCTGAAGGAAAAAATTCAACTCTTTTCATAACTTTTAAAATTTATTTTTATACGGATAATCAAATACTTACTCCGCTTTCGCTGTAAAAGCATACACACTGCGGGCCTATAAGCCAGGCGAGATATGATCTATATCAATTTCTCTTCTATAATGCTTTGTTAGTATCTCGTCGCCGACTTAATAAAGAGAGAGTTAGTGTGAAAGCTGACAACCCTTTTGATCTATTACTCCCCGCTGCGATGGCGAAAGTTGCCGAAGAAGCGGGTGTCTACAAAGCCACGAAACATCCGATGACGACGTTCTTTCTGGCCATTACGGCTGGGGTGTTCATCTCCATCGCTTTCGTCTTCTATATCACAGCCACCACCGGCACTGCCGGGATGCCTTTCGGCATAGCGAAACTGATTGGTGGTATTTGCTTCTCACTGGGCCTGATTCTCTGCGTCATCTGCGGCGCCGACCTCTTCACCTCAACGGTGCTGATTGTTGTGGCAAAAGCCAGCGGAAGAATTACCTGGGGTCAACTGGGGCGCAACTGGCTCAACGTTTACGTTGGCAACCTGATTGGCTGTCTGCTCTTTGTTCTGTTGATGTGGCTCTCTGGCGAGTATATGACCGCCAACGGCGGCTGGGGGCTTAACGTCCTGCAAACCGCCGACCACAAAATGCACCATACATTTATCGAAGCCGTTGCTCTCGGCATCCTTGCAAACCTGATGGTCTGCCTGGCGGTCTGGATGAGCTACTCTGGTCGTAGCCTGATGGATAAAGCCATGATTATGGTTCTGCCGGTTGCGATGTTTGTTGCCAGCGGCTTTGAGCACAGTATTGCGAATATGTTCATGATCCCGATGGGGATTGTTATCCGCAACTTTGCAAGCCCGGAGTTCTGGACTGCTGTAGGTTCAACCCCGGAAAGTTTTTCACACCTGACGATTATGAACTTCATTACTGATAACCTGATCCCCGTCACTATCGGGAACATTATCGGTGGGGGTCTGTTAGTTGGGTTGACATACTGGGTCATTTACCTGCGTGGCGGCGATCATCATTAATGGTTGTCTCAGGCAGTAAATAAAAAATCCACTTAAGAAGGTAGGTGTTACATGTCCGAGCTTAATGAAAAGTTAGCCACAGCCTGGGAAGGTTTTACGAAAGGTGACTGGCAGAATGAAGTCAACGTCCGTGACTTTATTCAGAAAAACTATACCCCGTATGAAGGTGACGAATCCTTCCTGGCTGGTGCGACTGACGCAACCACCAAGCTGTGGGACAGCGTAATGGAAGGCGTTAAACTGGAAAACCGCACTCACGCGCCAGTTGATTTTGACACCTCCGTTGCTTCTACCATCACTTCTCACGATGCTGGCTACATCAATAAAGCCCTTGAGAAAATCGTTGGTCTGCAAACTGAAGCACCACTGAAACGCGCAATCATCCCGTTCGGTGGTATCAAAATGGTTGAAGGTTCCTGCAAAGCGTATAACCGCGAGCTGGACCCAATGCTGAAAAAAATCTTCACCGAATACCGCAAAACCCATAACCAGGGCGTATTCGATGTTTACACCAAAGACATTCTGAACTGCCGTAAATCTGGCGTTCTGACCGGTCTGCCAGATGCCTATGGCCGTGGCCGTATCATCGGTGACTACCGTCGCGTTGCGCTGTACGGTATCGACTTCCTGATGAAAGACAAATACGCGCAGTTCGTCTCTCTCCAGTCTGACCTGGAAAACGGCGTAAACCTGGAAGCGACTATCCGTCTGCGTGAAGAGATCGCTGAACAGCACCGTGCGCTGGGTCAGATCAAAGAGATGGCGGCTAAATACGGCTGTGATATCTCTGGTCCTGCTACCAACGCTCAGGAAGCTATCCAGTGGACCTACTTCGGCTACCTGGCCGCAGTTAAGTCTCAGAACGGTGCAGCAATGTCCTTCGGCCGCGTATCCACCTTCCTGGATGCGTACATCGAACGTGACCTGAAAGCAGGCAAAATCACCGAACAAGACGCTCAGGAAATGATTGACCACCTGGTCATGAAACTGCGTATGGTTCGCTTCCTGCGTACCCCAGAATATGATGAGCTGTTCTCTGGTGACCCAATCTGGGCAACCGAATCTATCGGCGGTATGGGCGTAGATGGCCGTACTCTGGTAACCAAAAACAGCTTCCGCTTCCTGAACACCCTGTACACCATGGGTCCTTCTCCGGAGCCGAACATCACCGTTCTGTGGTCTGAAAAACTGCCTCTGAACTTCAAGAAATTCGCCGCTAAAGTGTCCATCGACACCTCTTCTCTGCAATATGAGAACGATGATCTGATGCGTCCTGACTTCAACAACGATGACTACGCTATCGCTTGCTGCGTAAGTCCAATGGTTGTTGGTAAGCAAATGCAGTTCTTCGGTGCGCGTGCAAACCTGGCGAAAACCATGCTGTACGCAATCAACGGCGGCGTTGATGAAAAACTGAAAATGCAGGTTGGTCCTAAGTCTGAACCGATCAAAGGCGACGTGCTGAACTATGACGAAGTCATGGATCGCATGGATCACTTCATGGACTGGCTGGCTAAACAGTACGTGACCGCGCTGAATGTTATCCACTACATGCACGACAAGTACAGCTACGAAGCCTCTCTGATGGCGCTGCATGACCGTGACGTCATTCGCACCATGGCATGTGGTATCGCAGGTCTGTCCGTTGCGGCTGACTCCCTGTCTGCAATCAAATATGCGAAAGTTAAACCAATTCGTGACGAAGATGGTCTGGCTATCGACTTCGAAATCGAAGGCGAATATCCGCAGTTTGGTAACAACGACGCTCGCGTTGATGACATGGCGGTTGACCTGGTAGAACGTTTCATGAAGAAAATTCAGAAACTCACTACCTATCGTAACGCTATCCCGACTCAGTCTGTTCTGACCATCACCTCTAACGTTGTGTATGGTAAGAAAACCGGTAACACCCCAGACGGTCGTCGTGCTGGCGCGCCATTCGGCCCAGGTGCTAACCCAATGCACGGTCGTGACCAGAAAGGTGCGGTTGCCTCTCTGACCTCCGTTGCTAAACTGCCGTTTGCTTACGCGAAAGATGGTATCTCTTACACCTTCTCTATCGTGCCAAACGCGCTGGGTAAAGACGACGAAGTGCGTAAAACTAACCTCGCGGGTCTGATGGATGGTTACTTCCACCACGAAGCGTCCATCGAAGGTGGTCAGCACCTGAACGTGAACGTGATGAACCGTGAAATGCTGCTCGATGCGATGGAACACCCTGAGAAATATCCTCAGCTGACCATCCGCGTATCTGGCTACGCAGTACGTTTTAACTCCCTGACGAAAGAACAGCAGCAGGACGTTATTACCCGTACTTTCACTCAGTCCATGTAAGTGGAATTGACTGAAATCACGCGTTAAAAAGCGTACAATAAAGGCTCCACGCAAGTGGGGCCTTTTTAACACCCTCGCTTCATCAGTCTCTTTTGTCCGCTATCTATACTTAATGGATAACAGCCAAAACAGACTCGACATAGCCTTTGAGCTGTGCATCTACATAGGCCCCCGGATGGGCCAAATTCGGAGATATCACCGCAATGTCAATTATTGGTCGCATTCACTCCTTTGAATCCTGTGGCACCGTCGATGGCCCGGGGATCCGCTTTATCACTTTCTTCCAGGGCTGCCTGATGCGCTGCCTGTACTGCCATAACCGCGACACCTGGGACACCCATGGCGGTAAAGAAGTCACCGTAGAAGATCTGATGAAAGAGGTGGTGACCTATCGCCACTTCATGAACGCGTCCGGCGGTGGCGTGACGGCATCCGGCGGTGAAGCCATTCTTCAGGCTGAATTTGTGCGCGACTGGTTCCGCGCCTGCCACAAAGAAGGCATTCATACCTGCCTCGACACCAACGGCTTTGTGCGCCGTTACGATCCAGTTATTGATGAACTGCTTGAAGTGACCGATCTGGTCATGCTCGATCTCAAGCAGATGAACGATGAGATCCACCAGAATCTGGTTGGCGTCTCGAACCACCGTACCCTGGAATTTGCCAAATACATTGCCAACAAAGGCGTCAAGACCTGGATCCGCTACGTGGTGGTGCCGGGCTGGTCAGATGATGATGACTCTGCACATAGTCTGGGTGAATTTACCCGGGATATGGGTAACGTGGAGAAAATCGAACTCCTGCCCTATCACGAGCTGGGTAAACATAAATGGGTGGCGATGGGTGAAGAGTACAAGCTCGATGGCGTGAAGCCGCCGAAAAAAGAGACGATGGAGCGCGTCAAAGGTATTCTTGAGCAGTATGGCCACAAGGTCATGTATTAACGAAAAGGCCCGGTGAAAACCGGGCCTTTTTATATTCTATTTAAAGACGCCGTTAATAACGGAAGTCACAATCGCTGTACTCAGCGCAATTAAGACCAGGTCGTCACCTACCACGCGCCATTCATAGCCCGGATAGGAAGGAAGCTGACCCAGCATATCGGCTGGCACGGTTTTCTTCGCAATGCCCGGAGGCAGTGGCTTACCGCGCGCCAGGTTTTTCGCAATACCCGGAGGCAGAGAGTCGTAGCCCGTTAAGCCGTAATTCAGGGCCAGATGGCGGGCATGATCGAAGCTTACGCGAGCATCCACATCATTACCGACATCTTTGCTGTTTTTAAAGCTCTTATCCGATTTCCCAGGGTTATCCTGACCGTTATTGTGCTTATTACCATGGTTACCAGAGTTCCCGTTACCATGATTGCCGCTATTACCTTGTCCGCCACCGTTTCCGTGACCACCGCCATTCCCGTTACCAGGATTAGCCATGGCCGGAGCCGTTGCAAACGTTAAAGCCAACACTACGGCAAGTGCGGTAGTGGAAAAACGACGAGTAGACATGATGGCTGCCTTTTAGTGGGAGAACTCATTGGAATTATCGCCAGGCAGTAAAAACTCACAATCAGTAAAAGTCTTATATGTGACAGGGACAAAAAAGCCTGTCATCGACAGGCTTTTAATAAATCAGGCATGGGCCACTGGCGTTGGATGTTCGCCCACTTTGCGCAGCAGCATTAGCAGATAAATAAACGACACGCTGGCGATCATAATAAACAGCAGATTATCAGAATAATTTTGCATGAGCATAGCGGTAAAAGTCGGCCCCAGTAAACTGCCGATAGTGTAACTCAGCAATAAAGCCTGGTTCATCGCCACCAGCTGGTGATGCTCAACTTTCTCACAGGCCCACGCCATCGCGACCGGATAGAGCGTAAAGCCCGCAGCCCCCAGAATGAACAGCGCGGGCGCCATCGCGGCGTTGCTGAGCATGGCGAGACAGCCCATGATGACCACGAAGACCTGAACGCGCAGCACCAGCAGACGACCAAAGCGGTCCGCCAGGCGGCCAATCGGCCACTGGCCGACAATCCCCGCGCTGACCATCACCGCCATCCAGAAACCGATCCCGGAATCACTGACGCCCTGATGGTTAAGATAGAGCGGCATCAGGCCATAGAGCGAGCCCAGCACAATCCCGGAAATAATGCAGCCGTTAACCCCCAGACGCGCCTGGCGCAGTCTCAGCATCGGCCAGACGTGGGTGGCTTCCTGATGTTCGCTGTTTTGATTCACAATACGGGTAAAGAGCAGCGGCAGGATCGCCGCCAGCACCATGCCCGTCACCCACGGCAGCACGCTCATCAGGTCGGTTGGCAGTTTGCTGACCATCAGCTGTCCCAGAACGGTACCGACGTAGTAAACCATCATATAGGCCGCCAGCAGACGCCCGCGATTACGGGACGTGCCGCTGCACATCAGCGCACTTTCAACCACCACCCAGATCATGGCGCAGCCGACGCCCGCAATAAAGCGCCAGACCATCCAGCTCCAGAAGCCGACCATAAGGCCTAAACCGGCGCAGCCGACGGCAAAGATCAGCGACGCCAGATAATAACTGCGGTTAAAACCAAAGCGCTTAATAAGGCTGCCCGTTAATAAGGTGCCCAGCAGATTGCCCGTAAAAAAGGACGAGCTAACCATACCCACCTGCCAGGTCGGTAAGTTTTCATGGGCG
Source organism: Enterobacter cloacae complex sp. IR5459 (assembly GCF_049238005.1). Lineage (NCBI taxonomy): Bacteria > Pseudomonadati > Pseudomonadota > Gammaproteobacteria > Enterobacterales > Enterobacteriaceae > Enterobacter > Enterobacter cloacae complex sp. IR5459. The sequence goes on from NZ_JBMKIG010000004.1 coordinate 463,725, forward strand.
AGCCATAGCGGGACGAGTGTGTTTAACACCGCGATCGCCAGGGTCAGCAAAAGCAGGCCACAGAGCAACAAAAGCACCGGGCGGGTATAGGTGGTCATGGATTAAAAACCGTGAGGAAGTTCAGATTTCGTGCGCATCATGCCACTGGCAAAAACAAAGTCAATCCACCGATTCAGGCGTCACGCACGTTATGCGCCTTGTCGATTTAAAAAACTCATCCTGCTAATGCAAAGCCTGCTACTGATATTAATTATCTATTTGTTTTTATTTATTTCCGGGAATTTTTACAACGAAACATCAGTCGAAAAATTTCATGAATGAAAAAAGAAAAGCCGGGCGCTATGTCCCGGCTTTTTATAACAAAATCTAAAATTAGCTGGCGATAGCCAGACCGACCGTCATATGCAGACCATAAAATACGCCGCGACCAATTAACTCCCCTGCCAGCACCAGTACAAAGGCCAGGGACAGTAACGGCAGCGCAGGCGAGTAACCTTTAAGCTGAGGGGCAATCCAGCACACCAGCGCAGCCGTCAGCAGCACCACACGCCAGGCCATCAGCGAACCGTAATCCGGCACCAGCGCCGAAGCCTGCTGGATAGAGCTGTGAATGGTCGCCAGCTCCGCTCCCTGCATGAGCGCGACAACGGTACTGATTACCAGCGCCAGCAGCGAGACCGCGGGCAGCAGGCGCATCGCCCAACCATTAATGCCAGCCACGCGCAGCAGCAGATAACCCAGCAGGGGCCCGCCAATAAACATGGTCAGGAAGAAGCTCATCGGCGTCCAGACGCTGTACCAGGTTGGAACCGTATCAATTGTGTTGTACACCCTGACCATCATCCAGACGAAGACAACGCCCAGTACCATAGTGACGATGAGCCACAACGCGCGTAACCCTGACGGCAGCTTTTTCACCGCTGCCAGTAACCACCCCAGCCCGCCAACGGCAAAGAAGATTGCGCCGCTGGCAATCTCGTTACTCAGCGAAGAGGCACCTACGCGGTTCAGGGAGTTAAACGCGCGCATCGGTGAGCCCAGGTGCAGCGTAGAGGCGATAAACCCAATGCCCATCAACACCCACAGGCCAAACATGCTTAACACTAAACGCTGCTGCTGTTCAGTATTGAGGTTCCCTTTTAACAGCGCCAGCGCAAGAACGATAAACCCGCCCGCCACGCACTGCCCAAAGACCGTGAAGATCATCAGCGGCCATTCATGCCATCCACTTCCCATCTCACACCTCCTTCGGGTTTGCCAGGTAGCCGGTGGTGTCCCCCGTCGGACGGCTGTTGGCGTTA